>NZ_CM001024.1:1489711-1789711 GCF_000160775.2 Aeromicrobium marinum DSM 15272 | reverse complement strand
CGAGCTCCTGGGTGCCCTCAGCACCCTGCTCACGGTGGTCCGGTCGGTCCGGCTCGACCTCGCCACCGACGACGTCGACGACGTCCGGACCCAGCGTGACGCCGTGCGCAACCAGCTGGCCGACTACCTGGTGCCGCGGCTCGTGCAGATGGAGGCGCCGCTGCTGACCGTCGTCGGAGGATCGACCGGGGCGGGCAAGTCCACGCTGGTCAACTCGATCGTCGGGGAGACCGTGACCGAGTCCGGTGTCCTGCGACCGACCACCCGGTCGCCGGTGCTCGTGCACCACCCCGACGACGAGGCGTGGTTCCTCGCCGATCGCATCCTGCCCGGACTTCCCCGCACCGAGGACCTCGGCAACACCACCTACGCCCTGCGGCTGAAGGCCTCGACGCGCCTGCCGCGTGGCCTGGCGATCCTGGACGCGCCGGACGTGGACTCGATCGACCGCGGCAACCGGGAGGTCGCCGCCCACCTGCTGGCCGCGTCGGACCTGTGGCTGTTCGTCACCTCCGCCGCCCGCTACTCCGACCAGATCCCCTGGGACTACCTGCGGCAGGCCGCTGAACGGGGCACCTCCGTCGCGGTGGTGCTCGACCGCACGTCGCCCGCCGGCATCACCGAGGTGCGGGGCCACCTGGCCCGGATGATGACGTCGCGAGGACTGTCGGACTCGCCGCTGTTCACCGTCCCGGAGGCAGCGGTCGGACCCGAGGGACTCCTGCCCGACGAGGCGGTCGAGAGTCTGCGCGGCTGGCTCTACGACCTCGCGGGCGACGACCGGGCTCGCGAGCTGGTCATCATGCAGACGCTCGACGGCACGGTGCGGCAGAACGTGCAGGCCTCCTTCGCCGTGGCCGATGCGCTGGACACGCAGATCGCGGCCGCCGGACAGCTGATCGACATCGTCGAGGACGCCTTCGGCGCGGCGATCGCCCGCGCGATCGGCGAGTGCAAGGACGCCAGCCTGCTGAGCGGCGAGGTCGTCGCCCGGTGGCAGGAGTTCGTCGGCACCGGCGAGATCCTCCGGTCCGTCGAGGAGAAGGTGGGGCGCATCCGCACCCGCCTCGTCGACGGCGTCACCGGCAAGCGCACCAAGACCGAGGACGTCGCCCGCGCGATCGAGCAGGCGATGGCCATGATGCTGATCGACCACGCGGAGTCGGCGTCCGCGCGGGTGGCCGTGGGCTGGGCCGAGCACGGTCCGGGCCGATCGATCCTCGAGGTCGAGCGGGGACTCGACCGGGCGTCCCGCGACATGCGGGTGCGGGCCGAGCGGGTCGCGCGTGACTGGCAGCAGCAGGTGCTGGAGACCGTGCGGGTCCAGACCACCGACAAGCGGCTCACCGCGCGGTTCATGGCCCTCGGGGTGGGCGGACTGGGTACCGCGGTCATGGTCGCGGCCCTGGCCGCCAGCACCGCTGACGCCGAGGCCCGCACGGCCGACATCGCCCGGCGGCTCCTCGAGGACGTCTTCGGGGCCCAGGTCGCCGTCCAGCTGGTCGACGACGTCGTGGCCGACCTGGCCGGACGCATCGACGAGGCTCTCGTCCTCGAGGCCGCCCGCTACCTCGACCTGCTGCCGATGCCCGACGCACTCCGCGCATCCCAGGACGCCCTGCGCGCAGCGGCGCGGCGCTCGGAGTACGCCCGCCATGTCGGCTTCCTCGACGAGGAGACCCGCTGATGACCGAGCACGTGACCCCGTTCCGCGACCAGCCCAGCGAGGTCTCGCACCGTCTCGACGGACTGTCCGACGCCGTCGAGGCCGCTCGCGGACGCCTCGAGCCGTCGCTCGTGCAGCCGGCCGCCGACCTCGCGGGCCGCGGCACGGAGCGGCTCCGGCTCTCCGGCGAGCACACGATCGTGGCGCTGGCCGGTGCGACAGGGTCGGGCAAGTCCTCGCTCTTCAACGCGCTGACCGACCTGGAGCTGGCCGGTGTCGGCCTCCGGCGCCCGACCACGTCGTGGGCGTTGGCCTGCGCCTGGGGACCCGACGGGGCCGAGGGCCTGCTGCAGTGGATGGGCATCCCCGCGCGGCACCAGGTCTCGCGGATGAGCATGCTGGACGGGTCGTCTGACGACACCAAGCTCGACGGTCTGGTGCTGCTGGACCTGCCCGACCACGACTCCACCGAGGTCTCGCACCACCTCGAGATGGAGCGGCTGGTGGAGTACGCCGACGTCCTGGTCTGGGTGCTGGATCCGCAGAAGTACGCCGATGCCGCGATCCACGACCGCTACATCCGTCCGATGGCCGGGTACAGCGACGTGACGGTCGTCGTGCTCAACCAGATCGACCGGATCCCGCTCGAGCAGCGCGACCGTGCGCTGGCCGACGTCCGGCGCATCCTGGCCGAGGAGGGCCTGCCGGACGTGACGGTGGTCGGGGTCTCGGCCACCCGCGGCGACGGCATCGACGACCTGAAGCGCGAGCTGGCCCGCCGGATCCGTTCCAAGGCGTCGGCCCGACAACGACTCACCACCGACGTCCGTGCCCGGGCGTCGGAGATCAGCGAGGTGGGTGGGCGCAGCACGGTGCCGGGCGTCACCGACACCGATGTGGCCGAGCTCGACCGTGCCCTCGTCGACGGGGTCGGGGTCCCTCAGATCGTCACCGCCATCTCGTCGATCACCCGCCGGCGGGCCGTCCGGCGCACGGGTTGGCCCGTGACCCGGTGGCTGGGTCGGCTGCGCAAGGAACCCTGGCAGGAGCTGGGCCTCGGCGAGGACCTCTCGCCGGCCGCCCTGGCCAAGGCGGCCGTGCCGGACGAGGCCCGGGTCCAGCGCGCGAGCGCCGAGACCGCGGTGCGGGACTTCGCCGAGAAGGCTGCCGTGGGTCTCGAGCGTCCCTGGCGCGACGCGGTGCGGGCCGCGTCGACCGTCCAGGGCGCCGACATCGTCGCCGAGCTGGACCGGGCGGTCGCGGGCACCGACCTGAAGGCCGTCCGGCCGGCCGTCTGGTGGACCCTCGTCAACGTCCTGCAGTGGTTGCTGCTGGTGGCGGCCGTCGCCGGGCTCGGGTGGTGGGTCGCGGCCGATGTGGTCGACGTCGGCGACGTGTCAGCCCCGCCGGAGGTGATGGGCCGCTCCGCCGCCTTGGTGCTCGCAGTGGGGGCCGCCCTCGCCGGCATCGCGGTGGCGACGGCGGCGCGGGGGGCCGGCCGGGTCGGTGCAGGGCGCCGCGCGGCCCATGCCGACCGCGAGCTGAGGGCGACCATCGACGAGGTGGCCCGGGCCCGGGTCGTCGAGCCGGTGCGGGCCGAGCTGGAGCTCTACGACCGCTACCGACGAGGGATCGAGCAGGCGCTGTCCTGAGGCGCGGGCAGCCGTCGGCCGGGTCGGGCCGGGCGGGGTGTGCTCGCTAGGCTGGACGCACCATGGCTGACTACGTCCTCTCCCTCCGCAATGTCCGCAAGGCCCACGGCGACAAGGTGGTGCTCGACAACGTCTCCTTGTCCTTCCTCCACGGCGCCAAGATCGGCGTGGTGGGTCCCAACGGCATGGGCAAGAGCTCGCTGCTCAAGTTGATGGCGGGGCTGGACCATCCGAACAACGGCGATCTCGTGCGCGACCCCAACGCCTCGGTGGGCATGCTGCAGCAGGAGCCGCCCCTGACCGAGGGCGCGACGGTGCTCGAGAACGTCGAGGAGGCCGTGGCCGAGATCAAGGCGAAGATGGCGCGACTCGAGGCCGCCTACATGGAGATGGCCGAGCCCGATGCCGACTACGACGCCCTGGGCACCGAGACCGGTGAGCTGCAGAACTACCTCGACAGCGTCGGTGCATGGGACCTCGACAGCAAGCTGGACCAGGCGATGGACGCCCTGCGGTGCCCGCCGGCCGACGAGCTCGTCGACCACCTCTCCGGCGGCGAGCGTCGCCGGGTCGCGCTCTGCAAGCTGCTGCTGCAGCAGCCCGACCTGCTGCTGCTCGACGAGCCCACCAACCACCTGGACGCCGAGAGCGTGCAGTGGCTGGAGGGTCACCTCAAGACCTACCCCGGCGCCGTCCTCGCGGTGACGCACGACCGGTACTTCCTCGACAACGTCGCCGAATGGATCGCCGAGGTCGACCGCGGCCAGATCCACGGGTACGAGGGCAACTACTCCACGTACCTGGAGACCAAGAAGGACCGGTTGAAGATCGAGGGCCAGAAGGACGCCAAGCGCTCCAAGATGCTCGAGCGCGAGCTGGAGTGGGTGCGCTCCAACGCCAAGGGTCGCCAGACCAAGAGCAAGTCGCGACTCGCACGCTACGAGGAGCTGGCCGCCGAGGCCGAGAAGGCCCGCAAGATCGACACCTCCGACATCAACATCCCGGCCGGTCCGCGCCTGGGAGACGTGGTGCTGGACGCCAAGAACCTCACCAAGGCCTTCGACGAGCGCGGCGTGCTGTGGGACGACATCTCCTTCACCCTCCCGCGGGCCGGCATCGTCGGCATCGTGGGCCCCAACGGTGTCGGCAAGACGACGCTGTTCCGGATGATCACCGGCGGCGAGGAGCCGGACTCCGGATCGTTGACCGTCGGGCAGACCGTCAAGATCAGCTACGCCGACCAGAACCGGGGCGACATCGATCCCACCAAGAACGTCTGGGAGGTCGTGTCCGACGGGCTCGACTTCATCAAGGTCGCCAACTTCGAGATGAACAGCCGGGCCTACGTCGCCTCCTTCGGCTTCAAGGGTCCGGACCAGCAGAAGAAGGCCGGGGTGCTCTCCGGTGGTGAGCGCAACCGGTTGAACCTCGCGCTGACGCTCAAGCAGGGCGGCAACATGCTGCTGCTCGACGAGCCGACCAACGACCTGGACGTCGAGACGCTGTCGGCGCTCGAGGACGCCCTGCTGGACTTCCCGGGCTGTGCCGTGGTGACGTCGCACGACCGGTGGTTCCTCGACCGCATCGCGACCCACATCCTGGCCTGGGAGGGCACCGACGAGAACCCGGCCCAGTGGTTCTGGTTCGAGGGCAACTTCGCGTCCTACGAGGAGAACAAGGTCGAGCGGCTGGGTGCCGACGCGGCCCGTCCGCACCGGGTCACCCACCGGCGCCTCACCCGCGACTGACCCCGACCCAGAAGTGCTCCCGAACCAACCCTTTCCCCGTGAGATGGGGTTGGTTCGGGAGCACTTCTGGGCGATTCAGCAGGGCCAGCCGCGTTGGCGGAGAGCCTGGCGGACCCGCACGACGACGCCACGGACCTGCCGCAGGTCGGCGGCGGTGATGACCACGACTCGCCAGCCACAGGCCTCGAGTTGCTCGCGGCGCAGGTGGTCCCACTGGCGTTGGTCGGCGTCGCGCTCGTGCTGCCAGCCGTCGTACTCGACCAGCACCTTCCATCGCCGGTAGACCAGGTCGCCTCGAGCCAGCCAGCCGCCGTGATCATCGTGGATGTCGACGTTGATCTCTGGCTCCGGCAGGCCGCCACGATGGAGCGCCCATCGCACGTCGGACTCGGTGGGGGAGGCCACCCCGCTGCGGACGAGAGGTGCGACCCGGCGAGCGCGGCGGACGCCGTCGAGGTGGGACTCCAGGACGTAGCCCCGAAGGTCGAGCAGGTCCACCGCGCCCGTGCCGACCAGCCAGTCGCCGACCCCGCAGGAGGCGTCGGTCGTCGAGGCGCGTGGCGGCGTCGACGAACGTGCGCCGCGCTCCCAGCACGGGGAGGCCGGCGACGACGGTCGGTCTCAGCCGGCCACGTCGACGGTGGACGACCACGCCCTGGACGGTGCGATGGATCGGCGAGTTGGTCGAGAGGTGCACGGGGGTCTCCGCGCCGATGGAGAGCCCGCGGAGACGCAGGTTCGTCAGGTGGCTCACGGCGGCATCGGCGGGCAGCACTAGGAGGGCCGCTCGCAGGCGGAACAGCAGATCGACCTCGGTCGCCGCGGTCCGGTACACGCCGTGGTGCACCCGGACGAACCGCTGCCCCTGCAGCATCCGTGGGGTGACTCCGTGCTCAGCCGCCTCGCGGGTGGTGAACGGTCGGCCGGCCAGGGCGGGTGGGAGGTGGCGCACGGTGCCAGCGTCGCGCTGAGGGCGTCATCGCGTCCTGCCCGCCGCCGCCCCTGTGGACGAGGACCAGAGCTCTCCCGCGCTGTGGACCCACCCGACCCAGAAGTGCTCCCGATTCAACCCGAATCGTCGGGAAAGTGGTTGGTATGGGAGCGCATCTGGGCAGGGGGGTCAGAAGGGGCGGGCGTGCAGCTGGGCTGCGACGGCGGCCATGACCCGGCCGACGGCTGCGAAGTCCTCGGCCGAGGCCTGCGCCACGAGGTGGTCGTGCACGCCGCGCACGTGCGTGTGGGCGGCGGCCTCGAGCACCGCGAAGCCCGGATCGGTGAGCACGGCCGACACGCCGCGACCGTCGTCGGCGCACTGCCCGCGGACGACCCAGCCGGCCCGCTCGAGGCGGGCCACGGTGTGGGTGACGCGGCTGCGTGAGTAGCCGACCGCGTCCGCCAGCTCGGCCATCCGGATCGACCACCCGTCGGCCTCCGAGAGGCGCACGAGGATCTCGTACTCCGGCATCGACAGCCCGTGGCCGGTACGAAGGTCGCGGTCGAGCTGGTCGGTGAGCGCCGTGGTCCCGGCGATGAACGAGCGCCACACCTGTTGCTGGGCGGCGTCGAGCCACGGGGTGTCGTCGGGGAACCCGCACGGCGATGTCGCCTGCTCGGGCGTGGGCTGGGTCACGGGCACAGTCTAGGCCGCCTCGGTTGCGGGTCACCGGTCTCGTGGCCGATGGTTGATTGAAGGTTCATCTACATGCTACGCTCTCCGAGGTAGTTGAACAAGCAACCATTCAGACCCACCTCGTCCTCAGGAGATCCCATGAGCACCACCGCCACCGCTGTCACCGCCGGCACCTGGACCATCGACCCCACCCACACCGAGGTCGGCTTCACCGTCCGCCACCTGATGAGCAAGGTCCGCGGAACGTTCGAGACCGTCGAGGGCACCCTCGTCACGGCCGACGACGTCACCGCCTCGACCGTCTCGGTCACGGTCGACCTCAGCTCGATCAACACCGGCACCGCCGACCGCGACAACCACCTGCGGTCCGGTGACTTCTTCGACGTCGAGACCCACCCGAAGATGGTCTTCACCACCACGGGCGTGACCCAGAAGAGCGACACCGACTTCGTCGTCGCGGGCGACCTGACGATCAAGGACGTCACCAAGCCGCTGGAGCTCGCGGTCGAGTTCCTCGGTCAGGGCGGCGACCCGTGGGGCGGCACCCGCATCGGCGTGGAGGCCACCGGTCAGATCAGCCGCAAGGAGTTCGGCATCGACTTCAACATCCCGGTCGCCGGTGCGGACAAGGCCATGATCGGCGACAAGATCAGCATCTCGATCAACGCCCAGGCAGTCCTGCAGGCCTGATCACCGGCCGGACGGGCCAGCCGGCCTCGTCGGTCGCACCATGCGGACGGCGAGGTCGGCATGCAGGTCCGCCAGGTCTGCGGCGGTGCGGGTTCCCCCCGGCTCGAACCACCGCACGAGGTCGATGCTGAGGGACAGCACCGCGCGTGCCGCTCCCTTGACGTCACCGACCTCCAGCACGCCCTCGTCGACGCCGTCGGCGAGGGCGTTGCGCATGCAGCGCTCGATGCCACGTCGCAGCCGGGCGACGACGGCGCGGTGCTCAGGGGTCAGGGCGCCGAACTCGTACTGCACGACCCGCCCCACCCGACTGTGCTCGGCGTGCCAGTGGCTGAAGGCATGCACCATCCTGCGGACCCGGTCGACCGGATCGGTGCCGGCGGCGTCGGCCGCCTCGATCACCGTCAAGGCCTGCTCGTGGCCCTGCACCGACACCGCGAACAGCAGCTGCTCCTTCGTGGCGTGGTGCACGTACACCGCCGCGGGGCTCATGCCGGCGCGTGAGGCGATGTCGCGCGTCGTCGTGGCGCCGAATCCGTGCTCGGCGAAGGCCTCGACGGCTGCGGTGAGCAGCCGCTCGCGTGCCGGTGCAGTCGTCGTCATGGCGTGGCCTCCTCGGTGGACAGCATGACGCAGGGGTGGCATCCTAAGCAAGCGCTTAGTAGCTCGGGACGCCCCGGGCGCCCCACCTGCACCCGAGAGGCCGTCCATGGACCGCACCGCCTACACCGACGACCACGAGTCCTTCCGCGACACCTGTGCGGCCTTCCTGGCCAAGAAGGTGGCCCCGCACCTCGAGTCGTACATCGAGGACAAGTCGCTGCCGCGCGACTTCTGGCGCCAGGCCGGCGACCTGGGACTGCTGTCGCTGGAGGTCCCCGAGGAGTTCGGCGGGGCGGAGGCGGGTGACTTCCGGTTCAACGCCGTGCTCGCCGAGGAGCTGAGCAAGGTCAGTGCCGCGCTCGCCTCGTGCGTCGGCATCCACTCCGACATCACGGCGCCGTACCTGGTGGACCTGGGCACCGAGGAGCAGAAGAAGCGCTGGCTGCCCGGCGTCGCGACGGGTGAGATCCTGCTGGCGATCGGCATGACCGAGCCCGGGGGCGGATCGGACCTGGCGGCGCTCAAGACCACCGCCGTCCGCGACGGTGACCAGTGGGTGATCAACGGCTCGAAGACCTTCATCACCAACGGCTTCTCCGCCGACCTGATCGTGACGGCCGTGCGCACCTCGCCCGAGAAGGGCGCCAAGGGCATCACGCTGTTCGGCATCGAGGCGACCGACGAGGGCTTCAGCCGCGGTCGCAAGCTCGACAAGGTCGGGCAGACCGAGTCCGACACCGCCGAGCTGTTCTTCGAGAACGTCCGGCTCGGCGACGACCGGGTCCTCGGCGAGGTCGACCGCGGCTTCATCTACATGATGGAGCGGCTCCCGCAGGAGCGGCTCAGCTGCGCGATCTCCAACGTCGCGCACGCCAAGCAGATCCTCGCCGAGACCATCCAGTACACCAAGGACCGGCACGCCTTCGGTCAGCCGATCGGCGCCTTCCAGCACAACAAGTTCCTCCTGGCCGAGCTGGTCACCAAGATCGAGGCCGCCGAGGCCTACGTCGACGCCGCCGTGGTCGCCCACACCGCGGGTCGCCTCACCGCGATCGACGCCGCCAAGGTCAAGTGGTGGTCGTCGGACATCCAGAACGACGTGCTCGACCACTGCGTGCAGCTGCACGGCGGGTACGGGTTCATGAACGAGTACCGCGTCGCCCGCGCGTGGCGCGATGCCCGGGTCACGCGGATCTGGGCCGGCTCCAACGAGATCATGAAGGAACTCATCGGTCGCGACCTCGGATTCTGAGACCGCACCATCCACGAGAGGAACACCATGCCCGAAGCAGTCATCGTCTCCACCGCCCGTTCGCCGATCGGCCGGGCCTTCAAGGGATCGCTCAAGGACATGCGTCCTGACGACCTGGCCGTCCAGATGGTCCAGGCGGCCCTCGCCAAGGTGCCGGGCCTCGACCCCCGCGACATCACCGACCTGATGCTGGGCATCGGCCAGCCGGCCGGTGAGGGTGGCAACAACCTCGGCCGCATCGTTGCGGTGCAGGCCGGCATGGACCACCTGCCCGGCGTCACCGTCAACCGCTACTGCTCGTCGAGCCTGCAGACCACCCGGATGGCGTTCCACGCGATCAAGGCGGGCGAGGGCGATGCGTTCATCTCCGCCGGTGTCGAGACCGTGAGTCGCTTCGGCAACGGCATGGCCGACCTGCCCGACGCGCAGAACCCGCTGTTCGCCGACGCCGTCGCCAGGACCGCCGGCCGCGCCGAGGGCGGGGCCGAGCGGTGGCACGACCCGCGGGAGGACGACCAGCTCCCCGACGTCTACATCGCGATGGGTCAGACCGCCGAGAACGTGCAGCAGCACATCGGCATGAGCCGCGAGGAGCAGGACCACTTCGGTGTCCGCTCGCAGAACCTCGCCGAGGCCGCGATCGCCAACGGCTTCTGGGCGAAGGACATCACGCCGGTCACCCTGCCCGACGGCACCGTCGTCTCGACCGACGACGGCCCCCGCGCCGGGACCACCTACGAGGCCATCAGCCAGCTGAAGCCGGTCTTCCGCCCCGACGGCACGATCACGGCCGGCAACGCGTGCCCGCTCAACGACGGCGCTGCAGCGCTCGTCGTGATGAGCGACGTCAAGGCCAAGGAGCTCGGCCTGACGCCGCTCGCACGCATCGTGTCGACCGCCGTCACCGGCCTGTCGCCGGAGATCATGGGCCTCGGCCCGGTCGAGGCCATCCCGGCCGCGCTCAAGCACGCCGGGCTCGGCATCGGTGACATCGACCTGTTCGAGATCAACGAGGCGTTCGCGGTGCAGGCGCTCGGGTCGGCGCAGGCGCTGGGCATCGACGTCGACAAGCTGAACGTCAACGGCGGTGCGATCGCCATCGGCCACCCGTTCGGCATGACCGGCGCGCGCATCACGAGCACGCTGATCAACTCCCTGACCTGGCACGACAAGCAGTTCGGTGTCGAGTCGATGTGCGTCGGTGGCGGCCAGGGCATGGCCATGGTCATCGAGCGGCTGAGCTGAACGGGACGGGCTGATCACGATGGGACGTTTCGACGGCCGCACGGCGATCGTCACCGGAGCCAGTCGGGGCATCGGTCTCGCGGTGGCGCAGCGACTCGTGGACGACGGCGCCAACGTCGTCATCACGGCGCGCAAGCCGCCGGCGCTGACCGAGGCCGCTGCCTCGCTCGGTGACCCCGACCGGGTGGCCTGGGTGGCGGGGGCCGCCGACGACGGCGACCACCAGGACGAGGTCGTCGCGACGGCGCTCGACCGGTTCGGCGGTCTCGACTTCCTGGTCAA
This sequence comes from Aeromicrobium marinum DSM 15272, assembly GCF_000160775.2. Lineage (NCBI taxonomy): Bacteria > Bacillati > Actinomycetota > Actinomycetes > Propionibacteriales > Nocardioidaceae > Aeromicrobium > Aeromicrobium marinum. Next base: position 1,778,943 of record NZ_CM001024.1, on the reverse strand, counting down.
CAACACCGGCGTCAACCCGACGTACGGTCCGATGATCGAGATGGACCTCGAGGCGGCGGCGAAGATCTTCGCCGTCAACGTCGTGGCGGCGGTCGCGTGGGCGCAGAAGGTCCATCGTGCCCGTCTGGCCGAGCACGGGGGAGCGATCGTCAACATCGCGTCGGTCGCGGGTCTTCGCCCGGCGCCGAACATCGGCATGTACGGCGCCTCGAAGGCGGCCCTGATCCACGTCACCGAGGAGCTCGCGGTCGAGCTCGGTCCGTCGATCCGGGTCAACGCCGTCGCCCCGGCCGTGGTCAAGACGAAGTTCGCGTCCGCTCTCTACGAGGGACGCGAGGAGGAGGTCTCGGCCCCGTACCCGCTCAAGCGGCTCGGCGAGCCCGAGGACATCGGCAGCGTCGTGGCCTTCCTGCTCTCCGAGGACGCCGCCTGGGTCACCGGACAGACGATCTCGGTGGACGGTGGTCTGTTGCTCGCCGGAGGCGTGTGACGCATCTATCGCCAAAAACATGAGGAGTTCCTCAGGTAAAACTTGAGGAACTCCTCATGTTCTGGGCATGATGGAAGAACACCGACCACGAGGGGTTCTTCTGTGACGACGATCGACGCGCCTGTCAGCTCCGCCCACCACCCGATCGACGGCCCTCCCGGGTCCGCCCGGACGGACGACCGGACCACCCTGGTCGACCGGATCCGTGCCGGGGCGCCGTACGCCGTGGTCCTGGGAGGACAGGGCGCCGACTGGCTCGAGCCCCTGGCCGACCTGGTGCGCGACCACGGCCTCGGGGGCGAGCTGCGGCGACTGGTCGACGAGGTCGACGCCCGACTCGCCCCGGTGGCCGCCGAGCTGGTCGGCGCCGGGGTCGACTTCGCCCCCCTGGCCTGGGTCGACGCGATCGCCGTGGGGGAGTCGGCCGAAGACGACGACGCGCCGGAGGTCCCGTCGGCCGAGCGGCTGGCCGCCCCGGGAGCCTCGGTCCCCGGGATCCTGCTGAGCCAGGTGGCGGCGGTGCGGGCGCTGGCCGGACTCGGCCTCGACCCCCTCGAGGTGCCCCCGGTCGCCGTGGCCGGGCACTCCCAGGGGCGGTTCGCGGAGGAGCTGCTGAGGGGCGGCGACCCGGTGTCCCTGCTGGCCGTGGCCCGTCTCACCGGTGTCGCGACGACCCTGGTCGCGCGCCGCCGCGGTCTGCTCGGACCGACCATGCTGGGCGTCGCCGGGGTGCGTGCCGACCGGATCGACGAGGTCCTCGACGGCCTCCCTGCCTCCACGCGCGTGGTCAACCACCTGCGCAACGGTCGTCGGCAGGTGGTCCTCTCGGGCCCGGTCGACGGTCTCGCCCACGTGCGGGCCCGCCTCGAGCAGGTCGCCGCCGACGAGAAGGACCAGCGCGACCGCAAGGTCACCGGCGGCGCGCCGTTCGCGCCGGTGTTCGACGAGATCGGCGTCCAGGCCGCCTTCCACCACCCCGAGCTGGCCGAGGTGGCCGAGCTGGTGGGGCAGTGGGCCGACCGGTGCGGGTTCACGCTCGACGCCCGGCGACTGGTCACCGAGGCGGTCGTCGCGCCGGTCGACTGGGTGGCGGACCTGACCCGGGTGCTGGACGCCGGGCCCCACTGGATCCTGGACCTGGGTCCCGGCCCGCTCGCGACCCAGCTCTGCGACCGCGAGGCCCGCACCCGCGGCACCGGCTGCGTCGCGGTCACCACCCGCGCCGGGGTCCGTGCCCTCACCGCTCCGGGCGCCGCTCCGTCGCGGCCGACGCCGTGGTCGGCGCACGCCCCGACGGTGGTCACCCTTCCCGACGGGTCGGTGCGCCTGGAGACCGCCTTCAGCCGGCTCACCGGACGCCCCCCGGTCCTGCTGGCCGGCATGACTCCCACGACCGTCGACGCCGCGATCGTCGCCGCGGCGGCCAACGCCGGCTTCTGGGCCGAGCTCGCCGGCGGCGGTCAGGTGACCGAGGAGGTCTTCGCCGACCGGGTGGCCGAGCTCGACCGGCTGATCGAGCCCGGCCGCTCCTACCAGTTCAACTCGCTCTTCCTCGACCCCTACCTGTGGAAGCTCCAGGTCGGGCAGAAGCGCCTCGTGCAGCGTGCGCGGGCGGCCGGCGCGCCGATCGACGGTCTCGTCGTCACCGCTGGCGTGCCGGAGCTCGACGAGGCCGTCGCCCTGGTCGCCGAGCTGCGTGACGCCGGCATCGAGCACGTGGTGTTCAAGCCCGGGACGGTACGACAGATCCGTCAGGTCCTCGACATCGCGGCAGCCGTGGCGCCCGTGCCGGTGATCGTGCAGATCGAGGGCGGCAAGGCCGGCGGACACCACTCGTGGGAGGACCTCGACGACCTGCTGATCACGACGTACGCCGACCTCCGGGCCCGGCGCAATGTCGTGGTCTGCGTCGGCGGTGGCATCGGGACCCCCCAGGTCGCCGCGTCGTACCTCACCGGGGAGTGGGCGCTCGCGCACGACCAGCCGGTCATGCCGGTCGACGGCGTGCTCGTCGGCACGGCCGCGATGGCCACGGCCGAGGCGACCACCTCGCCGGCGGTCAAGCAGCTGCTGGTCGACACCCCCGGGACCGGGGGATGGGTCGGGGCCGGCACCGCGTCGCGGGGCATGGCATCGGGTCGCAGCCAGCTCGGTGCCGACATCCACGAGATCGACAACGCGGCGTCGCGCACCGGTCGGCTGCTGGACGAGGTCGCCGGTGACGCCGATGCGGTGCGCGAGCGCCGTGACGAGATCGTCGCCGCCCTCGACCGCACGGCCAAGCCGTTCTTCGGGGACATCGAGCAGATGACCTACGCCGCCTGGCTCTCCCGCTTCGCCGACCTCACGACGGTCGTCGCTGCCGACGGTCGGCGCACCTGGATCGACGCCTCCTTCCGCTCCCGTTTCCTGCGGCTGGTCCACCGGGCCGAGGCACGCCTCGACCGCCTCGACCACGGGCCGGTCGCCACCGCCTTCGCCGGGCCCGAGGACGTCGACGACGTCGACGCGTCGATCGCCCGGCTGCTGGACGCGCGGCCCGAGGCCGCGGACGTCCGGCTGCACCCCGCCGAGGTGTCGTTCTTCGTCGACGTCTGCCGCATGCCCGGCAAGCCGGTGACCTTCGTGCCGGTCCTGGACGGCGACGTGCGGCGCTGGTGGCGCTCGGACTCGCTCTGGCAGGCGCACGACGCGCGCTACCCCGCCGACGCCGTCTGCGTCATCCCGGGGCCGGTCGCGGTCGCGGGCATCACCGTCGTCGACGAGCCGGTCGCCGACCTGCTGCGCCGGTTCGAGGACACGACGATCGACGGACTTCTCGCCGCCGGTCGGTCCCCGGCCGCCGTGGCCGGACTGCGCCGTGTCGGCGGCACCGGTGACGTGCTCGCCGTGACGCTGGCGGCGCACGACGTCGTGTGGGCCGGGCGCACGGTGGTGAGCCCCGTGCGACGACTGGGCGACGACTGGGTCGTGGTCGAGTCCGACCGGGCCGAGCATCCTGCCACCGGGTCGGTGCTGACGACCGGTCCCGGTGCCGCGAGGCTCTCCGTGCCGGTCGACGACCGTCGCACGGTCGAGATCGACCTCACCGTCCCGCCCTCGACCGCTGTCGGTGCCGCCCCGGTGGTGACCACCGACGCGGCGGTCCGCGCCATGCAGGTGCTGCTCGCCGGCGCCGCAGGAGGGGACCTGCCGGGCACCGAGGACGGGCGCGCGCACCTCGTCGCGACCTGGTCCGCCGACCTGGCGGCCGACCACGCGGGCGTCACGACCGGACGTGTTCCCGGCCCCGTCGCCCCCGATGCGCTCGTGGGACCGGTGTGGCCCGCCGTCTTCGCGGTCCTCGGCGATGCCCGCACGTCGGACGGACACCCGGTCATCGAGGGGATGCTCGATCTGGTGCACCTGGACCACACCATCTCGCTGACCGGAGATCTGCCGATGGGGTCCACCGACCTCGCCGTCGACGCGGCGCTGGTCGGCGTCGAGGACACCGAGGTCGGACGCGTCGTGAAGATCGAGGTGGCCGTGACCGACGGCACCCGTCCCGTCGCCACCCTCGTCGAGCGTTTCGCCCTGCGGGGCCGTACCGGCGCGGCGACCCTCGCCGATCCCGAGCGCGCGGGCGGCGTGCTCGGTGACGTCGTCGCGACCCCGCGGCGCACCCGCGCGGTGGAACAGGTCCGTGCACCGGTCGACCTGCGGGCGTTCGCCGCCGTGACCGGTGACCACAACCCGATCCACACCAGCGATGCGGCCGCCCGGCTGGCCGGGCTGGGCGATCCGATCGTGCACGGCATGTGGCTGTCGGCTGTGGCCCAGCAGGCGGTCGGTCGTCCGCTGCAGGGGTGGACCACCCGCTTCCTCGCGCCGTTGCGCCCGGGCGCGACGGTCGATCTGCGGGTCGACCGCGTGGGTCTGGACGCCGGGGCCGAGGTCGTCGAGGTCACAGCACGCAGCGACGGCGACCTCGTGATGTCGGCCAGCGGTCGGGTCACGCCGCCGCGCACGGCCTACGCCTTCCCCGGCCAGGGCATCCAGCACGCCGGGATGGGCATGGCCGGGTACCAGCGGTCGAAGGCCGCTCGCGAGGTCTGGGACCGCGCGGACGCCCACACGCGGACCGCTCTGGGCTTCTCCATCCTCACCGTGGTGCGCGACAACCCGACGACGATCGTGGCGCAGGGCACCACCCACCGCCACCCCGACGGCGTGCTGTTTCTGACCCAGTTCACGCAGGTCGCCATGGCCGTGCTCGGGTCGGCGCAGATGGCCGAGCTGCGCGAGGCGGGGGCCTTCGTCGAGGGTGCCGTCCTCGCCGGTCACTCGGTGGGCGAGTACAACGCGCTCGCGGCCGTGTCGGGGGTCATCCCGCTCGAGGCGGTCGTCGAGGTGGTGTTCCAGCGCGGCTCGGTCATGCACACGCTCGTCGAACGGGACGAGCAGGGACGCAGCGACTACCGCCTGGCGGCCATCCGCCCGTCCCAGATCGGGCTCGACGACGCCACCGTCACCGACTACGTCGACGGGATCGCCGCACGCACCGGAGAGTTCCTGCAGATCGTCAACCACAACCTGCGCGACTCCCAGTACGCCCTCGCCGGCTCGATCCGGGGGCTGAAGGCCCTCGAGGCCGATGTCGCCGAACGCCGGGAGCGGTTCGGTGGCAAGGGTGCGTTCATCTACGTGCCGGGCATCGACGTGCCGTTCCACTCACGGGTGCTGCACGGAGGGGTGGGCGACTTCCGCGAGCGGCTGCAGGAGCTGCTGCCCGCGACGATCGACCCGACCGTCCTGATCGGCCGGTACGTGCCGAACCTGGTGCCCCGCCCCTTCAGCCTGGAGCGGACCTTCGTGCAGGACGTCGTCGACCTGGTCGACTCGGCGCCCCTGCAGGAGGTACTGGCCGACTGGAGCGCGTGGGCGGATCGGCCCGGTGAGCTCTGTCGCACGGTGCTCATCGAGCTGCTGGCCTGGCAGTTCGCCAGCCCGGTGCGGTGGATCGAGACCCAGGACCAGCTGTTCACCACCGTCGCCGAAGGGGGTCTGGGGGTCGAGCGGTTCGTCGAGATCGGGGTCGGCCAGTCGCCGACCGTCGCGAACCTGGCCAGCTCGACCCTGAAGCTCCCGGGCCGCCGCGGTGGGCCGGTGCAGGTGCTCAACATCGAGCGGGACGCCCTCGTGGTGTTCGCGACCGACTCCGACCCCGAAGAGGACGACGACGTCACGGCGCCGGCCGGCCCGGCTGCTCCCGTGGACGCGGCGCCCGCCACGGCCGTCACCACGGCCGCTCCCGACGCCCCGCGCCCCGACGACCTCCCCTTCGGGGCGGCCGACGCGACCCGCGTGCTGATCGCGTGGTGGACCAAGATGCGCCCCGACCAGGTCGGGGCTGCGGACACCATCGAGTCGCTGTGCGACGGCGCGTCGTCGCGCCGCAACCAGCTGCTCGTCGACCTGGGCGGCGAGCTGGCGCTCGGCGCGATCGACGGTGCCGCAGAGGCCGACATGGCAGCGCTGGCCGACCAGGTCGGTTCGCTCGCGCGCGGCTATCGACCGTTCGGGCCCGTCCTCACCGCGGCGCTCGGCGACCACCTCAAGAAGGTGCTCGGCCCCACCGGCCGCAAGCAGCAGGCCGTCACCGAGCGGGTCGGGACCGTCTGGCAGCTCGGCCCCGGGTGGGCGAGCCACGTCCTGGCCGCACTCGCGCTGGGCACCCGCGAGGGCGCCAGCGTGCGAGGGGGCGACCTGGGGGGTGCCACGGTCGCCTCGGCCGCCGATGTCGACGCCGCCATCGACGCCGCGGTGACCGAGGTGGGTGCGGCTCACGGTGTCGCGGTGGCCCTGCCGTCCTCAGGGGGCGGAGAGGGCGGCACGGTCGACGTGGCGGCGCTCGAGGAGCTCACGGCCCACATCGCCGGTCCGGACGGGGCCCTGGCCTCGGCGGCCCGCGTGATCCTCGACAAGCTCGGACTGAACCCGGCCGTCGTGGAGCAGGTCGGGGACGACGAGCAGACCCGTCTGGTGGCGCTGGTCGAGGCAGAGCTGGGCAGTGACTGGGCCCAGCGGGTGCAGCCGGCCTTCGACGACCGGCGGGCCGTGCTGCTCGACGACCGGTGGGCCAGCGCCCGCGAGGACGTCGCGCGGGTGGCGCGCGGCGAGACGGTCGACGGATGCTTCACCGGCACCGGTGACGTCGTCGCCCGGCAGGCGGACCACTGGGCCGCCCTCGCGGCCGACGAGGCGACCGCCGGACACCTGCGGAGCATCGCCGCGGACGCCGCCGACGACCGTCCCGGACCGTTCGCCGCCGACGTGGCCGTGGTCACCGGCGCGAGTCCCGGTTCGATCGCGGCCGATCTCGTGGGCGGGCTGCTGGCCGGCGGCGCGACCGTCGTCGCGACGTCCTCGTCCCTCTCGGCCTCGCGGCTGAGGTTCTTCACCGAGCTGTACCGGGCGCGCGCGGCCGGTGGTGCCCGGCTGTGGCTGGTGCCGGCGAATCTCGCGTCGTTCGGCGACGTCGACGCGGTGACCGATTGGATCACCGCCGAGCAGGTCTCCACCGCGGGCGGGGTGTCGACGGTCGTCAAGGAGGCCTTGACCCCGACGCTGCTGTTCCCCTTCGCGGCGGGACGCGTCTCGGGCGACCTGACCGATGCGGGCAGCCGGTCCGAGACCGACCTGAGGCTGCTGGTGTGGTCCGTGGAGCGGATGATCGGACGGTTCGCCGTCTCGGGACGCGACCACGACCTCGCCGCACGCCTGCACGTGGTGCTCCCCGGCTCCCCGAACCGCGGCACCTTCGGTGGTGACGGTGCGTACGGCGAGGCCAAGGCAGCGCTCGACGCGGTGGTCGCGAAGTGGCGGGTCGAACCGCGCTGGGCCGACCGCGTCACCTTGGTGCACGCCCTCATCGGGTGGGTGCGTGGCACGGGTCTGATGGGGGGCAACGACCCGCTCGTGCAGGCGGTCGAGGCCGCCGGCATCCGGACCTGGTCGACCGACGAGATGGCCGGCGAGCTGCTCGCCGCCGTGACCGACGAGGTCCGCGCCGCGGCGGCTGACGCCCCGGTCACCGTCGACCTCACCGGGGGGCTGATGGGCGCCGACGTCGACCTCAAGGCCCTGGCGGCCGGCGTGGAGGCGCCGGTCGAGGACGACCGCGACGGCGAGGTGGCCACGATCGCCGCACTCGCGCCGTCGCCGGCCGCGCCGGTTCGTTCGGTGCCGGTCGACTGGGCGTCCATCGACGCACGACCCGAGGACCTGGTGGTCGTCATCGGTACCGGCGAGCTGGGACCCTACGGCTCCGCCCGCACCCGCTTCGAGGCCGAGGTCTCGGCCGAGCTGTCGGCGGCCGGCGTGCTGGAGCTGGCCTGGACGACCGGACTCGTCCGGTGGGAGAACGGCGGTTGGCTGGACACGGCGACCGACGAGACCGTGGCAGAGGAGGACCTGCACGAGCGGTTCCACGACCGGGTCGTCCAGTCCTGCGGGGTGCGGCCGTTCGGTGACGACGGCACGGTCCGCGACCACAGCATTCCGTTGCTGGCGAGCGTCTACCTCGAGAACGACCTGACCTTCACCGTGTCCGCACGGGCCGAGGCCGACGCCATGCGGTCGGCCGACCCCGAGCGGACGGTCATCGCCCCGCTCGACCCGGCCGACCCGGCCGGCGAGTGGCAGGTGACCCGTGCCGCCGGCACCGAGATCCGTGTGCCGCGCCGCACCCAGCTGACCCGCACGGTGGGTGGGCAGATCCCGACCGGGTTCGACCCCACCGTGTGGGGCGTCCCGGCCGAGATGGTCGAGTCCGTCGACCGGGTGGCGCTGTGGAACCTGGTGTGCACGGTCGACGCCTTCCTGTCGAGCGGGTTCACCCCTGCCGAGCTGATGCGGTGGGTCCACCCGGCGCTGGTCGCCAACAGCCAGGGCACGGGCATGGGCGGGATGAGCTCGATGCAGTCGCTGTACCTCGACACGTTGCTCGGGGAGGCCAAGGCCAACGACATCCTGCAGGAGGCCCTGCCGAACGTCATCGCCGCGCACGTGGTGCAGTCCTACGTGGGGTCCTACGGGGCGATGGTCCACCCGGTGGCGGCCTGCGCGACGACCGCCGTCTCGGTGGAGGAGGGGGTCGACAAGATCCGGCTCGGCAAGGCCGACGTCGTGGTCGCCGGCGGTTTCGACGACCTCAGTGCCGAGGGCATCGTGGGCTTCGCCGACATGTCGGCCACCGCCGACACCGAGGCCATGCGGGCCAAGGGCATCGACGACCGGCACCTCAGCCGCGCCAACGACCGCCGCCGGGGCGGGTTCGTCGAGAGCCAGGGCGGCGGCACGATCCTGCTGGCCCGGGGCGACGTCGCACTCCGCGCGGGCCTCCCGGTCCACGCCGTCGTGGCCTACGCGGGGTCGTTCGGCGACGGCGTCCACACCTCGATCCCTGCGCCGGGCATCGGTGCGCTGGCGGCCGGTCTCGGCGGCCACACGTCGCCGCTCGGCCGGGCGCTGGACCGTCTGGGCCTGACCCACGACGACATCGCCGTGGTGTCGAAGCACGACACCTCGACGGCCGCCAACGACCCGAACGAGTCCGAGCTCCACGAGCGGCTCGCGGCGGCGCTGGGACGGTCGCGGGGCAATCCGCTGTTCGTGGTCTCGCAGAAGTCGTTGACGGGACACGCGAAGGGTGGCGCGGCCGCCTTCCAGCTGATCGGGCTGTGCCAGGTCATGCGGACCGGACTGGTGCCGCCGAACCGGAGCCTGGACTGCGTCGACGACGTGCTCGCCGAGCACGAGCACCTCGTGTGGCTGCGCCGTCCGTTCGATCTGGGCGCGATCCGGGCGGGCATCGTGACCAGCCTGGGGTTCGGTCACGTGGCCGGCCTGATCGTCCTGGCGCACCCCGCGGCGTTCGTCGCGACGCTGCCGGCCGACGAGCGCGAGGGGTACCTCGAGCGCGCCGAGGCCCGCCTCGTCGACGGCCGGTTGCGTCTGGTGCGGTCGATGTACGGCGGTGACCCGATGTTCGAGCGGCCCGCCGACCGCCGACTCGGAGAGGGTCAGGCGCAGGTGCGGACGCGGGAGGCGGCCCTGCTGCTCGACCCGCAGGCCCGGCTGGGTGACGACGGCGTCTACGCGGGACCGGCCTGCCGGTGACGGTCGTCGGAGTCGGCGTCGACCTCGTCCACGTGCCGTCGTTTGCCGAGCAGCTGGCGGTGGCCGGCAGCCGGTTCGACCGCGCGTTCACCCCGGGGGAGCGGGGTGACGCGCGGGATCGCCCGTCGGGTCCGGAGCGTCATCTCGCGGCCCGGTGGGCGGCGAAGGAGGCCGTCATCAAGGCCTGGTCGGCATCGATCCACGGCCGACCCCCGGTCACGGACGAGTTCGTGCACCACCTCGTCGAGGTCGTCACCGACGCCTGGAACCGGCCGGCCATCCGGCTCCACGGGAAGGTGGCGACCCACCTGGCGGACCACACGGTGCACGTCTCGCTCTCCCACGACGCGGACTACGCGATCGCCCACGTCACCCTCACCGCCTGACCCCCCCGCGCGAAGTTACGGAGCCGGCACGGGAGATGGTCACTGGGCACGGCAGATCTGCCGTGCCCAGTGACAAGTCGCCGTGCCGTGCCTACGCGCCGGCGGCGAGGCGATGAGCCGTGATCCGGGCCGAGCGGTCCACGTCCGCCCGGATCCGCGCCGCAGTGGCTGCCGCTCGACCGGGAGCGAGGTCAGCCCAGGTCACGCGACTCACGCCGAACCCGAGGTCACGGATCTCGTCCTCGCGTCGCTTCTCGCCCACGAGCACCCTGCCGGGATCGCCGGGATCGGGGTTGAGGCGCCCGTACTTCACCATGCCATCGAACTCGCCCACGTGCCGTTGCCGGCGCCAGCCGAAGTCGCAGCGCGCGACGAAGCGACCGCCGGCGTCCAGAATCGTGAACTGCGGTTCGGGCGCCTCGATGGCGAACCGGTGGAACAGATGTCCGGTCCTGACCTCACCGACGGACTCGAAGCGTGCATCGGCCCGCGCCAGCCCGGACCGCGCGGCAATGCTGCCGGGCCAGTCGGCGTGGTGCGCGTCGAACACCTCCAGCAGCTCGCCGCGCCCGCCGCCGGTGCCCCGCAGGTATGACGAAGCAACCACCATCGCCGACTCCGTTCCGCTGATCAACGCGGACTCGATGACGGCGCGGTCCGGCCGGACGACCAGGCAGCCGTCGATCTCGATCAGCTCGGTCTCGTCGAGCCGGCCGCGGTGGTACTGCACACCGGCGTCGATGCGTCCGGTCCGACCGTCGAGGCGCGTCAGGTGCACCCGCTCCAGGTCGACGCCGAAGAGCTCGAAGCCGTGGAGCGCCGCGGCCGAGTGATGGCTCGCCACCACGTGCCGACCGAGCTTTCCGATCACCGCGCGCGTCAGGATCTGCAGGCGCTGGCCGGGCGACGAGTGATCCCACACCGTCGTCGCGGCGTAGGTGCCGTAGCGGATGCGGGTCAGCAGCCCGCCCCGGACCGCCTCGCCGATCTGGCGGTCGTTCCATCCGAGGTCGAGGATCTCGTGACGCTCGATGCTGCCGCCGAGCACCTCGATGACGGCCGTGATGTCGTCCATGTCGCGAGTGTGGTCGTCGGGCGATCGGCAGCGGTGATGCCGAAGAGGGGGTGTGGACGACGGGCGGGGTGGGGACGAGGGCAAGGCACAGCACGGGAAGTTGTCACTGGGCACGGCAGATCTGCCGTGCCCAGTGACAACGAGCCGTGCCGGCTCCGTAACTTCGCGCGGGGGGAGGGGTCAGGACTCGGCGCTGAGGAGGTACGCGGCGAGCATCCGCTTGAGCTCGATGACGGCCTCCGCGTGCTCCTGGCCGTCCCGGATGGAGAAGTTGAGCATCGAGTAGACGACATGCACGATGACCTCGCCGATGATCTTGCGGCGGACACGCGGTGTGCCCGGCGTCAACGGGGCCAGGACACGAGCCACCTCTGCGCCCAGCTCACGTTCGGTCACCGCGGCGGTCGCACGGGTGGCAGGGGTGGACTGGACCGCGTGCCAGACCGCCCGGCGCGACGGATCGGCGACCCACAGGGCGGCGATGTGGTCGATCAGCCGGTCGAGGAACCGCAACCAGTCCAGGGTCGGGAGCTGCTCGGCGAACGACGCCAGCTCCTCGCGCACGGCGACGGCGTCCTGCCGGTCGAGCTCGCAGACGATCACGTACTTGTTGGCGAAGAACTGGTACAGCGTGCCGATCGGGAGGCCGGCGCGGTGGGCGACCTCCTCGCAGGTGAACGACTCGAATCCGACCTCGAGCAGCAGCGCGCGCGACTCCGCCAGCAGCTGGTCGAACTTGACCCGGCTGCGTTCCTGCGTGGGTCGCCGCCGCGGTTCGAGGATCTGGGCCGTCACGGCCCTCACCCTAGCGAGTGGCGCGCAGTCCGGCGTCGATCAACGGCACGATCATGTCGCCGATGCCGTCGAACCCGGCTCCCACGGTCTGGCCCTGCGAGTGTCGCAGGTGGATTCCCTCGAGGATCACCGCGAGCTTGAAGAACGCCAGGCCCAGGTGGAAGTCCATCGTGCTGACGTCGCGACCGGACTCGGTGGAGTACAGCTGCAGGATCTCCTCCGCGGACAGGTAGCCGGGGGCTCGGGGGGCGTCGGTCACCAGGGCCGCGTCACCTCCCCCGACGAGGGCGAGCTGCTGGTAGGCCAGCAGGATCGCGACATCGGTGAGCGGGTCGCCGAGCGTGCTCATCTCCCAGTCCAGCACCGCGGTGATGTGGTCGTCGCCCCCGGGGGACCGGTCGACCAGGACGTTGTCGAGGCGGTAGTCGCCGTGCACGATGGTGCCGTCGCCGGAGTCGGGCACCCTGGCCTCGAGGCGGCCCACGAGCTCGTCCATGCCGGGCAGCTCCCGGCTGGTCGACGCCGCGAGCTGCTTCTTCCACCGGCGCAGCTGGCGTTCCAGGTAGCCGTCGGGTCGACCGAAGTCCGCCAGTCCGACCTCCGCGGGATCGACCGCGTGCAGGTCGGCGAGGGTGCGGACCAGCTGCTCGGCGATCGCGCGGGTCCGCTCGGCCCCGAGGGGCTCGAGCTGCTCGGCCCGGTTGTAGGGGGTGCCGGACACCCGCTCCATCACGTAGAACGGCGCGCCGAGGACGGAGTCGTCGGTGCAGTGGGCGTGCATCTGCGGCACCGGCACGGCCGTGCCCGCCAGGGCGGACATGACCCGGTGCTCGCGGCCCATGTCGTGTGCCGTCGCCAGCACGTGGCCCAGCGGGGGCCGCCGCACGACCACCTCGGTGGTGCCGTCCCCGACCCGGTAGGTCAGGTTGGACTTGCCTCCGGTGATGAGCGACGCCTCCCACGGGCCGTCACCGAGCAGCCCCGGCACCTCCCGGGTGAGCCAGGTGCGGAGTGCGTCGAGGTCGAGCCCGCGGGGTGCGTCGGTCATGTCAGGCCTTCGGTCCGCCCGCCACGTACAGCACCTGGCCGGAGACGAATCCGGCCTCGGGGCTGACGAAGAACGACACCGCGTGGGCGATGTCCTCGGGCTGGCCCACCCGGGCGACCGGGATCTGGTCGGCCGAGAACTTGATGAAGTCGTCGAACGGAACGCCGATGCGCTCCGCGGTCGCCGCCGTCATGTCGGTCTGGATGAAACCGGGGGCGATCGCGTTGGCCGTGACGCCGTACTTGCCCAGCTCGATCGCGAGGGTCTTGGTGAGTCCCTGGATGCCGGCCTTGGCCGCGGAGTAGTTGGCCTGCCCGCGGTTGCCCAGGGCGGAGGTCGACGACAGGTTCACGATCCGGCCGAACTTCGCCTCGGTCATGTGCTTCTGGGTGGCCTTGACGGTGTTGAACGCGCCGCGCAGGTGCACGTTCATGACCAGGTCCCACTCCTCGACGGTCATCTTGAACAGCAGGTTGTCGCGGATGATGCCAGCGTTGTTGACCACCACGGTGGGGGCGCCGAGCTCGGCCACGACCTGCTCCACGGCGGCGTCGACGCTGGCCGGGTCGGACACGTCGGCCCCGACGGCCAGGGCCTTGCCTCCTGCCTCGGTGATCGAGTCGACGACCGGCTGGGCGTCGGCGGCGTCGAGGTCGAGCACGGCGACCTGGAGGCCGTCGGCGGCGAGGCGTCGGGCGACGCCGGCGCCGATGCCGCGGGCTGCTCCGGTGACGATGGCGGTGCGGGTCTCGGTCACGAGGACTCCTTGGGGAACGGGGGCGGAACGGGGTAAGCGCTTGCTTAGCGCCCTTCGCACACTAACGCATGACCCCGGCCCGCGGCAGCCCCCGGTGTGGCCCGTCTCACGGTTCCCGTGTGGCCCATCGAACATGAGGGTTTCCTCAAGTTCTGTGTATACTTGAGGAAACCCTCATGTTCAGGAGCTGCTGTGACCCAGATCGACCTGCACCTGCTCGACGAGTCGGCTCACCGAGCGGCGCTCACGCAGCGCCGTCGTGAGCGGACGGCCCGGGTCGAGCCACGCGGGCGTCGGCAGTTCACCGCCCACGAGCGGGCTGACATGTTCGTCGACGCCGGGTCCTTCGTCCCGTTCACGCCGTTGCGCACGGCTGACGGACAAGGCCCCGGCGTCGTCACCGGGTGGGGCCGGGTCGCCGGCCGGCCGGTCGTGGTGGTGGCCCACGACGCCGCCGTCGCCTCCGGTGCGATCGGTGCGGTGTTCGCCCGTGCGGTCACCACCGCGCAGCTCTTCGCGATCGACCACGGCTTCCCGATCGTCTACATCAACGACTCCGGAGGAGCACGGGTCCCCGACGGGGTCTTCGCCCTGCACGGCTGCGGCGAGATCTTCGCGCTCAACGTCCGGGCCCAGGGCCGGGTGCCCCAGATATCCGTCATCCTCGGCCCGTGTGCCGGGGCCGCTGCCTACTCGCCGGCCCTCACCGACTGGACCATCATGGTCAAGGGTCACGGTCACATGTTCCTGACCGGGCCCGACATCGTGAAGGCCGCCACCGGCGAGGACGCCTCCGCCGACGACATCGGCGGGTCGCGCCTGCACACCGAGATCTCCGGGGTCGCCCACCTGGAGGTGGACGACGAGCGTGAGGCCCTCGAGGCGACCCGGCGGTTGCTGTCGTTCCTGCCGTCGCACGTCGGCGGACCAGCGGCCCTCGACAGCGCGGTGCCCGCCGACCCGGCCGCGGTCAGCGCTCTGCCGTTCGTCGTCCCGGACAAGGCCAGCGTCGTCTTCGACGTCAACCGGGTGCTCGACGGGGTGCTCGACGCCTCGGCCCGGCTGGAGCTGATGCCGAACCACGCACCGAGCATCCTCACGACCTTCGCGCGCATCGAGGGACGGCCGGTGGGCGTGGTCGCCAACCAGCCGCAGGCCCGCGGCGGGATCCTCGACTCCAAGGCGTCGGTGAAGGCGGCGCGCTTCGTCGAGTTCTGCGGACGCTTCGGACTGCCCGTGGTGACCTTCGTGGACGTGCCCGGGTTCCTCCCCGGCACGGTGGAGGAGGGCCGGGGCGTCATCACCCACGGCGCCAAGCTGCTCAAGGCCTACATCTCCTCACCCGCCCCCGTGCTGACCGTCGTGGTCCGCAAGGCCTACGGCGGCGCCTACATCGCGATGGGCGCCAAGTCGCTCGGTGCCGACTTCCAGTGGGCCTGGTCGAACGCCGAGATCGCGGTCATGGGGCCCGGCGGTGCCGTGGCGCTGCTGCACCGCAGGGCGCTGGCCGCCGCTGAGGACCCGGTCGCGCTGCGCGACGATCTCGCCGCCACGTACCGCGAGGAGGTCGCTCGGCCGTACCTGGCGGCCGAGGCAGGCATCCTCGACGACGTGATCCTGCCGGAGGAGACCAGGGGGCGGCTCTCCGACGCCTTGGCGATGCTGGACGCCGGTGCCGCGCGGTGATCGAGGCGAGGGCCGACATCGTCGCGAGCGTCTGGAAGCTCCTGGTCCGTGAGGGCGACCCGGTCGGCGCCGGCGACCAGATCGCGGTGCTGGAGTCGATGAAGATGGAGATCCCGGTCGTCGCCCCCGTCGGCGGACACGTCACGCGGGTCTGCGTCGACGAGGGGCAGATCGTGCAGGAGGGCGACGCGATCGTCGAGATCGACTCCAGTGCGGGAGCCTGACCGCCGCTCCCGATCCACGCGGGTCTGACATCATCGCCGGGTGCACCAGTACCGGATGCCCATGCGGTGGGCCGACATCGACCTGCTGAACCACGTCACCAACGTGGTCTACGTCGCCCACGCGGCGGAGGCGCGCGCCGATCTGCAGGACCAGGGACTGCTGGCCGCCGACCGCTGGGAGGGCCGCGTCGAGGTGGAGTACCTGAGGCCGATGGCGCTGTCGCGCCGGTCGGTCGTCGTGGACTCCGTCATCGACGGCGGTCGTGTCGACCAGGAGATCACGCTCGGCGCCGGGGACGAGCGCACCGTGCACGCGACACTGCGCACCACGCTGGGCGCGCCCGACCCGCTCGAGCGGCGGGTCACGACCGACGAGCCCTTCCGGTGCCGCCTCCGGCGGTCCGACGTCGGGCCGGACGGCGTGGTCACCCAGACACGACTCTTCGAGGTGTTCCAGGAGGGCCGCGTCGCGACCTTCGCCCGGGCCGACGCGCACGCGACGGTCGGGGCGTTCGTCGTCGCGCGGGTCGACGTCCGTCAGGCCGCGCCCCTCACGTGGAGGGCCGAGCCGGTCGAGATCCACACCCTCGTCGCCGCGACGGGTACCAAGTCCTTCACCATGGCGGCCGATCTGGTGCTCGACGGGCTGGTCGTCGCCACCGCCGACGTGGTCTGCGTCGGGTTCGACCCGCAGACCCAGCGGTCCAGGCCGCTCACCGCCGAGGGACTCGCCGCGCTGCGCGCCCTCGGCTGATCGGTCAGGACGCGGTGTTGACCATGCTGTGCTGTTGGTCCACGGCCCCCACCGCTTCGCTGCGCTCAGGACGCGGTGTTGACCATGCTGTGCTGTTGGTTCCTGGCCCAACCCCGCTTCCCTTCGGTCAGGACGCGGTGTTGACCATGAACGTGGCCGCGTGCTGCGCGTAGGCCCAGAACTGCTCGTCCTGCTCCGGCGTCAGGTCGGCGCTGTCGAGGCCGGCGCGGAAGTGGTGCAGCCAGGCGTCACGCGCCTCGGCCGTGACGGCGAACGGCGCGTGCCGCATCCGCAGCCGCGGGTGGCCGCGCTGCTCGCTGTACGTGGTCGGCCCGCCCCAGTACTGCTCGAGGAACAGGGTGAACCGCTCTCGGGCCGGGTCCAGGTCGGCTTCCGGGTACATCGGACGGAGCAGCGGGTCGCCGGCGACTCCGTCGTAGAAGACGCGTACGACCTGCTCGATGGTCGACCGTCCACCGATGTCGTCGTAGAAGCTCATTCCGAGGACTCCTCGACGCGGGCACGGAAGAGGCTGGGGATCTCGATCCCGGCCTCGTCGAAGCGGTACTTGATGCGTTGACGCATGGCGCGTGCCACCGCCCACTGCTGCAGCGGTGCGGTCTTCAGCACGACCCGCACCACGGCTCCGTCGCTGTCGAAACGTTCGACGCCCCATACCTCGGGCTCCTCCAGCACCACCTCGCTGAACTTCTCGTCGGTGTACACCGCGTGCGCCTCCTCGGCGAGGATCTGCTGCACCACGTCGAGGTCGGCGTCGTAGCTGACGGTGATGTCCAGCACCGTGCGGGCCCACGTCTGGCTCTGGTTGCCGACGCGTACGACCTCTCCGTTGCGGACGTACCAGACCGTGCCGTTCACGTCGCGCAGCCGCGTGATGCGCAGGCCCACCGCCTCGACGGTGCCACTGGCCTCACCCATGTCGATGACGTCACCGACCCCGTACTGGTCCTCGAGGATCATGAAGATGCCGGCCAGGAAGTCCTTGACCAGGGTCTGTGCGCCGAAGCCGAGCGCCACACCCAGGATCCCGGCTCCGGTGAGCAGCGGCGCGATGTTGACGCCGAGCTGGTCGAGGATCATGACGAAGGCGATCCCGGCGATGAGGATGCTGGCGATCGAGGTCAGCAGGTCGCCGATGGCCGTGGCCCGCTGCTGGCGCCGCTGGGAGGCTCCGGGCCTCAGGTCGGCGAGGAACTCACCGGCCTTGGAGCGCGGGGTGGCACCGGGGACGCTGCCGGCGCCGGCGCGCCGGACGACGCGGCCGATGGCCCGTCGCACGAGCCATCGCAGGACGAGGGCGAGGACGACGATGAGCAGGACGCCGGACGGTCGCTCGACGAGGTATTCGAAGGCGCGTCCTTCGGGCAGTTGAAGGTCGAGGTCAGGCATGTGTCCAGCCTACGGACCGATAGAATGGCCCCATGTTGACCCCCGTGCGCCTCTTCGCCGTCGTCACGTCCGTCCTCGTCACCGTGCTGGCCACCGCCTCCGCCGGTGCGGCCGACGCCCCCACCACGTGGGAGGCCACCGAGGGGCTGAGCGGGCTGGAGTACCTCGGCCTGCTGGTGGGGATCCCCGCGGCCCTCTTCGGGGTCATCTGGCTGTTCGCGCTGCTCACCGCTCGCCGCAACTACGTCCCGCCGGCGCCGGGCACCGAGATCGAGCGCGTCTCCGCCCACTGACCCGTCCCCGCTGGGAGTGACGAATCGGCCCCTGATCTGCGGGATCAGGGGCCGAAACGTCACTCCCAGCGGGAAGGTGGGTCAGGCCGACCGGGCGCGAAGAGCTCGCGCGAGGTCGTCGCGGCCCTCCGAGACGTAACGCACCGCCGCGGAGTTCGCCTTCGTGGAGGCGAGCCAGGCATCGACCTTCGCCAGGACCTCCTCGTCGGGGTTGGCCGACGGGAAGAGATGGACCAGGGCCACCTGCCCGATCCAGACGCCCATGTCGTCGATGACCGTGTCGGCCATCGAGAGGTACTGGTCGACGTAGGGACGCAGGAGCTCCGCCTGGCCGGAGACCTGGAAGGCCCCCGCGATGTTGCGACGGGTCTCGTTGGGGGTGCCGGCGTCGACCGCCGCCCGGTGCCATGCCTCGGCCTTCGCGTCGGCCGTGGGCCGCACGGCCCGGACTCCCGCTGCCCGCTCACGACCGGAGTTGCTGGGGTCGCGCTCGAGCTCGGCCTCCAGCTCGGCATCGGTCAGCTCGCCCAGTCGGGCGAGGGCGAACAGCAGCGTCCAGCGCAGGTCGGTGTCGACCGCGAGTCCGTCGAGGGCGCCGCCCAGCACCGCCCGCAGGAACTCCGGCCCCTGGGCGGCCGACGCGCACCCACGGACGAGCGCCAGCTGGTGGTCGCTGCCGGGCTCGGCCGCCTCGACCAGCTCGCGCAGACCGGTCTCCCACCGGTGCCCCAGGTGGGGCTGCTGGGCCTCGGGGGTGTAGAGGTTGACGGCACCCTGGCCCTGCCGCAGGAGCGAGGCCACGGCGGTCAGGTCGGACTCCGACCCGACACCGGCGAGCACGAGGGACACGAAGTCCGCGGACGGCAGCTCGGCGTCCCGGGTCATGTCCCAGGCCGCGCCCCAGCACAGCGCCCGGGGCAGCGACTCCTCGAACGCATCGATGCCGCCCACCAGGGTCTGGAACGACCGGTCGTCGAGGCGGATCTTGGCGTAGGTGAGGTCGTCGTCGTTGAGCAGCACCAGATCGGGTCGGCGGCGCCCCACCAGCTCGGCGATCTCGGTCTCGGCTCCTCGCACGTCGGTCTCGATGCGCTCGGTGCGCACGAGCGCTCCCGCGACGAGGTCGTACAGGCCGATGGCGATGCGGTGGCGCCGGAGCGTCGGGTGGTCGGGGTGGGCGGTCTGCTCCACGACGAACGAGGTGAAGTGCTCGTGGCCCTCGGCGTCAGGCTCGGAGGTCTCGAACCGGGCCCGCAGCGTGTTGACGCCCGTGGTCTGCAGCCACTCGGCCGACCACGACTCCAGCTCGCGGCCCGACGCCTGCTCCAGCTCGACGAGCAGGTCGGCCAGCTCGGTGTTGCCGAAGGCGTGCCGGGTGAAGTACGCCCGGAGTCCGGCGAGGAAGTCCTCCTCACCCACCCAGGCGACCAGCTGCTTCAGGCTCGAGGCGCCCTTGGCGTAGGTGATCCCGTCGAAGTTCGCCTCGACCGCGTGCAGGTCGTGGTTGTCGGCGGCGATCGGGTGGGTCGACGGCAGCTGGTCCTGGCGGTACGCCCAGTTCTTGCGGTTGTTGGTGAACCCGGTCCAGGCGTCGGTGAACCGGGTCGCCTGCACCGACGAGTGGTGCGCGGCCCACTCCGCGAACGATTCGTTGAGCCACAGGTCGTCCCACCACCGCATCGTGACGAGGTCGCCGAACCACATGTGGGCCATCTCGTGCAGGATCGTGTTGGCCCGCTGCTCGTAGGCCGAGACGGTCTGCCGGCTGCGGAAGATCATCTCGTCGCGGAAGGTGACGCAGCCCGCGTTCTCCATCGCGCCCATGTTGTACTCCGGCACGAACAGCTGGTCGTACTTGCCGAACGGGTACCCCATCTCGAAGGCGCCCTCGAAGAACTCGAAGCCCTGCTTCGTGACGAGCAGGATGTCGTCCGCGTCGAGGTGCTCGACGAGCGACTGACGACAGAACACGCCGAGCGGGATGTCGTCGTACGCGCCGCTGTAGGAGTCGCGGACGACGTGGTACTCGCCGGCGACGAGCGCGGTGATGTAGGTCGACATGACCTGCGTGGGGGCGAAGTGCCACACGGCTGTGTCGCCGTCCACCGGCTCCGGCTCCGGCGTGGGTGAGTTCGACACGACCTGCCACTGCGACGGGGCGGTGACGTGGAACTCGAACGTGGCCTTGAGGTCGGGCTGCTCGAAGGTCGCGAAGACCCGCCGGGCGTCGGGCACCTCGAACTGGGTGTAGAGGTAGACCCGGTCGTCGGTGGGATCGACGAAGCGGTGCAGTCCTTCACCGGAGTGCGAGTAGCTGCACCGGGCCTCGACCCGCAGCTCGTTGTGCTCGGCGAGGTCGGTCAGGGGGATACGACTGTCGCGATAGGAGTCGACCGGCAGGTCGTGACCGTTGAGGGTGACGGCGAGGACCTCTGCGTCGACCAGGTCGACGAAGGTCGACGCACCGGCCGTGGCGTCGAACGTCAGGGTGGTGACGGACCCGAACCGGTGCGGCCCGGAGGCGGGCGGGTCGAGCGTGAGGTCGAGCTCCACCACGTACGTCCCGGTGGAGACGACGCTGGCGCGCTGCTGGGCTTCTTCACGGGTGAGATTGGTGCCGGGCATGCCGGCTACTCTGCCACGCGGTCAGGACACCGACGCGTCGGGCCGTGGGAGGATTCGGGGATGGATGCAGACTCTCCCCGGCCGACGCCGGCGGCCCGGGCCACCGGCAGGATGTAGGCATGCAGATCCCCTTCGCGACGTCCGAGCGCTCGTCGATCGGCATCGAGTGGGAGCTGGCCCTGGTCGACGCCGACTCCGGCGACCTGCGTCAGGTCGCGGGGTACGTGCTCGACGCGGTCGCGCCACCGGGCGGAGGGCCGCACCCGCACATCCGGCAGGAGCTGCTGCTCAACACGGTCGAGGTGGTGTCGGGGGTGGCGAGCACCGTGCGCGAGGCCGCCGAGGACCTGTCGCGCAACGTCGACCTCATCCGGACCGTCACCGACCGGTTGCGGGTCGAGCTGATGTGCGCCGGCACCCACCCCTTCTCGCGGTGGGACATGCAGCACGTGACCGACAAGGAGCGGTACGCGACGCTGATCGACCGCACCCAGTGGTGGGGGCGCCAGATGCTGATCTACGGCGTGCACGTGCACGTCGGTATCGAGGACCGCGACAAGGTGCTGCCGATCAGCCGGGCGATGCTGGCCTACTACGGCCACTTCCAGGCCCTCAGCGCCTCGTCGCCGTTCTGGGGCGGCAAGGACACCGGCTACGCCTCCAACCGGGCCCTCATGTTCCAGCAGCTGCCGACCGCGGGGCTGCCGTTCCAGTTCGAGCGGTGGAGCGAGCTGGAGGGGTACGTCGCCGACATGATGCGCACCGGCGTGATCGACAGTTTCGACGAGATCCGCTGGGACCTGCGTCCGTCACCGAAGTTCGGCACGCTGGAGGTGCGGATCTGTGACGGTTCGCCGACCCTCGCCGAGGTCAAGAGCCTCGCCGCCCTGACCCACTGCCTGGTCGAGCACTTCTCCGCCGAGCTCGACGCCGGACGCCCCCTGCCGACGATCCCGGCCTGGTTCGCCCAGGAGAACAAATGGCGGGCCGCGCGCTACGGGATGGACGCGATCCTCATCCTCGACGACGACGGCAACGAGGACCTGGTTACCGACGACCTCCGGCGGCTGCTGCCGGTGCTGGAGCCGGTCGCCGAGCGACTGGACTGCACCGCCGAGCTGGCCGGCATCCTGGACATCGTGGCTGCCGGCGCCTCCTACCAGCGTCAGCGGGCCGTCGCCGCTGCCAGCGGGGGCCGGCTCGACGTCGTGGTCCGGCACCTGGTGGAGGAAATGCGCGCGGGCCGTCCGTTGTTGACCACCCCATGACGACTCCCGCAGCTGACGCCACCACCACCGAGCAGGTCGACTTCTGGTTCGACCCGCTCTGCCCGTTCGCCTGGATCACCTCGCGCTGGATGCTCGAGGTCGAGCAGGTGCGCGACGTCCACACCGAGTTCCACGTCATGAGCCTGTCGGTCCTCAACGCCGACAAGGACGTGCCGGACGAGTACCGCGAGATGATCGAGCGGGGCTGGGGCCCGGTCCGCCTCGCGATCGCGACGGGCCAGCAGCACGGTCAGGCCGCGGTCCGCGCGCTGTACACCGCGCTCGGCACCCGCCGTCACAACGAAGGACGCGACTTCGGGCCCGAGCTGTACGCCGAGGCGCTGGCCGAGGCCGGTCTGCCCGCCGACCTGGCCGCAGCGGCCGACGACACGAGCCTCGACGACGCCGTCCGCGCCTCCCACGCCGAGGGCATCGGCCGGGTCGGCGAGGAGGTCGGCACCCCGGTGGTGGCGATCGGCGGCGTCGCGTTCTTCGGTCCGGTGCTCACCAGCATCCCCAAGGGGGAGGACGCCGGCACGGTGTTCGACGGCGCCCGGCTGCTGGCCGGCTACCCGGACTTCTTCGAGCTCAAGCGCACCCGCACCGGCGACCTGGACTTCGACTGACCCGTCGCCGGGTCCGGCGTGGCCGCCGGGTGTGAGCGGTGCCAGACTGGGCACATGCGCGTTCACGTCGCGGCGGACCACGCCGGTTTCGAGCTCAAGACCCATCTGCTGGCCTGGCTGACCGGGCAGGGCCACGAGCCGGTCGACCACGGCGCCTTCACCTACGACGCCGAGGACGACTACCCGCCGTTCTGCGTCGCCGCGGCCCAGGCCGTCGTCGACGAACCCGGATCGCTCGGCATCGTCATCGGCGGATCGGGCAACGGTGAGCAGATGGCCGCCAACAAGGTCACCGGCGCACGGGCCGCCCTGGCGTGGAGCACCGAGACGGCCGCCCTGGCCCGTCAGCACAACAACGCCCAGATCGTGTCGATCGGGGCCCGCATGCACTCCGTCCCGGAGGTCGAGGCGATCGTCGAGACCTTCCTGACGACACCGTGGAGCGAGGCCGACCGGCACCAGCGACGGATCGACCTGCTGCTGGGCTACGAGACCAGCGGCACCTTTGCCTGAGGGGCACACCCTCCACCGAGTGGCGCACGACCTGTCCGAGGCCTTCGCGGGTCGCCGGGTGAGGTCGACGAGTCCGCAGGGCCGGTTCGCCGCCGGCCGGCTCGACGGCCGCGTGCTCGCCGGCGCCGAGGCGTGGGGCAAGCACCTGTTCGTCTCGGTCGAACAGGTGCCGTGGCAGGTGCACGTCCACCTGGGCCTCTACGGGACGTTCCGGATCAGCCGTGGCGGCCGGCTGCCGGTGGTCGGGCAGGTGCGCTGGCGACTCACCGCCTCCGCGCGCAGCGGAGCACCGGTGACGGCCGACCTCCGGGGGCCCACGGCCTGCGAGCTGCTGATGCCGGACGAGGTCGACGCCGTGCTCGCGCGACTCGGGCCCGACCCCCTGCGCGCCGATGCCGACGCCGACGCGGCCTGGCACCGGGTCAGTCGGTCGGGTACGCCCGTCGCCGTCCTGCTGCTGGACCAGAAGGTGCTGTCCGGGGTCGGCAACGTGTACCGGGCCGAGGTCCTCTTCCGGCACGGCATCGACCCGATGACGCCGGGACGCGATCTCGACCGCTCCCGGTGGGACGCGGTGTGGGACGACCTGGTGCACCTCATGGCGATCGGCGTCCGGCGGGGCCGCATCGACACCGTGCGCCCCGAGCACGAGCCGGGCCCCATGGGGCGTTCGGCGCGGGCCGATGCCCACGGCGGAGAGGTGTACGTCTACCGGCGCGACGGACGGGCCTGCCTCGTGTGCGGGACCACGATCTGCTCCACCGTCCTGGCAGGAAGGAATCTGTTCTGGTGCCCCGGGTGCCAGTCCGCGACTAGGGTCAGCACGTGATCACGTCCCCTCGCGCCGTCGGGCGTTCGGTGATGCAGTACGCCAACGACCGGGTGGTGCGGTGGCGCAGCGGCTCGCGCGAGGGCCAGCTGACCGTGCTGGCCATCATCGTCGGCATCGACCTGGGGTTCTTCGCCGTGTCGATGGTGGAGTACAACCGCATGCCGGTCAGCGGGTTCTACGTGCCGCTGCTGCTCGGCATGCTGCTGCTGAGGTTCTGGCCGCTGGTGACGCTGGTGTCGGTCACGGTGCTCCTCGGGACGGTGACGGTGGTCAACGAGGGAGCCCTCACGACGGCCCGGACCACCTCGATCGTGCTCATGACGATCTCGATCTCGATCATCGTGTTCGAGGCCAGCCGGCACCGCAGCGGGCTGCCGGGCCCCCTCGGCGAGGCGATGCTGGTCGACCTGCGCGACCGCCTGCAGTCCCAGGGGGTCGTGCCCGCCCTGCCGGCCGGGTGGCGTTGCCAGTCGGCCACCGAGACCGCCGGGGGCATCAACTTCGCCGGTGACTTCCTCGTGGCGAACCTGTCGTCGGACGAGCGACACCTCGAGATGGTGCTGGTCGACGTGTGCGGCAAGGGCGTCGGTGCCGGGTCGCAGTCACTGCAGTTCGCGGGCGCACTCGGAGGCCTGATCGGTTCGCTGCCCCCGCTGGGCCTGTTCGCGGCGGCCAACGACTTCATGCTGCGGCAGCACTGGGACGACGGCTTCGCCACGGCGGTGCACGTGCAGGTCGACCTCGTCAGCGGCGACTACGGCATCATCAACGCCGGGCACCCCCCGGCGTTGCGGTGGATGGAGGCGTCGGGGCAGTGGGAGGTCGACGGTGCGCGCGGGCTGGCGCTCGGCATCGCGCGTCACCCCGAGTTCGATCAGACCACCGGGACGCTGGCCCCGGGCGACGCGCTGATGTTCTACACCGACGGCGTGATCGAGAGCCGCACCCAGGGCGTCACCGAGGGCATCGCCTGGTTGCAGGGCACCGCCACGACGCTCGTCGCGTCGGGGTTCGACCAGGCACCCCGCCGCATCCTCGCCAAGGTGAGCAACCACGACGACGACCGCGCCGTGCTGGTGCTGCGCCGGGATCCCTGAGCTCAGGCCCCCGGCCGCGGGAAGCTCGTGCGCATCGCCAGGTCCCAGCCGCGGTCGCCCAGCACCGTGCGGGTGGCCATCGACAGGGGTGCTGATGCCGTGACGGTGTAGCGAGGCTTCGGTCGGCGCACGGTCAACGACTTCTCGATGACCTTGGCGACCTTCTCCGGCGGGCCGCCGAGCCGCGCCATGGGGCCGGAGTAGACCTCCTGGGTCGCCCGCCCGACGCCGGCGTTGAACTCCGCGTAGGGACCGTCGGTGAGCCCGGTCAGGGAGGCGGCGGCGGCCTCGTCGAACGAGGTGGTGATCAGCCCCGGTTCGACGGTGACCACCTTCACGCCGAAGCCGGAGACCTCGAACCGCAGGGCGTCGGACAGGGCGTTCACGGCGTACTTGCTGGCGTGGTAGGCGCCGCCCCCGGGAAAGGTCAGGTGGGCGCCCATCGACGAGATGTTGACGATGCGGCCCGAACGGCGGTCCCGCATCGAGGGGAGCACGAGCTGGCACATGCGGACCAGCCCGACCACGTTGGTCTCGAACTGCCGCCTCAGGTCGGCGCTCGTGAGGGTCTCGACCGCGCCGGACTGCGAGTAGCCGGCGTTGTTGACGAGCGCGTCGATCGGTCCGTGACCGAGTGCCTCGTCGACCGCGGACCTCATCGAGTCCTCGTCGGTGACGTCGAGCGCCAGGGTGCGGCACCCGGCTGCGGCGAGCGACTCCAGGGTCTCGGGCCGTCGGGCCGTCGCCCACACGGTCCACCCCGATCCCACGAGTCGCCGGGCGGTGGCCTCGCCGATGCCCGAGGAACAGCCGGTGATGAGGACGGAGCGCGAGGTGGCCATGCCGACAGTATGCCCGCCGCGCCCCGTCAGGACAGGCGTTCGACGAGGGCGCGGCCCAGGTCGCGGCCGGACCGCCAGGCGGTCTCGACCGACGAGCTAGGGCCCCAGGAGTCGCCGCAGGCGCCGATCCGGTCGTCGCCGAGGTGGTGGGTGGCCGGACGGCCGTGGACGGGCCGGGCGAAGGTCCAGCGCTGCACGTGGACCAGGTCGGGATCCTCGTCCGGGACGTCGACGACCTCGCGGAGCGCTGCCAGCAGGGGTCCGGACGCCTCGGACGGGTCGGTGAGGTGGCGGGAGGCGCGATCGGCCGTCGCGTGGGCGACGAGCACCGGCGCCCGGTCGCCGCGCCGCAGGCCGTCGTCCGCCACCCACACCAGGTCGGGGTGGTCGTTGACGAAGATCCCGTCGACGTCGGCCCAGGTGCGGCGCGTCCACCGGGCGGTCAGCACCATCGAGGGCGAGTACGGGTCGTCGAGCGCGGCGTGCACCGGGTGACCCGGGCGCAGCAGTCGGCGGGCCTGCGGGTCGGGCATGGCGAGGACCACCGCGTCGTGGGGATGGTCGTCGACCCGGGGTCGCTGCCCGTCCGGCGTCACCGACCGGACGGGGTCGGCCTGTCGGACGTCGAGCCCGGTCGCCAGGTCGGCGACGAGGCCCCGCAGACCGCCCGGTGCCGCCCACCGGACCGGCCCGGTGGTGGTGCGACGTCCCTCGGGTGATCGGACGGCGAACGTGTCCGTCCAGGGCCGGGCGAGTCCGCGGGCGGACCAGTCGTCGACCACCTCGGCGAAGTCGGGCCCGGAGACGGTGAAGTACGAGGCGCCGATGTCGACGACCCGTCCGTCGTGGCGTCGCAGTGCCATGCGGCCGCCGGGCCGTCGACCGGTGTCGCGCACGACCACGGCGTGGCCGGCGGTCCGGAGCTCACGCGCGCACGCGATCCCGGAGATCCCGGCACCCACCACGACGACGTCGGCCACGCGCCGATCCTGCCATCGTGGGCGACGGTTCGCCCGTCGGGAGCGGAGGAGGAGCTGGAGCGGACGACGAGACTCGAACTCGCAACATTCTGCTTGGAAGGCAGAGACTCTAACCAATTGAGTTACGTCCGCGCGCTGCCGTGGCAGCGGGACCATGATGCCACATCCGGCCGCCGGGACGACCGGTCGGTCAGGGCCCCGACCGATCGGACAGCCAGGCGTCGTAGGTCGTGGTGCCCCGGTACGTGGGCTCGTCCGGCACCAGCGCGCCGGAGGCCATCTGTCGGCCGACCGCCCCGGGCAGACGCACGGGCACGACGAGTCGGCGGCGCCCCTCGGCGCGCAGCTGTCGGCGTGCCAGGTCCGGGATGTCGTGCAGCTCGGGCCCACCCATCTGCAGCTGGCCGGCTGGTGCCCCGGCGGCGATCCGGGCCACCACGCCACCGACCTCGGCCGCGGCGACGGGCTGCGACGCCATGCGGGGGACGAGGGCCACGGGTCCGGGGGAGGCGTCGACCACCTGGCCCGCGAACTCGTGGAACTGGGTGGCCCGCAGGACCGTCCACGGGACAGTGCCTGTGGTCACCAGCGCCTCCTGGGCGCGTTTGCCGAGGTAGTAGCCGTAGTCGACCACGTCGCACCCGACGACCGAGACGGCGACGTGGTGACGGACCCCGGCGGCGGCTCCGGCTGCGAGGAGGTTCCGGGTCGTGGCCGCGAAGAAGTCGACGGCGGCACGCCGCCGGATGGTGGTGACACTGAGCGCGTCCACGACGGCGTGCGTCCCCGCGAGGGCCTCCGCGAGTCCGTCCCCGGTCCGCACGTCGGTCCCGCGCCCGCGGGAGAGCACGACCGTCTCGTGGCCGTCGTCCTCGAGGGCCCGGACGACGTGGCTCCCGAGCACGCCGGTGCCTCCGGCGACAGCGATCCGCATGGCGAGATCGAACCATGCCGGGGCCCTGTGCGTCACCCCCCGGTGGCGACCCGGACGTCGGCGAAGGCCGCGGTGCCCTCGCGGGAGAAGTGGGTCGCCTCCTGCGAGGCCCACACGTCCCACCAGGGGGCGTAGGTCTCGCCGTCGCGGGCCAGCCCACGGTGACGACGCAACGGTGCCGGTGCATCGACCCAGACCAGGAGGCTGAGGAACGGGCGGATGGCCGCGGCTCCGCTGCCGACGCCGTCGAGCACGAGCAGGGGGACGGGGGGACACCGCACCGGCGGTGCCGGTGCGTCGCGGACCCAGCTCCAGCGCGCGATCGACCCCACCTGCCCGACGGCGATCGGCGCGAGGACCTCGGCGGCGACCCGCGGCGGGACGTCGTCGAGACCGTGCCAGCCCGGATAGAGGTCGTCGAACCGGAGCAGGGCAGCACCGGTGCGAGCCACGAGCGCGCCGGCCAGCTCGGACTTGCCGGCCCCGCTGGGCCCGTCGATCGCGACCACCGACGTCGACCCGCACGCCGGTGCCCGGTCGGAGACCAGTCCGACGAGGCGGTCGAGCAACGCATCGGGCACCGTGCCAGTCTCCACTAGACTCCCCGGAGTCGACGGGATGTGGCGCAGCTTGGTAGCGCGTCCGCTTTGGGAGCGGAAGGTCGCAGGTTCGAATCCTGTCATCCCGACTCGGTGAACCGGCTCGACCCGTGGCGGCAGGCAGCGGAGCGACCGCGAGGGCCGATGCTCGCGCGGGGTTCGCCTCGCTGCGCTCACGCCCTCGCAGGCTCGGGCTGGCGAACGCAGCACCGTGGCCGCCAGGGAGCGGAGCGACCGTGAGGGCGGAGCCCGAGGCGACGCGCGTCGGGTCGTCGTTCCGCTCCTGCCCTCGAGCCTCGGGCCGGTCAGTGAGGGCGGCGGGCGATCCAGAGCTGACGGTCGACCTCGACGTGCAGGTCGCGGCGCTGACGCACGTCGTCCGGGCCTCCGTCCAGCAACCGGTCCAGGCCTTCCGTCCTGTCGGAGCCGAGCCGACCGGCGAGCACCCGGCGGATGCCGCTCAGCCCGGCGAACGCGTACTCGCCCACCAGCCCGGGCGGCAGCTCGGCGACGTCGACGACCAACGGTCGGTGCACCTCGACGGCCAGCCCGGCCTGCTCGAGCGCTGGACCCCAGTCCGCACCCATGGCCGGCATGTCAACCTCGCGGTCCGCCCGCAGGACTGCGTGCGCGCGCTCCTCGGCCGATCCTCCGGGGGTGCCGTCGGGCACGAAGCGGGGGAATCCTGCCATCTCCACCACGGCGAGCAGCCCGCCCGGCCGGATCGTCGAGGCGATCGTCCGCAGCGCGCGATCGGGTGCGGCGAGGTGGTGCAGGGAGGCCGAGGCCCACGCCACGTCCACGGGCTCGAGGGCGGGCACGGTTCCGTCGAGGTCGGCCACGACCGTCGTGACCCTGCCGGCGAGCCCACGTTCCGTGGCCCGGTCCCGCAGGCGGTCCAGCAGCTCGCCCGAGGCGTCGACGGCGACGGCGACGGCGTGCGGGAAGTGGTCAAGGAGGCCGAGGGTGCCGGCGCCGGTCCCGGCGCCGAGGTCGAGGACCGAGCGGACGGGGCCGTCGGACAGGCGCTGGAGGTCCAGGTGGATCCCGTGCAGGGTCGGCTGCATCGCCCGGGTCTCGAGATCCAGCAGGTCGGCGAACGCGGCGTGGTCGTGGGAGCTCATCCGGTGAGGCTAGCCCGCGCTTGCTCTCAAGGCATAGCATCTTGCGTATGACGCAAGACAGGCCCGACAGCGGTCGGGTGGACGAGCTGGTCGGACGCCGCGTGCGGGCCCTGCGGGTCGCGCGGGGCTGGTCGCTCGACGACCTCGCGGGCCGCTGCTGGTTCAGCCCGGCCACGCTGAGCCGGATGGAGACCGGGCGCCGCCGGATCGGGCTCGACCAGCTGGCTGCCCTGGCCCGAGCCCTCGGCACGTCGATCGACCTGCTCGTGGCGCCGGAGGACGACGAGGACGTCGTCATCCGGCCGCACCGCGACGAGGCCCGAGGCACGACGGCCTGGTCGCTGACCCGGGAGCACGGGCCGCACGGGTTGAAGGTCGCCCGCATCCGTCTCAGCCGGCCTCTGCCGCCGGACGACGAGCTGCCCGTCCATCCGGGTCGGGACTGGTTCACGGTCCTGTCCGGCACGGTGCTGCTGCGCCTGGGGGACCGCACGATCCGGGTCGAGTCCGGGCAGGCGGCGGAGTTCTCCACGATGGTCCCGCACGCCTTCGGTGCCGAAGGAGGTCCCGCGGAGATCATCACGGTGCTCGACCCCGAGGGCGAGCGGGCGCACCGTCTCGGGTGATCGGACCGTTGCGCGGTTCAATGGTCCCGTGCTGCGACTCCTGGGACCCGTGCTGGTCGTGCTGCTCCTGGGCGGTTGCCAGCTGGCGTTCGACTCCCCGTCAGCGGTTCCCGGGTCGACCGCACCGCCGATCGACGCGGGCGTCCGACCTGAGGCGCCGCAGCGGGGGACCACGGCGACGGCGACCGTGACCCGGGTGGTCGACGGCGACACCCTCGACGTGGACGTCGACGGCGGAGGGAGCGAGTCGGTCCGACTGATCGGCATCGACACCCCGGAAGTGTTCCCCGAGGAGGAGTGCGGCGGCCGCGAGGCGACCCGACTCATCGGGTCCCTCGCCCCGGTGGGGACCGTGGTGCGCCTGGTGTCCGATCCCTCCCAGTCCGACCGCGACCGGTTCGACCGCCTCCTGCGCTACGTCGAGCTGCAGGACGGCACCGACCTCGGGGCCGCCCAGGTGGCCTCCGGTTGGGCAGAGGTCGTCGTGTTCGCGGCACCGTTCACGCGGCTGGGCGCGTACGACCGTCTCGCGGCGAGCGCCGGAACCCCAGCCTGCTGACCCTCCAACCCCGGGGAGGAGCGCGGGAGGGTGGGGCGGCTCAGGCGGCGTCGTCGAGCGTGGGGTAGTCGGTGTAGCCCTCGGCCCCGCCGCCGTAGAAGGTTGCGGGGTTCGGCTCGTTGAGCTCCGAGCCCGTGCGCCAGCGGGTCTCCAGGTCCGGGTTGGCGAGGTACTCGCGGCCCACCGCCACGAGCTCGGCCTGCCCCTGCTCGACGATCCGCTTCACCTCGTCGAGATCGGTGACCTGCGAGAAGCCGGTGTTGGCGATGACGGGTCCACCGAAGCGGGACCGCAGGTCCTGGAACAGCTCGCCCGCCGGATCGCCGAGGATGCTGAGGTACGCGATGCCGAGATCGGCGATGCCGTCGACGAGTGCCGCGTAGGTGACCGCCACGTCGGCCGGGTCGGTCTCGAGCGCGCCCTGGATGTTGTGGGCGGGGGAGATGCGGATACCCGTGCGCTCCGGTCCGATCGCCTCGGCGACCGCGCGGACGACCTCGACGGTCAGGCGCGCCCGGTTCTCGGGCGAGCCCCCGTAGCCGTCGGTGCGCTCGTTGGACGAGGGCGCGAGGAACTGGTGCAGCAGGTAGCCGTTGGCGGAGTGCACCTCGACCCCGTCGAGGCCGGCCGTGATCGCCGACTCGGCCGCGTGCACGAACTCGGCCACGATGCCGGGGATCTCGTCGGTCTCCAGCGCCCGCGGGACGGGATGCGGCTTCTCGCCCTCGGCGGTGATCATGTTCCCCGGTGCGGCGATCGCGCTCGGTGCGACGCTCTCGAGCCCGCCCTTGTTGTCGGGGTGGGCGATGCGACCCACGTGCATGAGCTGCACGACGAGTCGGCCGCCCCGTTCGTGGACCGCCTCGCCGACGGCGCGCCAGCCCTCGACCTGCTCCGGCGTGTGGATGCCCGGGGTCGCGAGGTAGCCCTGCCCCACCGCGCTGGGCTGCGTGCCCTCCGCGACGATCAGGCCGGCACCGGCACGCTGCCCGTAGTAGGTCGCGGCGATGTCGCGCGGCACCTGGCCGTTGCCGGCGCGGTTGCGGGTCAGCGGGGCCATGACGAATCGCTGGGGCAGGGTCCAGTCGCCGATGGTGACGGGCTCGAACACGTCGGACATGGGTACTCCTTGACGTCGGGGAAGGGCTCGTGGGGACCGCCCCGCAGCGGGGCGGTCCGTGAAGGTTCAACCATCGCGACGGTGATCCATTCCCGGCGTGGGCGGGATCACCGAGATGACCGCGACGCGACAGCCGACGTTCACCGGGAGGACGGCCGGGCATCGGTCACACCTGCGCGAATGGGCTCGTGCGGAGCTCCCTGGCCCCCGGCCCGTCCCGTCGTCAGGTGCTGATCGGCGGCATGGGTCTCGCTGCCGTCGCCGGAGTCGTGGGCCCGGCGGCCATACCGTCGCCCGCCGCCTCCTTCCGTCACCACCGGTTCCAGCACGGCGTCGCCTCGGGTGATCCGTTGCCGGGCGCCGTGGTGATCTGGACCCGCGTGTCGCCCACCCTCGACGCGCGTCCCGGCTCCGGGCTCGGTGACCCGGTCGAGGTGACCTGGGAGGTCTCGACCGACGAGGACTTCACCCGGATCGTGCGCTCCGGTGTCGTCACGACCGACGTCCGCAGCGACCACACCGTCAAGATCGACGTCGACGGGCTCCTGCCGGGCCGGAGCTACCTCTACCGCTTCGTGTCCGGGCCCGACGTGTCGCCGGTCGGCCGGACCCGGACGGCACCCGCGCCGGGCGCGATCCCGGCGCGTCTCCGGTTCGGTGTGGTGTCGTGCTCCAACTGGCAGGCCGGTTGGTTCAGCGCCTACCGTCACCTGGCCGAGCGGGGGGACCTCGACGCCGTCGTCCACCTGGGCGACTACCTGTACGAGTACCAGCCGGGCAAGTACACCCACGGACACGACTGGGACGACGTCCGCCACCACGAGCCGCCCCACGAGACCGTCACGCTGGCCGACTACCGGGTGCGGCACGCGCAGTACAAGACCGACCCCGACCTGCAGGCGCTCCATGCCGCCGTGCCGTTCGTGGTCACCTGGGACGACCACGAGGTGGCCGACGGATGGTTCCCCGGCGGGGCCTTCGAGCACCAGCCCGACGAAGGCTCGTTCGAGGACCGCAGATGGGCGGCACAGCGGGCCTACGACGAGTGGATGCCGGTCCGGCTGTCCGGCACCGCGGTCGCCGGCGACGGCGCCGACATCCACCGTCACCTGCAGTTCGGCGACCTCGCCGACCTCACGATGCTCGACCTGCGGGGGCACCGCGACCAGCGGCTCGAGGTCGACGACCCGCGCACCCACGCTGCCGACCGCTCGCTGACGGGTCCGGCGCAGCACGCCTGGCTCGTCGACACCCTGCGCACCTCCACCGCCCGGTGGAAGCTGGTCGGCAACCCCGTGATGATCGCCCCGATGCTGATGCCACCCCGGCCGTCCGCCGAGGAGATCGCGGTCCGTCGCACGACCGACCCGATGGCCTGGGGTCCGGCGCAACCGAACACCGACACGTGGGACGGGTACCCCGCCGACCGTCGACGCCTGCTCGAGGCGATCGGCGCGGACGACGTGGACGGCGTCGTGTTCCTCAGCGGTGACGTGCACACCGCGTGGGCGAACGAGGTCGAGGGTGCGGACGGTCGCCCCGTT
This sequence comes from Aeromicrobium marinum DSM 15272, assembly GCF_000160775.2. NCBI lineage: Bacteria > Bacillati > Actinomycetota > Actinomycetes > Propionibacteriales > Nocardioidaceae > Aeromicrobium > Aeromicrobium marinum. The sequence goes on along the minus strand of NZ_CM001024.1, from coordinate 1,745,574 downwards.
GCGGCGGAGTTCGTGTGCGCGTCGGTCACCAGCAACAACGTCGACGACTTCATGGGCACGTCCCCGAGGACGGTGTCCCTCGCGATGGAGGAGGCGATCGTGACGCTCAACCCGCACGTCCGCTTCGTCAACCTCGACGACCACGGGTACTGCGTGCTCGAGGTCACCCCCGAGCGCCTCCTGATGGAGTGGTGGGCGATCAGCGACCGCACCGACCCGGGGGCCGGGACCCGCCGGCTCGCCGCCCGGGCGCTGCGGCCCGGATCGGCGCGGATCCTCACCGTGTGAACCGGCCGGGTGGATCCGTGGGCACGGCCCGGTGCCGTCGCTCGTCCCCGGATATCCCCGCAGCCCCGGGGTCGCGGGCCCGGTCCGACCCCGTAGAGTGGCCGGTGGCTCGCGTGGGATTTCCGCGGGCCATGTTCGTTCATCCACCGCAGGAGTCACCCACGTGAAGAGCACCACCGAGAACCTGAGCCCCACCCGGGTCAAGCTGACCATCGAGGTGCCGTTCGAGGAGTTCACCCCCTCGCTCGAGCAGGCCTACAAGACGATCGGTGCGCAGATCCAGGTGCCCGGGTTCCGCAAGGGCAAGGTGCCGGCGGCGATCGTCGACCAGCGCATCGGTCGCGGAGCCGTCCTCGACGAGGCCATCAACAGTGCCCTGCCCGGCTGGTACAGCGCCGCCGTGGCCGAGACCAAGCTGCAGCCGCTGAGCCAGCCCGAGATCGACCTGGCGAAGTTCGACGACGGCCAGGACATCGAGGTCGTGGCCGAGTTCGACGTGCGCCCCGCGATCGAGCTGCCGGACATCTCCACCATCGAGGTCAGCGTCTCCGACGCCACGGTCGGTGACGACGACGTCGACGAGCAGATCGAGGCGCTGCGCCAGCGTTTCGCCACCTTTACGGTGGTCGAGCGGGCCGCGGCCGAGGGCGACGCGCTGACGATCGACCTCTCGGCCGCCGAGAAGGACGGCACGGCCATCGAGGCCGCCACCGCGGAGGGCATGCCCTACACGATCGGCGCCGGGACCATGCTGGACGGGCTCGACGAGGCCGTCACCGGTCTCTCGGCCGGCGAGACCGCGACCTTCGGCACCACCCTGGTCGGCGGCGAGCTGAAGGGCCAAGAGGTCGACGTCACCGTCACGGTCACCGAGGTCAAGCAGACCGAGCTGCCCGACCTCGACGAGGAGTTCGTCCAGATGGCGTCGGAGTTCGACACCGTCGACGAGATGCGTGCCGACCTGACCGAGAAGGTGACCCGCGGCAAGCGGATGGAGCAGGCCGCCGAGGCCCGCGACCTCGTGCTGGAGGAGATCATCGGTCGCGTCGAGGCGCCGCTGCCCGAGGACATCGTGTCGGCCGAGCTCACCGGCCGCCGTCAGCAGATCGAGCAGCAGCTCGCCCAGGCGGGCCTCACCTTCGAGGGCTACCTCGAGGACGAGGGCCAGACCGCCGAGGAGTTCGAGGCCGAGCTGGAGCGCAGCGTGCGCGACTCGATCACCGCCCAGTTCATCCTCGACCAGGTCGTGGAGGCGAACGAGATCGGCATCGACGACAACGAGCTGAGCCAGCACATCTTCCGCCGCGCCCAGCAGTCCGGGCAGGACCCCAGCAGCTACATCCAGCACATCATGGAGCACAACCACGTGCCCGAGATGGTCAGCGAGGTGCTGCGCGGCAAGGCGCTCGCCTCGCTCGTGGAGGGCGCGAAGGTCGTCGACGGCTCGGGCAACCCCGTCGACCTGGCCAACCTCAAGGCCGACGGTTCCCTCGGCGGCCCCGACGACGAGGCCGAGGCCGAGCCCACCGCCTGACCGGTGCCACGGGGTGGGGCGCCGGGTCGCGACCGCTGAGAAGTGACCAAGAACGCCCCGCCCGGTGGTTCCGTTCATCGCGGGATACCGGCAGTATGTGACCATGCCCGCCACACCCGCCCGCACCACCGACGTCGCCGCCCTCGCGCTCGACTACGGTGACCGGTTGATCGTCGGCACGGCCCGCGACGTGCACCAGGCCGTGGCCGACCGCGCGTTCCGTGCCACCCGGGTCGTCGGCAGCCGCGTCCCCGAGTCCCTGCACGACGCGGTGGTCACGTCCCTGTACGGAGCCATCTCCGGTGTGCTGCGCGTCGGCAGCGGATCCGTGCGCGCCCTGTCGGCGCGAGGTGTTGGCCGGCCCGTCGAGACCACCCGGTTCGGTCGTCAGGTGGTCGCGGCCGTCAACGGGCTGATCGGTGACGAGCTGCGGATGCTCGACGACCCGCAGGCGATCACGATGTCGGTGCGGGTCGACGGTGACGACGTCCCGGTCACCGCGTGGCCGCTGACCGAGGCCTTCCGCGACGCCTCGAGCCACCTCGTGGTGTTCCTGCACGGCTTGTGCGAGGACGACGAGTCCTGGTTGAACGGCCGCAAGGTCCTCGGGACCAGCTATCCCGAGCGGATCACCGCCGAGACCGACGGCACCCCCGTCACGATCCGGTACAACACCGGGCTCCACGTGTCCGAGAACGGCAAGCACCTCGACGCGATGCTGCGGCAGATGGTCGAGGCCTGGCCCGTGCGGGTCACGCGCATCACCCTGGTCGGCCATTCCATGGGCGGCCTGGTCGTGCGCGCCGCCACCAACCACGCGACCGCCGCCGGCGAGACCTGGCCGCACCTGGTGCGGGACGTGGTCTGCCTGGGCACCCCGCACACCGGCGCCGCGCTCGAGAAGGTGGCGCACGTCGGGTCCCGCATGCTGCGGTTCCTGCCCGAGACCCGCCCGTTCGGCCGGATCCTCGACACCCGTTCGGCCGGCATCGTCGACCTGCGTCACGGCTACATCAGCGCCGACGAGTGGGAGGGCCAGGACCTCACCGTGCAGTGGGGTCTCGACCGCATCGCGGCCGCGCCGCTCGCCCATGCCGAGTACCACTTCGTGGCCTGCACCCTGGGCGCCAGCCAGCGCCACCCCTTCAGCGCGGTGCTGGGCGACCTGCTGGTCCACTTCTCGTCGGCCACCGGCGTGGGCCGCAGCGGCGCTGTGGTCGAGGGCGCCCGCTTCGAGTACATTCCGAGCGCGAACCACTTCGCCCTGCTCAACCACCCGAGGGTGGGGGACTGGCTGATCGAGTGGATCACCGCGTCGGCGCGCTCGCGCCGGGCGATCGCCGCCTCCGGCGACCGCTGACCCGCACCACCAGCCCGAAGGAACCCCATGGCCAACCGTGACCTGATCTCCGCGAGCATCGACATCGCCGCCCCGCCCGAGAAGGTGTGGTCGATCGTCTCCGACCTCAAGCGGATGGGGGAGTGGAGCCCGCAGTGCCGCAAGATGATCGTGCGCGGCGGCGAGGTCGGCGTCGGCACGACCACCATCAACGTCAACCGCCGAGGCCTGCTGGTGTGGCCGACCCGGTCGAAGGTCAAGGTCTTCGAGCCGAACCGCGAGCTCGCCTTCCGGGTGGTCGAGAACGGCACGGTCTGGAGCTACGAGCTGGAGCCGACGGCCACCGGTACCCGGCTCACGGAGTCGCGGCGTGCCCCGCACGGCGTCAAGAAGGTCTCGAACGTCCTGACCAACAGCCTCATGGGCGGCACGGACGACTTCGAGACCGAGCTGCAGGCCGGCATCGAGTCGACCCTGGCCACGATCAAGTCGACCGCCGAAGCGTCCTGACCGGGCGCGGGCGCGGCACCCGCGGCCTCGTCCGCCATCAGCGAACAGGCGGGGTTTGTGCGTGTGTCGCCCCGTCCCGGCGTCTACTGTCGAGAGCGTGAACACACCACACGATCAGCCCCGCATGGCCGGTGAGGCGGGCCAGCTCGACCTCGACGGTCACATCTACCAGCGCCTGCTCAAGGAACGCATCGTGTTCCTCGGGTCCGAGGTGCGCAACGACAACGCCAACGCGATCTGCGCCCAGATGCTGCTGCTCAGCGCGGAGGACCCCACCTCCGACATCTCGCTGTACATCAACAGCCCGGGTGGTTCGGTCGACGCCGGCATGGCGATCTACGACACGATGCAGTTCATCAGCAACGACGTCGCCACCTTCGGCATGGGCCTGGCCGCCTCGATGGGCCAGTTCCTGCTGGCGGCCGGCACCAAGGGCAAGCGGTACGCCCTGCCGCACGCCCGCATCATGATGCACCAGCCGTCCGGCGGCATCGGTGGATCGGCGTCCGACATCAAGATCCAGGCCGAGCAGAGCATCCTGCTCAAGAAGCAGCTCAACGAGCTGCAGTCCCTGCACACCGGTCAGACGCTGGAGCAGGTCGAGATCGACGCGGACCGCGACCGCTGGTTCACGCCGCAGCAGGCCCTGGAGTACGGCTTCATCGACCATGTGGTCGCCACCGCCGGCGAGGTCAACCGATGAGCACCACGACGACGGACAGGACGCAACCATGAGCTACTACATCCCCCAGTGGGAGGAGCGCACGTCCTACGGGTTCCGGCGCATCGACCCCTACGCCAAGCTGTTCGAGGACCGCATCATCTTCCTCGGCACGCCGATCAGCGACGACGTCGCCAACGCCGTCATCGCCCAGCTGCTGTGCCTGCAGGTCATGGAGCCGGACCGCGACATCAGCATCTACATCAACAGCCCCGGCGGCTCGTTCACGGCCATGACGGCCATCTACGACACGATGCGCTACCTCAAGCCCGACGTGCAGACGTTCTGCCTCGGCCAGGCCGCCTCGGCCGCGGCCGTGCTGCTGGGCGCCGGGACCCCGGGCAAGCGGTTCGCGCTGCCGAACGCGCGCATCCTGATCCACCAGCCCTACACCGAGGGCACCGGCGGTCAGATCTCGGACCTGGAGATCCAGGCCAACGAGATCATGCGGATGCGGTCGCTGATGGAGCAGATGATCTCGACCTCCACGGGCCGCTCGCCCGAGGACGTCAGCCGCGACGTCGACCGCGACAAGATCCTGACCGCCCAGCAGGCCCTCGAGTACGGCCTGATCGACCAGGTCCTCGACACGTTGAAGACCCCCGAGGTCTGACGACACGCACCCCGGGCCCCGCTCGAGACCGCGACGCCGTCCGTGATGGCGGTTACGCTGGCGAGGGCGGTGTCCGGGGTCTCGGGCTCGTCACCTCAGGCACGGAAGGGAAGGACCCCACATGGCACGCATCGGTGAGACCGCCGACCTGCTGAAGTGCTCGTTCTGCGGCAAGAGCCAGAAGCAGGTCAAGAAGCTGATCGCCGGGCCCGGGGTCTACATCTGCGACGAGTGCATCGACCTGTGCAACGAGATCATCGAGGAGGAGCTCGCCGAGGGTGCCGAGCTGAGCCTCGGTGAGCTGCCCAAGCCGCACGAGATCTTCGCCTTCCTCGAGGGCTACGTCATCGGCCAGGAGGGCGCCAAGCGCTCGCTGTCGACGGCGGTCTACAACCACTACAAGCGCGTGCAGGCGCAGAGCGCCGGGGGACGCGGCAAGGACGACCAGGTCGAGCTGGCCAAGTCCAACATCCTGATGGTCGGCCCCACCGGCTGCGGCAAGACCTACCTCGCCCAGACGCTCGCCCGGATGCTCAACGTACCGTTCGCGATCGCCGACGCCACCGCGTTGACCGAGGCCGGGTACGTCGGCGAGGACGTCGAGAACATCCTGCTCAAGCTCATCCAGGCCGCCGACTACGACGTCAAGAAGGCCGAGACCGGCATCATCTACATCGATGAGATCGACAAGATCAGCCGCAAGAGCGAGAACCCGTCGATCACCCGCGACGTGTCCGGCGAGGGCGTGCAGCAGGCCCTGTTGAAGATCCTCGAGGGCACCACCGCCTCGGTCCCGCCGCAGGGCGGCCGCAAGCATCCGCACCAGGAGTTCATCCAGATCGACACCACCAACGTGCTGTTCATCGTCGGTGGTGCGTTCGCAGGACTCGAGGAGATCATCGAGCAGCGCAACGGCAAGGTCAGCGTGGGCTTCAACTCCGAGCCGAGCGCCAGCACCCCCACCTCGGCCGAGAAGACCTATGCCCGGGTCGAGCCCACCGATCTGCTGAAGTTCGGTCTCATCCCGGAGTTCATCGGCCGACTGCCGGTCATCGCCAGCGTCAACAAGCTCGACAAGGAGGCGTTGATCCGCATCCTCACCGAGCCGCGCAACGCGCTCAGCAAGCAGTACGAGCGGCTGTTCGAGATCGACGGCATCGAGCTGGAGTTCACCGAGGACGCGTTCGACGAGATGGCCGAGCTGGCCCTCAAGCGTGACACCGGGGCCCGTGGGTTGCGCTCGATCGTCGAGGAGGTGCTGCAGCCGACGATGTTCGACGTGCCCAGCCGGGACGACGCCGCTCGAGTCGTCGTCGACGGAGCGGTCGTCCGCGGCGAGAAGGAGCCCACCATCATGACCCACGACGACGTCGAGAAGAAGGCGTCCTGATCCCGTGGCGCACACCGACATCACCCTGCTCGGTGCCACCGGGTTCACCGGCGGACTGACGGCCGACTACCTCGCGAAGCACCTGCCCGAAGGCGCCACCTGGGCCATCGCGGGCCGCAGCCGGAGCAAGCTCGAGGAGGTCGCGCGCCGCATCGACGCGGCCGGCGGTGTCCGTCCCGAGATCGTCGAGGCCGACACCGGTGACGACGAGTCCCTCGCGGCCATGGCCGCCCGCACCCGGGTGGTCGTCACGACGGTCGGGCCGTACCTGAAGTACGGCGAGGGCGTCGTCAGGGCGGCCGCCGAGGCCGGCATCGCCTACGTCGACCTCACCGGAGAGCCGCAGTTCGTCGACGAGATGTGGCTCAGGTACCACGCCACGGCCGAGGCCAGCGGAGCCCGCATCGTGCACGCCTGCGGCTTCGACTCCATCCCCTACGATCTCGGTGTCCTCGCGACCGTGCTGGCGCTGCCCGAAGGCGTCCCGCTGAGGGTCCGGGGGTACATCCGGGCCGCCGCGGAGTTCTCCGGGGGCACCTACCACTCGGCCATCAACCAGATGTCCTCGCTGCGACAGTCCGCACGCGTCGCCGGCGAGCGCCGGTCCGCCGAGGAGCGGCCCGCCGGCCGGGTCGTCAAGGGCGGCGGTCGGGCCGGGAGGGCCGACGGCGTCGAGGGCTGGGGCATTCCCCTGCCGACCCTCGACCCCTTGGTCGTGCTGCGGTCCGCCCGCGCGTTGGAGCGGTACGGCCCCGACTTCCGGTACGAGCACTACGCCCACCTCAAGACCCTGCGGATGACGGTCGCAGGTGGTCTGGGTCTGGGGGTGGCGACGCTGGCCGCACAGGTCCGTCCGCTGCGGGCGTTGATGCTCAAGGCCAAGGATCCGGGCGACGGTCCCAGCGAGGCGACCCGTGAGAAGTCCTGGTTCCGGCTGACCGTGATCGGCGAGGGCGGCGGACGCACCGCCCGAACCCTCGTCAAGGGCGGCGACCCGGGCTACACCGAGACGTCCCGCATGTTGGCGGAGTCGGCGCTGTGCCTGGCGTTCGACGACCTGCCCGCGGTTTCCGGTCAGGTCACCACGGCGGTCGCGATGGGTGTCCCGCTCATCGAACGTCTGCAGGCGGCGGGCATCAGCTTCGAGACCGAGGTCTCCTAGCGCTCACACCAGGCGCTGCGCCGGCGGCACGTCCGGCAGGTCGTCCGGGCCCGGCATCCTGGAGCCCGGCAGCGATGCCGCCGCGCTGCCATGGGCCACGGCACTGGCCAGACGCTCGGCCGGCCCCCGGCCCATCAGGTCGGCGATCAGATATCCGGCCAACGCGGAGTCCCCGGCGCCGACGGTGCTGCGCGGAGTGACGGGCGGTGGTGCAGCCGACCAGGCGCCGTCCGCGGTGAGCAGGAGCGCGCCACGGGACCCGAGGGTCAGCAGGACCTCCCCGAGGCCGCGGTCGAGCAACGGCTGCACGAGACGGTGCGCGCGGGACGGATCCTCCTCGAGGATCGTCGACGGCACCCCGAGCAGCTCGCCGAGCTCGTGGGCGTTGGGCTTGATCACGGCGATGCGGTCGGCGCAGCGCTCCAGAGCGGCGGCGAGGGCCGGACCGGAGGTGTCGAGGGCGATCCGTGCCCCGTCCACCCGGTCGACGACGTCCGCGTAGTAGCCGGGGTGCACGCCGGGCGGCAGAGAGCCGCAGAGCACCGCCCACCGCGCCCCGGACGCCTCGCGCGCCACGTCGCGGATGAGCGCCCTGTGGTGCTCGGTCGCCAGGGCCGGACCGGGCGCGTTGATCTTGGTGGTGGTGCCGTCGGCCTCGGTGAGGGTCAGGTTGACCCGGGCCGGCGAGCCGGTGGCGACGGTCCGGTGCGGCAGTCCGAGCTCGCGGAGCAGACGCAGCAGCGGGTCGTCGTGGTCACCGGGGAGCACGGCGACGGCGCGATGACCGGCGAGACGCACGACCTGCGCCACGTTCACACCCTTGCCGCCCGGCTCGTCGACGGTCGAGGTGGACCGGACGACACCGCCGCGCTCCAGCGCCCCGGCGAGGGTGACCGTGCGGTCGATGCTGGGGTTGGGGGTCAGGGTGACGATCATGCGAGGACGACCTCGACCCCGTGGTCCCGGAGCGCTGAGAGCTGGGCAGGATCGGCGCCGTGATCGGTGACCACGACGTCGAGGTCGGCGTAGGAGGCAAAGGTGTGCAGGTGTTCGTGGCCGAACTTCGAGGAGTCGAACAGGGCGACCACCCGGCGTCCCGATCGCACCAGGGCGGCCTTGACGGCGGCCTCCTCGTCGTCGGGGGTGCTGAGGCCGTGCCCGGGGGTTGCCGCGTTCGTGCCGAGGAAGCAGACGTCGGCCCGGATCGAGGCCAGGGCGCCCGTGGCGGCGGGTCCGACGGCGGCCGCCGTGACGCCCCGGACGCGACCGCCGATCAGCTGGAGCGTCACCGAGGCGATGGCGGTCAGCTTGCCCGCGACGGGCACCGAGTGCGTCACCGCGGTCACGGGGCGGTCGAGCGGGATCCGGTCGACCAGATGGCTGATGGTCGTCCCGGCGTCCAGGAGCATGCTGCCCCCGGCAGCCGGCAGGAAGGTCGCGGCAGCGTCCGCGATGCGTTCCTTCTGGTCGGCGTTGGTGGCGGCGCGCTGCGCCAGCCCCGGCTCGAGGACCGGGAGCCCTCGCGCGCTGACCGCGCCCCCGTGGACCCGCTGGGCCAGTCCGTCGCGCTCCAGGACGGCGAGGTCGCGACGGATGGTCTCGGTCGACACGCCGAGCTCCTCGGCCAGATCGAGGACGGCCACCCGTCCGTGCAGGTGCAGCCGCTCGGTGAGCAGCTGCTGGCGTTCGGGTGCGTACACGATCCTCCTGGCCCCAGCGGCGGAACCGTGACGGCACGACCTGTCGCGCTCGGTGCGTCGCGTTCTGCACGTGGGTTTGTGTGGGATTTGTGGCTTCTGGCCATTGTTCTACGTGGGAATACGTGTAAAGTCAAGGACTGCCGCGTGTTGTAGATCACCAGGAGGACCCCGATGGAGCCGCTGACCACCACCCCTGACCGTCAGGTGCTGCGGGGCGCCGGGGTGGTTCCCGGGGTCGGGTCGGGGCCGGTCGTCCGGCCCATGCCGCGCCCCTCGATGCCGGACCGCGATCCGCTGGTGGCCGTCTCGAAGGGGTCGGCCCAGTTCTCCGAGGCGGCCGCGACGGTGGCCGACCGACTGGCGACCCGGGCCGCCCGGGCCAGCGGTGCGGCGGCCGGGGTGCTGATGGCCACCTCCTCGCTCGCTCGGGACCGCGGACTGGCCGCCCTGGTCGAGAAGCGGTTGGCCGACGGCCATGGCGTGTGCGCCGCGACCGCCGGTGCGGTCGAGGAGCTCAGCGCGATGTTCGCTTCCGTCGGAGGACTGATGGCCGAGCGGGTCACCGACCTCGCCGACGTGCGCGACCGGATCGTCGCCGAGCTCACCGGCCAGCCGGAGCCGGGCATCCCGCAGCCGACCGAGCCGTCCGTGCTGTGTGCCGACGACCTGGCTCCGGCGGACACCGCCGGCCTGGACCCCGCCGTGATCGTGGCGATCGCGACCTCGCTCGGCGGAGCAACCAGCCACACCACGATCATCGCCCGACAGCTCGGCATCCCGTGCGTCGTGGGGGTCACCGGTCTGGACGACCTCGAGGTCGGGACCCCGGTGCTGGTCGACGGGGCGACGGGTGAGGTGGTGACCCACCCCGCCGTCGACGTGGTCCGGCTGCGCACCGAGGCGGCTGCCGCGGTCGGCGAGGCCGCGCGGTCGTGGACGGGGCCCGGGGCCACGTCCGACGGCCACCGGGTCGACGTGCTGGCCAACGTCCAGGACGGGGCCGGTGCCCGCGCGGCTGCGGAGCGTCCGGTGCAGGGGGTCGGGCTGTTCCGCACCGAGCTGTGCTTCCTCGACCGCGACGTCGAACCCACCGTCGTCGAGCAGGCCGACATCTACGGCGAGGTCCTGGCCGCGATGAGGGGCCGCAAGGTGGTGATCCGCACCCTCGACGCCGGGTCCGACAAGCCGGTCAGCTTCGCCACCATCAGCGACGAGCCCAACCCGGCGCTCGGCGTGAGGGGCCTGCGGCTCGGCCTGCGGGACCCGGCCATGCTGGACCGCCAGCTCGACGCGATCGCGACGGCCGCCGCGGACCACGACGCCCCGGTCTGGGTCATGGCGCCGATGGTCGCGACCGAGCAGGAGGCGGCCTGGTTCGGCGACCGGGCCAGGTCACGGGGACTGGTCCCGGGCGTGATGGTCGAGATCCCGAGCGCGGCCCTGCTGGCCGACCGGATCCTGCGCCACGTGGACTTCGTCTCGATCGGGACCAACGACCTGAGCCAGTACACGTTCGCCGCCGACCGGATGGCGCCGTCGCTGTCGCGGCTCACCGATCCGTGGCAGCCTGCGCTGCTCACCCTGGTCGAGCTGGTGGCCCGTGCCGGTCAGGACGCCGGGAAGCCGGTCGGTGTGTGCGGCGAGGCGGCCGCCGACGCGTCCCTGGCCTGCGTGCTGGTCGGGTTGGGGGTCACCTCACTCTCGGCGGCCGCGACCGCCGCGCCGCTGGTGGGGTCGAAGCTCTCGGCCGTCACCCTCGAGCAGTGCCGGGCCGCGGCCCGCGCCGCGCTCGCCGCAGGCGATCCGGCTGCCGCCCGGGAGGCCGCGGCGGCAGCCCTCGCCTGACCCGGTCGCCTGCTCCCCGGTGGTCGAGGTGCTGCGCTCAGACGGCCAGGGTGGCCTCGGTGGTCGCCCGCTCCTCGGTGGTCGAGGTGCTGCGAGGAACGAGCAGCCTCGAGACCACACCGACGGCCAAGGTGGCCTCGACGGTCGCCTGCCCCTCGGTGGTCGAGGTGCTGCGAGGAACGAGCAGCCTCGAGACCACACCGACGGTTCGGGGCAGCGCTCAGACGGCCAGGGTGGCCTCGACGGTCAGCGCGTCGGCCGACTCGTCGGCCACCAGGGTGACCTCCCCGACGACCCGGCCGGCGGCGGTCACGTCGGGCAGGGCTGAGGACAACAGGTCGAGGTCACGCTGCCGAGCGGTGACCGTGGCGGCGGAGATCTCGGTCTTCATGCCCACCTTGGCCACGGACTTGGCCCCCCGGAGGCCGGCCAACGCCTGGGCGGCGACGTCCTGGAGCGCCGGATCGCCCGGCTCGACCGCCAGGTCGGCGGAGGCCTCGGGCCAGGACGCGCGATGGATCGACCCCTCCTGCCACCACGACCAGACCTCCTCGGTCACGTAGGGCAGGAAGGGCGCCAGGAGCCGCAGCTGCACGGCGAGGGCGAGGGCGAAGGCCGACCGGGCCGAGGCCCCCTCGGCATCGTCGCGGCGGGCCCGCTCCTTGACCAGCTCCAGATAGTCGTCGCAGAAGTCCCAGAAGAACTTCTCGGTCACCTCCAGCGCGGAGGCGTAGTCGTAGTCCTCGAAGTGGGCCGTGGCGGCGTCGACCACGCCGCTCAGCCGGGTCAGCATCGCCCGGTCGAGCGGCACGGTCACCGCGGCCGGGTCGAGGTCGGCCACGCCGGCGCCCAGCCCGTAGGCGTCCTCGGCGGCCAGCACGAACTTGCTGGCGTTGAGCACCTTCATCGCCAGTCGTCGCCCGACCTTCATCTGGGCCTCGTCGAACGGCGAGTCGGCTCCCGGCCGGGCTCCGGCGGCGCGCCAGCGGACGGCATCGGCGCCGTAGGTGCGGAGGATCTCGTCCGGCACCACCACGTTGCCCTTGGACTTGCTCATCTTCTTGCGGTCGGGATCGACCACGAAGCCCGAGAGCGCGGTGTGGGTCCACGGCACTCCACCGAACTCGGCGTGCGACCGCACGACCGAGCTGAACAGCCAGGTCCGGATGATGTCGTGACCCTGGGGCCGCAGGTCCATCGGGTAGGTGGCCGCGAACAGCTCGGGGTCCCGCTCCCAGCCGGTCACCAGCTGCGGGGTGAGCGAGGAGGTGGCCCACGTGTCGAGGACGTCGGGGTCGGCCATGAAGCCGCCGGGGACCCCTCGCTGGTCCTCGCTGAACCCGGGCGGCACCTGGGACGCAGGATCGACCGGGAGGTCGGCCTCGTCGGCCAGGATCGGGTTCTCGTGGTCGGGCAGTCCGTCGGCGTCCAGGCGGTACCAGACCGGGAACGGGATGCCGAAGAACCGCTGGCGGGAGACCAGCCAGTCGCCGTTCAGGCCCTCGATCCAGTTGGTGAAGCGGGACTGCATGTAGCCGGGCTTCCACGAGATCTCGTCGCCCCGGGCGACGAGGGCGGACCGCAGCTCGGGATCGCGCCCACCGTTGGAGAGGTACCACTGCCGGGTCGAGACGATCTCGAGCGGCTTGTCGCCCTTCTCGTAGAAGTTGGCCACCCGCTGGGTCGGCACCGGATCACCGTCGAGGTCGCCGCTGGCGCGCAGGGCCTCGACGATCAGCTCGCGGGCGGTGAACGTGGTCTTGCCCGACAGCTCGGAGAACAGGTCGCGACCGGCGTCGGTGGCGATCCAGTCGGGGACCTCGCGCAGGATGCGCCCGTCCCGCCCGATCACGGTGCGGTTGGGCAGGGCGAACTCGCGCCACCACTGCACGTCGGTCAGGTCGCCGAAGGTGCAGCAGTGCACGATGCCGGACCCCTTCTCGGGGTCGGCGAGGGTGTGGGCGATCACCGGGACCTCGACGCCGAAGATCGGCGAGGTGACCGTGGTGCCGAACAGCGGCTGGTACCGCTCGTCGTCGGGATGGGCGACCAGCGCCACGGCGGCGGGGGTCAGCTCGGGTCGCGTGGTCTCCACGTGCACGGTGCCGGCGGGGCCGTGGTACGCCACCCGGTGGTAGGCGCCCGGGTAGTCGCGCGCCTCGAGCTCGGCCTGGGCCACGGCCGTCTGGAAGGTGACGTCCCAGAGGGTCGGCGCGTCCTGGCTGTAGGCCTCTCCGCGGGCCAGGTTGCGCAGGAACGCCCGCTGGCTGGTGGTCTGCGCCGCCGGGCCGATGGTCGTGTAGGTCTGGGTCCAGTCGACGCTGAGTCCCAACGTGCGCCAGAGCTCCTCGAAGACCAGCTCGTCCTGGGCGACCAGCTCGTTGCACAGCTCGATGAAGTTGCGCCGGCTGATCGGCACCTGCTTCTTCGCGTCGGGCTCGGCGGGAGGGGTGAAGCCGGGGTCGTACGGCAGCGACGGGTCACACCGCACCCCGTAGTAGTTCTGCACCCGTCGCTCGGTCGGCAGACCGTTGTCGTCCCACCCCATCGGGTAGAAGACCTCCTTGCCGCGCATGCGCTGGTAGCGGGCGATCAGGTCGGTGTGGGTGTAGCTGAACACGTGGCCGACGTGCAGCGATCCGGACACGGTCGGCGGCGGTGTGTCGATCGAGTAGACCTCGTCGCGGCTCCGGCTGCGGTCGAAGCGGTAGGTGCCCTGGTCCTCCCAGCGGGCCGACCACGCCGCCTCGAGGCCTTCGAGGGCGGGCTTCTCCGGGACGCGGTTGGCGGGGGTGGCAGTCACGAGGGAACAGTCTAGGCCGCCGGCCGCCCCGGCCCACTCCGCCTCGGCCCCCGCCCCCGCTGGGCGTGACGTTTCCGCCCTCGAATCGACGGAATCGGGGCGGAAACGTCACGCTCAGCGGGGAGTCAGCGGGGAGTCAGCGGGGAGTCAGCGGGGGACGAGTGAGGCGGTCCCAGTGGTGTCGGTGGTGACCGGCTCGATGTCCTCCTTGCGGCCGAGCGCGGACGGCCACCACATGTGCCGGCCGATGTCGAGGTTGAGCGCCGTCACCAGCACCGACCGCACGATGATGGTGTCGAGCAGCACGCCCAGGGCCACCGCGAAGCCCAGTTCGGCGAGGAACACGATCGGCAGGGAGCCGAGTGCCGCGAAGGTGCCCGCCAGGACGAGTCCGGCCGAGGTGATCACCCCGCCGGTGGCCGAGAGCCCGATCAGGGCGCCGCGCCGGGTCCCGTACTTCAGGGCCTCCTCGCGCACCCGGGTCATGAGGAAGATGTTGTAGTCGATGCCCAGCGCCACCAGGAACACGAACGCGAACAGCGGCAACGAGGTGTCGGCACCGGCGAACCCGAACACGTGGGTGAAGACCAGGGCACTGATGCCGAGCGCCGCACCGAACGACAGCACCACGGTGCCGAGCAGGATCACCGGCGCGACGATCGCTCGCAGCAGCACCACCAGGACCAGCAGCACGACCACCAGGATGATCGGGATGATCAGCTGGTTGTCCGCGGCCGACGCGTCCTGGACGTCCTTGATCAGCGCGGTCTGGCCGCCGACGAGGGCCGCTCCGTCGCCCACGTCGTCGAGGGCCGAACGGGCCCGGTCGACGGTCTCGTACGCCTCCGGCGAGTCGGGCGCGTCGACGAGGGCAGCCTCGACGTAGGCGACCTCGTCGTCCTGGCCGAGCACCTCGATCGCGCTGGGCTCCACGCCGTCGACCTCGGCCAGGGCGGCCACGACCTCGTCGGCGGTGTCGACCGCGGCGATGACCTGCAGCGGCGAGTCGGTGCTGACGGGGAAGTACTCGTTCACGATCTTCCCGGCCTCGATGGAGGGCTGCTCGGTGGTGAACGACTCCTCGTTGGTCAGACCGTCGGCGTCGAGCTGGAACAGCCCGAGCGTGCCGGCCGCGAGTGCCGCAGTGGTGACGGCCCAGACGACGCGCGGCCGGACGGCGATGCGGCGACCGATCCGTGCCCAGAACCCGGTGTCGATGCGCTCGGGGTCGCCGAAGTGGGGGATGAAGGGCCAGAAGACCCACCGCCCGCAGATGACGAGCAGCGCGGGGAGGAGCACCAGCATGAGCAGCAGCGCGACGGCGATGCCGGAGGCCGCCACGGGTCCGAGGCCGGCCGTGGAGTTCAGCTGCGCGAACACCAGGCACAGCAGGCCGATGATGACCGTGGCACCGCTGGCCAGGATGGCCGGCGCGGCACGGTGGAGGGCATGGGCCATGGCCTCGTGACGGTCCTCGTAGCGGCGCAGCTCCTCGCGGTAGCGGGCCACCAGCAGCAGCGCGTAGTCGATCCCGGCACCGAGGACGAGCACGCTGAGGATGCCGGCGCTCTGACCGTTGACGGTCAGGTCGGCGTACCGGGCGAGCAGGTAGACGATGCCCTGCGCGGTGAAGACGCTGGCCACCCCGCAGAACAGCGGGATGATCCACAGGATCGGGCTCCGGTAGGTCAGCAGGAGCATCACGACCACCACGCTGATCGCGGCGATCAGCAGGATACCGTCGATGCCGGCGAACGCCTCGGACTGGTCGGCGCCGAGGGCCGCAGGTCCGGCCAGGTACACCTCGAGGCCGTCGGCCCCCGCGTCGGCGAGCTCTCCCGCGGCCTCGACCCGGTCGGGGAGGACCTCCCAGCCGTCGCTGCCGAGCACCACGGTGGCGATGACCTGGGCAGCCTCGCCGTCCGCGGACGGGATCGGGCCCACGGCGTCGTCGGCGAAGTCCTCGATGTCGGCGAACGCCGCGGTGTCGGCCGAGATCTTGGCGAGGTCCTCAGGGGTCAGGCCGCCCTCGCGGACGTAGAGGACGACGAGGGGCACGGCGTCGGGGTCGGAGAACGATCCGGCCTGGTTGATGACCTCGGTCGACTCGGCGTCGCTCGGCAGGAACGACGCGATGTCGTTCTCCTGCACGTCGGCGAGCTTCGCGCCGAACGACCCGACCCCGCCGATGAACACCAGGGCCACCACGAGCACGACCCACTTGGCCCACGGGTGGGCGATCCAGCCGGCGATCTGACGATTCATGACGGTCCTCTCCGACGGGCGCCCCGGTGGCGCGGAACCATCATGGCGAACAGCGAGGACAGATGTGCATCAGGTGGACCCCTGAACCGACCCTGAACCGGTCGGGGTGACCACGATCACTCCGACGCGGTGAGGAGGCCGGCCAGTCCGTGCATCGTGAGACCGGTGGCGAGGCCGGCCAGCTCGGCGACCCGGTCGGCACCGGACCCGTCCGCCTGCAGGGCCGTTCGCCAGCCGAGCGAGACCAGCAGCGCCGAGAGGTCGACGGCGCGACGGGGGTCGATGTCGGGGAAGCCTGCGGTGAAGCTCGCGGCGATCTCGTCGGCCAGCTCGGCCTGCAGCCGCTCGAGCGTGGTGAACTTCTCGGGCCAGTCGACCTGCATGACGAGCTGGAACCGCTCCGGCTCCAGCGCCGCGAACTCGGCGACCGCGAACATGCCCGCGCGCACCTGGGTGTGCAGGGAGCGGCCGCGGACCTCCCGGTAGGACGACCGCAGGTGGTCGGCCATCGCCGCACAGTCCTGCCGTACGCACTCGGTGACGAGTCCGGCCTTGTCCTCGTACCGTGCGTACAGGGTCTGCTTGCTGGTGCCCGCGCGCCGTGCGATCTCGTCCATCGTGACCTCGTGGTAGCCGTGGTCGACGAGGGCCGACCGTGCGGCGGCGAGCAGCACGTCGTCGCTGAAGGTACGAGGTCGTCCGCGGGCCATGGCACCAGTGTGCCGTGTGGGAAGCTCGCTGCTTGCCTTTTGCTTGACTACAGGTAAAGTAATTGATCTCACACGTTCCCCGGAGGTCCCATGCGCCGCATCGCTCTCGTGTCCGCCCTGGTCGGTGCCGTCCTGGTGGCGCCATGGTCCGCGGCCGCCTCGACCACCGATGTCGCGGCTGCGGGCCAGAAGCAGTGCGACGTCCCGGCTCCCGGCGAACCGTTCGAGACCGCCGCGCCCGAGGAGGTCGGCCTCGACCCGGCGCAGCTCGACGTCGCCACCGGTTTCGCGTCGAGCCGGCTGCGCACCTCCGTCATGGTCTTCCGACACCACTGCCTCGTCGGCACGGGTCCGGGCAACCTTCTGGGGGACCTCGTCCCGCTCGACCTGTGGAGCTCCACGAAGAGCGTCGTCAGCCTGGCGGTCGGTGTCGCCGTCGACCGCGGGCTGCTCGACCTCGACGACCCGATCGACCTCTACCTGCCCCCGGGATGGGGCGACGCCGAGCGGCGCGCGATCACCGTGCGTCAGCTCCTGCAGGAGAACAGCGGTCTGAAGACCAGCATCATCACCGAGGCGGGCACCGTCGCCCTCGACGCGAACATCGTCCGGCAGGGGCTCGCGCTCCCGCTCGAGCACGAGCCGGGCACCTACTTCGAGTACGGACAGCGCAATCCCGACATCGCGGCCTACGTCGTCGGGCGTGCGGTGGGGGAGGACATCCAGGACTTCGTCCAGCGGGAGATCTTCACGCCCATCGGCATCCGGCCCGGGTCGTACATCTGGCTGCGCGACCGTGCGGGCAACACCTACGGGCACGCCCACCTGATCATGCGACCGACGGAGTTCGCCCGCGTCGGCATGCTCCTGGCGAACGACGGCCGGTGGGCGGACCGGCAGATCGTGTCGGCGGACTACCTGGGTGCCGCGACCGGCCCGAGCCCGACCAACGCCTGCTACGGCATGCTCTTCTGGGTCAACCGGACGCCGTGCATCACCCCCGACGTCCCCTCCCGACGTACGTTCGATCGCGAACCTCTTCCGGGGTTCGGGTCCGACGCGTTCGCCACCGTCGGCTTCCTGCAGCAGAACACCTTCGTCTCCCCGAGCCTCGGCACGCAGGTCACGTGGATGGGTGTGGCCGGCGACGTCTCGCCGGACCCGCAGACGCTGCTCACCGCCAACGTCAGCTCCGAGCTCTACCACGAGTTCTTCCGACGGTTGCTGCCCGCGTACACCGACGTCGACCTCCCGGACCTCGGCCCCTACGAGGACGTCGTGAGCTTCGAGGTGACCCCGGAGACGGTCGCCGACATCCGTGTCGCACTGGGTGCGCTGGGGGTCGGCGAGTTCGCTCCGCAGGGATGCCTGCTGGCCACCTGCGACGGCCGGCTGGAGACCCGGGGACTGGCGATGAACCTCGCCGCGGTGCTGGGGTTCGTCACCACCGCGGGCAGCGGCTGAGCCGGGCCCGCCCGCGACGGCGCCGACATGGGCGGTCCCTGCGATACTGGGGTCGATGAGACCCACGTACGCCGAGGTCGAGCACGCGTTGCTCGGTCGTTGGCCCGAATCCCGCCTCGAGCCGTCCCTCGAACGCATCTCGGCCCTGTGCCGCCTGCTCGGTGACCCTCAGGACTCGGCGCCGCTGATCCACCTCACCGGCACCAACGGCAAGACCTCGACCGGGCGGATGATCGACGCGCTGCTCACGGCGTTGGACCTGCGCACCGGACGCTTCACGAGCCCCCACCTGCAGAGCATGACCGAGCGCATCAGCATCGACGGGTCCCCGCTCAGCGAGGACGGCTTCGTCGACGCCTTCGCCGACGTGGCGGCGTACGCGCAGATCGTCGACGACAGCCAGGCGCACCCCCTGTCGTTCTTCGAGATGACCGTCGCGATGGCCTACGCGGCGTTCGCCGACGCGCCCGTCGACGCCGCGATCGTGGAGGTCGGCATGGGCGGTACGTGGGACGCCACCAACGTGGCCGACGGGCAGGTCGCGGTCATCGGTCCGATCTCGGTCGACCACGCCCAGTACCTCGGCGACTCGCCCCTGGCGATCGCCCACGAGAAGGTGGGCATCGTCAAGCCCGGGGCCCACGTCGTCGTGGCCGAGCAGGACACCGAGGTGCTCGACGTCATCGGGCAGCGGGTGGCCGAGGTCGGCGCCACCCTGCTGCGCGAGGGGGTCGACTTCGGTGTCGCCGCCCGGATCGCCGCCCTCGGAGGTCAGCAGGTCGACCTGCAGGGCCTCGCGGGGCACTACGAGGAGATCTTCCTGCCGCTGCACGGCGCGCACCAGGCCCACAACGCCGCGCTGGCCCTGGCCGCCGTCGAGGCGTTCACCGGCGGCAAGGAGCTCGATCCCGACGTCGTGCGGGCGGCCTTCGCCACCGTCACCTCACCGGGCCGGCTGGAGGTCGTGCGCCGCAGCCCCACCGTGCTGCTCGACGCGGCCCACAACCCGCACGGACTCCGGGCCGCCGTCGCCGGGGTGGCCGAGGAGTTCGCCTTCAGCCCGTTGGTCGTCGTGCTCGGCGTCATGGCCGACAAGGACGTCGAGGAGATGGTCGAGGTGCTCGATCCGGCGGTCGCCCACGTCGTCTGCACCCAGAACTCCAGTGACCGCTGCATGCCCGCCGACGAGCTCGCGGGCATCGTGGCCGACCGCCTCGGTGACGACCGGGTCAGCGTCTCGCCCCGACTCGACGACGCGCTCGAGCGCGCGATCCTCCTGGCGGAGGCGTCCGAGGGCTTCGAGGACGCGATCGGCAGCGGCGGTGTGCTGGTCACCGGCTCGGTGGTCACGGTGGGGGAGGCCCGCACCCTCGCGGGCACCGCGGCGGAAGGTCGGCGGTCGTGAGAGGTCTGTGCGCCGCGATGCTGTTCTTCCAGTCCATCGTCCTCGGACTCTCGACCCCTGTGATGATCTCGGTGGAGGGCGTGGACCGCACCCCTGCGCTGGTCATGGGCCTGGGCCTCACGGTGCTGTGCCTGCTGACCGCGGGATCCCTGCGCCGGCCGCAGGCGTACTGGGTGGGCCACGGGATCCAGGTCGCGTCGATCGGGCTGGGCTTCCTCGTGCCGATCATGTTCTTCGTCGGTGGCATGTTCGCCGCCCTCTGGATCGCGGCGTTCCGACTCGGTGCCCGCATCGACGAGGACAAGGCCCGCTGGGCCCGGGAGGCAGCCGAGCAGGGCGACGAGACGGACACCGCGGGTTAGTCTGGATCGATGGTCCGGGTGCTGGCGGTGGCCGACGAGGACGCAGCGGTCGTGGCGGCTCCCGGCGGGCAGCGGGACCGGCTGCGGTCGATAGGCTCGCGGCCATGACCCAGCGCACGCTCGTCCTGCTCAAGCCCGATGCGGTCCGCCGCGGACTCACCGGCGCGATCCTGTCCCGCTTCGAGGCCAAGGGCCTGACGCTCGTCGCGATGCAGCTGCGGTCGATCGACGCGGCGATGGCCGACGCGCACTACGCCGAGCACGTCGAGCAGCCCTGGTACCCGCCGCTGCGGGAGTTCGCGGTGTCGGGACCGCTCGTCGCCGTCGTGCTCGAGGGCGACGAGGCCATCGGCGTGGTGCGGGCACTCAACGGCGCCACCGACGGGCGCGCCGCCGCTCCCGGCACGATCCGGGGGGACCTCTCCCTGTCCAACCGCGAGAACCTCGTGCACGCCTCGGACTCCGAGGAGTCCGCCGCTCGCGAGATCGCCCTGTGGTTCCCCGACCTCCCCGCCTGATGTTTCCCAGGTGATCCTGGGAAACTGACACCTCACCCCGGTTGCAACAGGGGTCAGGTGCCAGTTTTCTGTGCCCGGTGACGGATTCCCAGGTCATCCTGGGAAACTGCGGCGGGGGTCAGAGGCGCAGGGCGGGCACCGGAGCGCCGAGCACGCCGTCGTACTGACCGCGGACGTCCTCGGGCAGCCAGATGACCTGATGGCCCTGCGGGGCGACCGTCACGGTCTCGGTCATCTCGACCACGTCGACGACCTGTCGCGGGTCGTCCTTCGGCGCCTGCGGCTCGTGCTGGATGAGCACGACCCGCATCTCGACCTCGACGTCGTTGGGATTGGCCAGGCCCACGCCCCAGAAGTCGGCCGGCTCGTAGGTCTTGCGCTGCTCGAGGTCGATCATCACGACCGTCACGTCCTGCGTGAGGGGCGGGTGCTCGGCCTCCATGATCTCCACCACGTGCGCCTCGACGCCGCGCACCGAGCGGTTCCCCTCGCCGGTGAACGCCAGCACGTCGATGCCGGTGGAGCCCGGCGGCACGCACACGGCGCCCCGGTCCATGCCCAGCACGCTGTGCGGCACCACGTGGGGCAGCTCGCGGCCGTAGTGGTCGCGGGCCACGAACCGCAGGGTCGGCAGCAACGCGGTCTCCGTGTCGTTGCGGAACGACAGGACCTGGTCGAGGCCACCGGACTCGCTCTTGGCACGGTAGGTGACGGTGAGCGGCGCCTTGCCGCGGGAGAACAGGCCCATGCCCCGAGCCTAGCCAGCCCTGTCGCCCGGGCCCGCAGTGGCGCGTGGCCGTTAGGCTGGTGACCATGTCCGTCGAGTCCGTCTTCCCCCGCCTGGAGCCGTTGCTGCCCTCGGTGTCCAAGCCGATCCAGTACGTCGGCGGCGAGCTGAACGCCACCGTCAAGGACTGGGACTCCGTGAGCGTGCGGTGGGCCCTGATGTACCCCGACGCCTACGAGGTCGGCCTGCCCAACCAGGGTGTCCAGATCCTCTACGAGGTCCTCAACGAGCGGGACTGGATCCTCGCCGAGCGCACCTATGCCGTGTTCGCCGACATGGAACAGGTCATGCGGGACCACGACATCCCCCAGTTCACGGTCGACGGCCACCGCCCCGTCGGCGCGTTCGACGTGCTGGGTCTGTCCTTCGCCACGGAGCTCGGCTACACCAACATGCTCACGGCGCTGGACCTCGCGGGCATCCCGCTGCACGCGGTCGACCGCCGCGACGAGGACCCCGTCGTGATCGCCGGCGGGCACAGCGCCTTCAACCCCGAGCCGGTGGCCGACTTCGTCGACGCCGTCGTCCTGGGCGACGGCGAGGAGATCGTCCTGGCCGTGAGCGAGGTCGTCCGGGAGCACAAGGCCGAGGGTTCACCCGGCGGCAGGCTGGAGCTGCTGCGCCGTCTGGCGGCCTCCGGCGGCGTGTACGTGCCACGGTTCTACGACGTCACCTACGGCCCCGACGCCTCGATCGAGGCGATCGTGCCGAACCACCAGGACGCCCCCGTCCGGGTCGCCAAGCACACGCTGATGGACCTCGACGCGTGGCCGTACCCGCGCAAGCCCCTCGTGCCGTTGGCCGAGACGGTGCACGAGCGGTTCAGCGTCGAGATCTTCCGCGGCTGCACCCGCGGCTGCCGGTTCTGCCAGGCGGGCATGATCACCCGGCCGGTACGGGAGCGGTCCCTGCAGAGCATCGGTCAGATGATCGACAACGGACTGGCGGCGAGCGGGTTCGACGAGGTCGGGCTGCTGAGCCTCTCCAGCGCCGACCACTCCGAGATCGGTGAGATGGCCACCCAGCTCGCGGACCGGTACGAGGGCACCAACACCTCGATGTCGCTGCCGTCGACCCGGGTCGACGCCTTCAACATCACGCTGGCCAACGAGTTCAGCCGCAACGGACGACGTTCCGGACTGACGTTCGCCCCCGAGGGCGGCAGCGAGCGGATGCGCAGGGTCATCAACAAGATGGTCAGCGAGGACGACCTCATCAACACCGTGGCCGCCGCCTACTCGCACGGGTGGCGTCAGGTGAAGCTCTACTTCATGTGCGGACTCCCCACCGAGACCGACGAGGACGTGCTGCAGATCGGCGAGCTCGCCAAGCGGGTCATCGACACCGGTCGGGAGGTCGCCGGACACAAGGACATCCGCTGCACCGTGTCGATCGGTGGCTTCGTCCCCAAGCCGCACACCCCCTTCCAGTGGGCGGCACAGCTCGACCACGAGACCACCGACGAGCGGCTGCGCAAGCTGCGGGCGTCGGTCCAGTCCGACAAGAAGTACGGCCGTGCGATCGGCTTCCGCTACCACGACGGCCGCCCCGGGATCGTCGAGGGCCTGTTGTCCCGCGGCGACCGTCGGGTGGGCCGGGTCATCGAGGCCGTGTGGCGCGACGGAGGCCGTTTCGACGGGTGGAGCGAGCACTTCTCGTTCGATCGCTGGGAGGCCAAGGCCGCGGAGGTGCTGGCCGGCACCGGGGTCGACCTCGACTGGTACACGACCCGCGAGCGGGGCGCCGACGAGATCCTGCCGTGGGACCACCTCGACTCCGGGTTGGACAAGGACTGGCTCTGGGAGGACTGGCTGGACGCGCTGGCCGACGACCCGGTCGAGGTCGAGGACTGCCGGTGGACCCCGTGCTTCGACTGCGGGGTCTGCCCGTCGATGGACACCGACATCCAGATCGGCCCCACCGGTCAGCAGCTCCTGCCGCTGAGCGTCGTCCGGTGACGGGTGCCACCACGCTGGAGGGGACGCCGAACCCCGAGGCGCCGAACCCCCAGCTGCCGATCGTGCAGAAGATCCGCCTGCGCTACGCCAAGCGCGGCCGGCTGAGATTCACCAGCCACCGCGACTTCAGCCGCGCCTTCGAGCGGGCGGTCCGCCGCGCCGGGGTGCCGATCGGACACTCGTCCGGCTTCAGCCCGCACCCGAAGATCTCCTACGCCAATGCGGCACCCACCGGTGCGGCCAGCGAGGCGGAGTTCCTCGAGATCGGCCTCACCCGCGTCTGCGACCCCGAGGAGGTCAGGGCAGCGCTCGACGCGTCCCTGCCGCCGGACCTCGATCTGATCGACGTGGCGGTCGCCGCGCCCGGGGCGTTGGCCGATCGTCTGGAGGCCTCGCTGTGGCTGGTGGACCTGCCCGGGGCCGACGTCGGCGAGGTACGGGCGGCGATCGACGCCGCCCTCGCCGCCGAGGCGCTGACCGTCGAACGGATGACCAAGCGCGGACTGCGCGACATCGACGTCCGGTCCGCCCTCGTGTCGCTGACCTGCGAGGACACCGGTGACGGGGTGCAGATCGCCGCGGTCGTGGCCGTCACCGTGCCCACGGTCCGGCCGGACGACGTGGTCACGGCACTGCGCGCCCACGGGCTGCAGGTGCCGGGAGCGCCGGTGGCGACCCGGGCCGCCCAGGGCCCGCTCGTGGACGGAACGGTCGGCGACCCCCTCAGGTGACGAGCGCGTGAAGCCGGGGTGACTGTGCGATACTGGACACGGTCGTTCCTGCGTCCACCGACGCTGTTCGACCGGACGACGATCCGCCGGTTCCCGATCCTCGGCACCGCGCAGCCCGCGCGGACTGCCCCTCGGGTCACCGGCACGGCCGACGGGACCTCACCCTCGACCGCGACGCATCCGACCGGGTGCTGACCGCGGCGGTGGGAGCCCGTCGTAGTGACAGGCCGCGTGTTCGTCGCAGACCGAAGGCTTGGGTCCGCTGGACGGACCACTGACACCGCCCCGGATGGTCCGACGACCGTCCGAGGGCCGAGGAGAGCAGATGCTCGACGAGAACGACGCCCCCACCACCGCGACGACCACCAGCACGACGAGGACGCGTCGCCGAGCGGCCGGTCGCCCGGCCGGTCCGCCCGTCGCCGGTGACAGCGACTCCACGCCGGCCCCGGCTGCGACGGAGGAAGTCGCCGCCGCCACCACGGCTGACAGCGAACCGGCTCCGGCGGCCGAGAAGCCCGCCAAGAAGGCGGCGACCAAGAAGACCGCCGCCAAGGCGGCACCGAAGAAGCAGACGGCGAAGCAGGCCGAGCCGGCCGCCGCCCCCGAGGATGACGAGACGGGCGACGACGCCTCGGCGACCGCGCCCGCCGAGGCCTCGCCCGCGCCGCGGGCGCCCGTGGTGCCCGCCGGTGGCCTGATGTTCCAGGCCCCGGAGCCGGTCGTGGCTCCGCGCCGCGCCCGCCCCACCGTGGTGGAGGACGACGCCGACGACGACATCGAGGACGATGCCGACGACGACTCGACCGACGACGGGTCCGACGACGAGTCCGGCGAGGGCGGTCCACGCCGCCGGCGCCGCAGCCGCGGAGGTCGCCGTCGCCGCAAGCCCGACAGCGACGAGGACTCCGGCGACCGTGACGCCGAGACGGGCGACAGCGACGACCAGGACAGCGACGACTCCGGCGACGGCTCCGGATCGGCCGGCAGCCGACGTCGCCGGTCCCGCCGCCGCAGCGGTGACGGTGGGTCCGGGGCGGGCGACGACCCCGAGAACACCGTGGTGCGCGTCCGGGACGGACGCACGGCCGAGGACGAGATCACCAGCGTCGCCGGCTCGACCCGGTTGGAGGCCAAGAAGCAGCGCCGCCGAGAGGGCCGTGAGCAGGGCCGCCGGCGGGCGCCGATCGTCTCGGAGTCGGAGTTCCTGGCTCGCCGTGAGTCGGTCAACCGCCAGATGGTCGTGTGTCAGCACGACGACTACACGCAGATCGCCGTGCTCGAGGACAAGGTCCTGGTGGAGCACTACGTGGCCCGCGAGTCGCAGACGTCGCTCATCGGCAACGTGTACCTGGGCAAGGTGCAGAACGTCCTGCCGAGCATGGAGGCCGCCTTCATCGACATCGGTGCGGGCCGCAACGCCGTCATCTACGCCGGCGAGATCGACTGGTCGGGTCTCGGCAACGGCAAGCAGCGCAAGATCGAGGACGTCCTCACGTCCGGCCAGACCGTGCTGGTGCAGGTGTCCAAGGACCCGGTCGGGCAGAAGGGCGCCCGCCTCACCAGCCAGGTCAGCCTGCCGGGACGGTTTCTCGTCTACGTCCCCGGCGGACAGACCAACGGCATCTCGCGCAAGCTGCCCGACACCGAGCGCACGCGTCTGAAGACGCTGCTCAAGGAGGTGCTGCCCGCTGATGCGGGCGTCATCGTGCGCACGGCGGCCGAGGGAGCCTCGGAGGACCAGCTGACCCGCGACGTCGCGTCGCTGAAGGCACGCTGGGAGGACATCGAGCGCAAGGTCGAGGCCGGCAAGGCACCCGAGCTGCTCTACTCCGAGCCGGACCTGATGATCAAGGTCGTGCGCGACCTGTTCAACGAGGACTTCACCTCCTTGGTCGTGGAGGGTCGTGACGCCTGGGACAACATCTCCGGCTATGTCCAGCACGTGGCCCCTGACCTGGCCGAGCGCCTCGAGCGCTGGGAGCCGGAGGAGCACGACGGGCGGCACGCCTTCGCCGGGTTCCGCATCGAGGAGCAGATCCACAAGGCACTCGACCGCAAGGTCTGGCTGCCGTCCGGAGGGTCGCTCGTCATCGACCGCACCGAGGCGATGACCGTCGTCGACGTCAACACCGGCAAGTTCACCGGCTCGGGTGGCAACCTCGAGGAGACCGTCACCAAGAACAACCTCGAGGCCGCCGAGGAGATCGTGCGCCAGCTGCGTCTGCGCGACATCGGCGGGATCATCGTCATCGACTTCATCGACATGGTGCTGGAGAGCAACCGCGACCTGGTGCTGCGCCGTCTGGTGGAGTGCCTCGGTCGCGACCGCACCCGTCACCAGGTGGCCGAGGTGACCTCGCTGGGCCTGGTCCAGATGACCCGCAAGCGGATCGGTACCGGCCTGGTCGAGTCGTTCAGCACCGACTGCGAGCACTGCAAGGGTCGTGGCATCGTCATCCAGGCCGAGCCGATCGAGCCCCGCAAGGACGAGGGCCGTCGGGGCGGGCGTGGCGGTCGCGGCGGTCGCGGCGGCGGTGGTGACGGTCAGGGGTCCGGCCAGGACGGCGGCAACCAGGGCGGCAACCAGCAGGGCGGACGTTCCGGGGGCAACCGCTCCGGCGGCGGAGGTCGCAACAACGGCAACAACAACGGCAACAACGGCAACGGCCGTTCCCAGGGCCAGGGCCGCGGTTCCGGTGCGGGGGAGCCTGTGGTCGACGAGTCGGGGGCCGACGACTCCGCCGAGGCAGTGGCCGATCCGTCGGTGCACGAGCCCGACGGCAGCGACCAGGTCGTGGCGCCGGAGTCGACCGACGTGGTGGCCCCGGCCAGCCCGGTCGGGACGGCGTCAGCACCGGAGCAGACACCCGAGCCGTCGTCCGACCACCCCGTTTTGACCGACGAGGGTCAGGCTCCGTAGACTGGACCGTCGGTGCGTGCCCGTTCCCGTGGCACCCACTCCCTTTTTCCTGGGCGCACAGCGCCCGCCGCAGCAGTTCGACATGAAGGATTTCCCGTGGTGTACGCAATCGTGCGCAGTGGTGGTGGCCAGCAGAAGGTGGCCGTCGGCGACGTCATCCAGATCGACCAGGTCGCCCAGGCCGAGGGCGAGCAGCTCTCGCTGCCGGCCGTCCTCCTCGTCGACGGCGACACCGTCACGTCCGACACCGCGGCGCTCGCCAAGGCGTCCGTGACGGCCGAGGTCCTGGGCGGCACCAAGGGCCCCAAGATCATCATCCAGAAGTACAAGAACAAGACCGGCTACAAGAAGCGCCAGGGGCACCGTCAGAAGTACACCCAGGTCAAGATCACCGGCATCTCCGCCTAACCCGACACAGCAGGGACTGAACACATGGCACACAAGAAGGGCGCTGCGTCCACCAAGAACGGTCGCGACTCCAACGCACAGCGACTCGGCGTGAAGCGGTTCGGCGGCCAGCAGGTCAACGCCGGCGAGATCATCGTCCGCCAGCGGGGGACCCACTTCCACCCCGGCACGAACGTCGGTCGCGGTGGCGACGACACCCTGTTCGCCCTGTCTTCGGGCGCCGTGGAGTTCGGTCGCAAGCGCGGCCGCAAGGTCGTCAACATCGTCCCGGCCGACGTCGCTGCGGCCCCCCTCGCAGCCGCGGAGTGATCCGGGACCACTGAAGCTCATGTGAAGGGGCAGTCCGCAGAGGCGGGCTGCCCCTTCTCCCGTTCCACGGCCTCCGGCCCGGGCGGGGACCATCGATCAGAGAGGACGGGTCGTGGCG
The DNA here is from genome assembly GCF_000160775.2 of Aeromicrobium marinum DSM 15272. Taxonomy (NCBI): domain Bacteria; kingdom Bacillati; phylum Actinomycetota; class Actinomycetes; order Propionibacteriales; family Nocardioidaceae; genus Aeromicrobium; species Aeromicrobium marinum. The sequence continues at coordinate 1,717,711 of NZ_CM001024.1, read as the reverse complement.
ATTCCCAGTTTCGTCGACCAGGTGACGCTGCACGTCGCGGCCGGTGACGGTGGGCACGGCGTCGCCTCCGTGCACCGCGAGAAGTTCAAGCCGCTCGGTGGGCCCGACGGCGGCAACGGCGGTCACGGCGGTGACGTGATCCTGCGGGTCGCCCGTGACGTCACCACCCTGGTCGACTACCACCACGAACCGCACCGCAAGGCCGGCAACGGCGCGCCCGGTGCCGGCTCCAACCGTAGCGGCGGCAAGGGATCGGACCTGGTGCTGCTCGTGCCCGACGGCACCGTGGTGCGTGCCGGTGACGGTGAGGTGCTCGCCGACCTGGTGGGCGCCGGCACCGAGCTCGTCATCGCCGCCGGCGGACGCGGCGGTCTGGGCAACGCGGCTCTCGCGTCGAGCAAGCGCAAGGCCCCCGGATTCGCCCTCAAGGGCGAGCCCGGACAGTCGATGACGCTGACCCTGGAGCTCAAGGTCGTCGCCGACATCGGCCTCATCGGGTTCCCCAGCGCGGGCAAGTCCAGCCTGATCGCGTCGATCTCGCGCGCCCGCCCCAAGATCGCCGACTACCCGTTCACCACCCTCGTGCCGAACCTCGGGGTGGTCACCGCGGGCCAGACGACCTTCACCGTGGCCGACGTGCCCGGACTGATCGAGGGCGCCAGCGAGGGCAAGGGGCTCGGGCACGACTTCCTGCGCCACGTCGAGCGGTGCGCGGCCCTCGTGCACGTCATCGACTGCGCGACGGTCCAGCCCGGTCGGGATCCGCTCACCGACCTCGACGTGATCGAGAACGAGCTCACCCGCTACGGCGAGCAGACCGGGACGGACTTCTCCGACCGCCCGCGCATCGTGGCGCTCAACAAGGCCGACGTGCCCGACGCCGCCGAGATCGCCGGCTTCGTGCGCGGGGACCTGGAGGCCCGAGGGCTCGAGGTGTTCGTGGTGTCGGCAGCCAGCCACGCAGGCCTGCGCGAGCTCGGCTTCGCCATGGCCGAGATCGTCAAGGCCCGCCGCGAGGCGCTGCCCGAGGCCGAGCCGACCCGCATCGTGCTGCGCCCCCGGGCCGAGAGCGGCCTGGGTGAGGAGTTCACGATCGAGAACCGGGCCGGCCAGTGGGTGGTCCGCGGCGAGAAGCCCACGCGCTGGGTGCACCAGACCGATTTCAGCAACGACGAGGCGGTCGGGTTCCTGGCCGACCGGCTCAACCGGCTCGGCGTCGAGGCCAAGCTGCTCGAGCTGGGCGCCGAGGCCGGCGACGACGTCGTCATCGGTACCGACGAGGACTCGGTGATCTTCGACTTCGACCCGGAGACCCCGGCCGGCGCCGAGGTGCTCGGTCGTCGCGGCGAGGACCTGCGCATCGACCAGTCGGACCGCCGCACCAACGCCGAACGCCGTCAGCAGCTGGCCGAGAAGCGTGCGTACGAGGCGGAGGCCCGCGAGATCCGGGCTGCCGAGGAGCGGGCGGCGTCCGGCGCGCTCGTCCGCGATGCAGGTCCCGCGGGCGACGACCCCCATGCCGACGAGCCCGATGCCGACGACCCTGCCTCGACGCAGACCGGGGGAGTGGACGCGACCGATCGGGACGCCCCGTGAGTCGCATCGTCGTCAAGGTCGGGTCGTCGTCCCTGGCGACCCCCGAGGGTCACCTCGACGACGAGCGGGTCGTCGCCGTGGCCGATGCACTGGCTGCGGCCCGGGCCGAGGGCCACGAGGTGGTCCTGGTCAGCTCGGGGGCGATCGCCGCCGGCCTGGGTCCTCTGGGTCTGGCGCGTCGTCCCGGTGACCTGCCCACCCAGCAGGCCGCGGCGAGCGTCGGGCAGGGGGCGCTGATCGCCCGCTACGCCGCGGGATTCGCCGCGCACGGACTCACCGTCGGGCAGGTGCTGCTCACCGTCGACGACGTCACCCGGCGCAGCCACTACCGCAACGCCCAGCACACCTTCGTCAAGCTGCTCGAGCTCGGCATCGTCCCGGTCGTCAACGAGAACGACACCGTGGCGACCACCGAGATCCGGTTCGGCGACAACGACCGGCTCGCCGCGTTGGTGGCGCACCTCGTGCACGCGGACCTGCTGGTCCTGCTCTCCGACGTCGACGCCCTGCACACCGGTCATCCCGACGAGCCCGGGTCCCGGCCGATCTCCGACGTCCGCGGTCCCGCGGACCTGGAGGGGGTCGACATCGCGCGGATCGGATCTGCCGTCGGCACCGGTGGCATGGTGACCAAGGTCGAGGCCGCCCGCATCGCCTCGGCGGCCGGCATCCCTGTCGTGCTCACTCGCGCGGCGGAGGGCACCATGCGGGCCGCGCTGGCCGGCGAACAGGTCGGTACCCGGTTCCATCCGACCGGCAAGCGTCGCCCCGCCCGGCTGTTGTGGCTCGCGCACGCCAGTGAGACCAAGGGTCGGCTCGTCCTGGACGACGGTGCCGTCGGCGCCGTGGCCCGCGGCACCGCCTCCCTGCTGCCCGCCGGCATCACGGCGGTCGAGGGCGACTTCGTCGCCGGCGACCCGGTCGACCTGGTCGGGCTCGACGGCGCCGTCGTCGCCCGCGGGTTGGTCAACTTCGACAGCACCGAGCTGCCGGTGATGCTCGGCCGCTCGACCCGCGACCTGCTGGCCGACCTCGGACCGGAGTACGAGCGCGAGGTCGTGCACCGCGACGACCTGATGGTGCTGTGAACCGTACGATCGTCGCCATGCAGGACGATCCCGTGACCCAGCACGTGCACGACGCAGCCCGACGGGCCAGGACGGCCTCCCGGCAGCTGGCCACGGCGACCCGACACACCAAGGACGCCGCGCTGCTGGCCGCGGCCGACGCGCTCGTCGAGGCGACCGGGTCGATCCTCGAGGCCAACCGCGTCGACGTCGACAGGGCACGTGCGGCCGGGACACCCGAGAACGTCCTCGACCGCCTGCGCCTGGACGCCGACCGCGTGGCGGCCTTCGCCGACGGGGTGCGCGACGTGGCCGGGCTGCCCGACCCGGTGGGCGAGGTGGTCCGTGGATCGGTGCTGCCCAACGGCCTGCGGCTGCAGCAGGTGCGGGTGCCGATGGGGGTCATCGGCATGATCTACGAGGGTCGCCCCAACGTCACCGCCGACGCGGCAGCGATCTGCCTGAAGGCGGGCAGCGCGGTGCTGCTGCGCGGCTCGTCGTCCGCCGCGCGGTCCAACCGCGCCATCGTCGACGTCATGGCCGGCGCGATCGCCGGCTGCGGACTGCCGTCGGACCTGGTCCAGCTGCTGCCGTCGGAGGACCGCGCGTCGGCGACCGCCCTGATGAGGGCCCGCGGGCTCGTCGACCTCGTGATCCCGCGCGGGGGCGCCGGCCTGATCCGCACGGTCGTGCAGGAGTCGACGGTCCCGGTGATCGAGACCGGCACGGGCAACTGCCACGTGTACGTCGACGCCGATGCCGACCTCGACATGGCCGAGGCGATCGTGCTGAACTCCAAGACGCATCGCACGAGCGTCTGCAACGCCGCGGAGTCGCTGCTGGTGCACGCCGACGTGGCCGAGACGTTCGTGCCGCGGATCGTCGCCGCCCTCGTCGCCCGCGGTGTCACGATCCACGGTGACGCCACCTTCCGTGCCGCCGACCCCTCGGTCGTGGCGGTGACCGAGGAGGACCACGCCACCGAGTACCTCGACCTCGACATCTCCGCCGCCGTGGTCGGCTCCGTCGACGAGGCGATCGAGCACGTCCGGACCTACTCGTCGGGCCACACCGAGGCGATCGTCACGTCCTCGATGGCCACGGCGCGCCGCTTCACGCTCGGCGTGGACTCCGCCGCCGTGATGGTCAACGCCTCCACCCGCTTCACCGACGGCGGCGAGTTCGGCTTCGGTGCCGAGATCGGCATCTCGACGCAGAAGCTGCACGCCCGGGGGCCGATGGGGCTCACCGAGATGACCACCACCACCTACCTGGTCGAGGGCGACGGACAGATCCGCTGAGCGCGGGTCGCCCGCCCGGTCGGCGCTGGTAGATTGCTCCCATGCTGACCACGATGCTCCTCGCGGCCGAAGAGGCCGAGCACACCAACATGCCGTACGTCATCGGGGCCGTGACCCTGGTCATCCTGCTGACGCTGCTGTTCGGTCTGCTCGCCTTCGGCAAGGGCCGCGAGCACACCTGAGCACGCACCGCACGGGTTCGCCCGGTCGCCGGCGTCGCGTCGGCGTCATGGGCGGAACGTTCGACCCGATCCACCACGGTCACCTCGTGGCGGCCAGCGAGGTGCAGGCGTCCTTCGGGCTCGATGAGGTGATCTTCGTGCCGACCGGCCTGCCCTGGCAGAAGCTCGACCGTCAGGTCTCACCGGCCGAGGACCGCTACCTGATGACCGTCATCGCGACCGCCTCGAACCCGCTGTTCGAGGTGAGCCGCGTCGACATCGACCGTGACGGACCCACCTACACGATCGACACCCTGCGCGACCTGTCGGCCGCGCACCCCGACGCCGACCTCTACTTCATCACCGGCGCCGACGCCATGGCGGCCCTGCTCAGCTGGCGGGACCACGACGAGCTGTTCGAGCTGGCGCAGTTCGTCGGCTGCACCCGGCCCGGACACGAGCTGGACGAGAACTCCCTCGTGGGCCTGCCGGTGGACCGCATCACCCTGCTGGAGATCCCTGCACTGGCGATCTCCTCCACCGACTGCCGCGAACGGGTGGGAGCCGGCGAACCGGTCTGGTACCTCGTTCCCGACGGAGTCGTGCAGTACATCGCCAAGCACGGCCTCTACGCCTCCGAGTCCTCGAAAGGACCACACCCCTCATGACCGCCTCCGACCGTGCCGTCGAGCTGACCCGCGCCGCGGCCGCCGCCGCCGACGACAAGTCCGCCACCGGCATCGTGGCCTTCGACGTCTCCGAGCAGATCTACATCACCGACGTCTTCGTGCTGTGCACCACCACCAGTCCCACCCAGGCGCGTGCCGTGCAGGACGCCGTGGAGGAGCGGTTGCACACCATGGGCGCCAAGGCCGTGCGCCGTGAAGGATCCCGTGAGGGCCGGTGGATCCTGCTGGACTTCGCCGACATCGTCGTGCACGTCCAGCACACCGAGGAGCGGGCCTTCTACGCGCTCGAGCGACTGTGGAGCGACTGCCCCACGGTGCCGGTCGCGTGACCGACGGGCGGGCCGTCCGGTGAGCCGTCAGATCATCCTGTGGCGCCACGGGCGGACGGCGTGGAACGTGGCCGGCCGGGTGCAGGGGCAGACCGACACCTCGCTGGACGACGTGGGACGTGAACAGGCTGCGGCTGCGGCCCGCCGCTTGGCGTCGCTCGCCCCCCACCGGATCCTGTGCTCGGACCTGGAGCGGGCCCGTCACACCGCCGAGGCGCTGGCGGAGCTGGTGGGCGTGCCGGCCGAGCCCGACCCGCGCCTGCGCGAGATGGACTTCGGTGCGCGGGAGGGGCTCACGTGGCAGGAGGCGTGGGACCGCTACCCCGACGGCATGCGCGCGTGGATGGAGGGTGACGAGACCCAGATCCCGGACTCCGAGACCCACGCCCAGGCGGGGGAGCGGTTCGCTGCCGGTGTGCGTGAGGCGCTGGAGGTCCTGCCCGCCGACGCGACGATGGTGGTGGTGGCGCACGGCGCGGTCATCCGCACCGGCGCCTGCACCTTCCTCGGGTTCCCCGAGGAGCACTGGCGGACCTTCGGTGCGCTGTCCAACTGCTCCTGGGCGGTCCTCACCGAGAGCGGACCGCCGCACCAGCGGTGGTGGCGGCTGACGGAGTGGAACGCGGGCAGTCTGCCCGAACCGGTCATGTCCGACGACTCCTGACCCGGTTTGTCGCCCGTCCCGGGCACGTACTAAGATCGGTGATCGGCCTTCGGGTCAGCACCCGCGGGGCATTGGCGCAGTTGGTAGCGCGCTTCCATGGCATGGAAGAGGTCAGGAGTTCGAATCTCCTATGCTCCACATCGACGAAGGAGGGTCCGGGCCATCGGCCCGGGCCCTTCGTCGTTCCCTGCGCCCCCGCTGACCGAGCCGAATCTTGCGTGGGGGTCGCCTCGGGCTCCGCCCTCACGGTCGCTGCGCTCCCTGGCGACCGCGCGCGGCTCCGTGTTCGCCAGCCCGAGCTGGCGAGGGCGTGAGCGCAGCGAGGCGAACCTCGCGTGAGGGCCGCCTCGGGCTCCGCCCTCACGGTCGCTGCGCTCCCTGGCGACCGTAGGCACCGTTCGCCAGCCCGAGGAACGAGGGCGTGAGCGAAGCGAGGCGAACCTTGCGTGAGGGTCGCCTCGGGCTCCGCCCTCACGGTCGCTGCGCTCCCTGGCGACCGCAGTCTCGCGCGCCACGGTCAACTGGCGCGGCCTGTGTTCGCCAGCCCGAGCTTGCGAGGGCGTGAGCGGAGCGAGGCGAACCTTGGGTGAGGGTCGCCTCGGGCTTCGCCCTCACGGTCGCTGCGCTCCCTGGCGACCGCAAGGGGGCGTGGTTTCGAGGCTGCTCGTTCCTCGCAGCACCTCAACCACCGAGATCGCTCGCGAGCTGGTGTTCGCCAGTCCGCGAGGGACGAGCGGACGTGAGCGCAGCGAGGCGAACCTTGCGCGAGGGTCGCCTCGGGTTTCGCCCTCACGGTCGCTGCGTTCCCTGGCGACCGCCAGCCAGCGCAGCGAGGCGAACTCGGTGTCCGGTCGACGTCGAGGTATACCGTGTGCGCGTGTCCTGGCCGAGTCTGCGTACGACGTTCGTCGCGGCCGCCGTGGTCACGGCCGGTGTCCACCTGACGGCGGTGACGATGGAGTCGCTGCCGCCGAACCGCTACTCCGCGGCCGTCGCCGACCAGACCGGCTACCTCGACCCGTTCTTCACTCAGAACTGGCGACTGTTCGCGCCGAACCCGGTCTCGGAGGACCGCGCAGTCCTGTTCCAGGGCGCCTACCGCGACGAGGACGGCGACATCGTCGAGACCGAGTGGATCGACTGGACCGAGGTCGAGCTCGACCTCGTCCGGCACCAGCTCGTGGGCGGCCGGGCCGGCTACATCACCAACAAGCTGTACTCCCCGCTGCGTGCCCGATTCGGCGCGCTGCCGCCGGACCAGCAGCAGGTCGTCGACGCCACGTCGGTCGAGGATCCGCCGGAGTGGGCCGAGCTCCGACTGGACCTGGCCGAGGACGGTCGGGTGTCGCGGGCCGCCGACTCCTTCCTGCGGTACGAGCGCGCCACGGCCCAGCTGGCCACCAACGTGCTGCTGTCGCGCCACCCCGGTCGTGAGTTCGTCGCGGTCCGGTACGCCACGCGCAGCCAGGGTGTCACTCCCTACGACGCCCGGAGTGGTGACGACGAGGAACGGGCCGCAGCGCGACCGCCGGCCTCGCAGAGCACCGGCGGCTGGCGGGTGCCGACGCCGGGCTCCGACGCCGAGCGCCGGGCAGTCGCGGACTTCGATGCGAGGCACCGATGATCGGCGCCGGCCTGCAGTGGCTGACCGAGGACAAGCGCTCGACCTACGGGCTGGCCGTCACCCGGATGATCCTGGGCTTCATCGTCGCCAGCCAGCTGATCACCAACTGGCCCGACCGCAGCTACACCTGGGGCGACGGCGCCGACTGGACCGACCAGGTGCGCCAGACGCGGGCGTGGCCGGAGTTCCTCGGCCTGTTCCAGCAGCTGTCCGGACCGGCGTTCGACCTGGCCTACGTGGTGACGATCCTGTTCGGCCTGGCCCTGATGGTCGGATTCTCGACCCGCGCCTCCACGATCATGACCTTGTTCCTGTGGATGTCGCTGTACGTGACCGACCCGTTCGTGGGGTCCGGCGGCGACTCCGTCCTGCGGATGGTGCTGTTCTACCTGTGCTTCACCGACGCGGGCCGGGTGTGGTCGGTCGACGCCCGGCTGCGCAGCCGTCGCGGTGAGGTGCGCCCGTGGTTCCCGGTCTGGTTCCCCGCGACGTTGCACAACCTCGCGACGATCTTGATCATCCACCAGGTCGTGATGGTCTACGTGGCCTCGGCGTTGTGGAAGGTGCAGAGCTCGGTCTGGCTCGACGGGACAGCGGTGTACTTCCCGCTGCAGACCGATGCCTACTCACCCTGGGGCGACTGGTTGCAGCCGCTGATCTCCAACGGCCCGGTCATCGCGGCGTCGACCTACCTGGCGATCGCCATCCAGCTGTTCTTCCCCGTGCTGCTGATCTATCGGCCGACCAGACTGGTGGCGCTGGTCCTGGTGACGGGGATGCACGTGGGCATCGGCGTCCTCATGGGCATCCTCTACTTCTCGCTGGTGATGATCGCCGTCGACATGATCCTGGTGAGCGACGCCTCCTGGCGCAACGGCCAGCGGATGGTCTCGCGCTGGTGGCAGCACCGTCGTGCCCGATCGCGCAAGACCATCTCGGTGTGACGTACCCGATACGCCTGTTGGCCGTCCGATGACGCCGGAGTGTGCGGCGAAACCTGAGAGTGTGGTTAGAATGGCGACCGGCAGTCCACGACTGCCCTCAGTCGTGTGCGGGGGAGACACCGTCATGGCGGGACACACACCACAGTTTGCAAGGAGTAGTCCTCGATGAAGAACAAGCTCGCCAAGAATTCCTTGGCTCTCGGGCTGACGACGTTGATCGTCACGACGGGCCTGTCGTTCTCGGCCAACAGTGCGCCGGGCGACGTCATCGCACGGGCCGAGTCCAGCGCCATCACCGCGACCGGTCTGACCGGCATCGTCGACACCTCCGTGTGCCGCGTCGAGTCCACCGGCCCGGCCACCGAGGGCACCCTCGACATCTGCGGCACGGGCCTCGCGACCCAGGGCACCGGCACCTTCAACCAGACGGCGTCGACCGGTCTGGACGGGATCAACGGCACCTCGACCGCGAGCTCGTCGGTCGAGTCCATCGACATCCCCGCCCTGACCACGATCGACCTGTCGACCCTGGGTGGCGATCTCGACGCCATCAACACCGGCACGATCCTCGACGACGTGCTCGCCGGGCTCGACCCGATCACCGGCCCGCTGTTCGAGCTGGCGCTGACCCCGCTGCTGGCCGGCATCCAGGACGCGGCTCTCAGCCCGATCCTGGAGGCGCTCCAGGGCGCCATCCCGGTCTCGATCGAGATCGGCGCCGTCAGCAGCACCTGCTCGGCCGTGGCCGGAAGCCCCGCCACCATGAGCTCCTCGGTCGCCGGCATCGACATCGTCGTCGGCCCGTCGGACGACCCGCTGCTGGTCGTCCCGATCCAGCTCGGCACCGACCCCAACTCCCCGCTGGTCGGTCAGGTCGCCATCTCGCAGCTCGCCACCGGCGCGCTCGAGGGCATCGAGGCCACGCTGCGCGAGAGCTTGGGTGGTGCGCTCGGCACCCTCGCCGACCTCGTGCCGCTGATCGAGGACATCCTGGTCGAAGGCGTCCTCGCGGCGCTCGGCCCGGTCATCGACACCCTCGGTGAGGCGATCGTCCCGATCCTCACCGGCACCGTCAACGGCCAGGTCACCAACCCCGACGGCTCGGTGGAGGTCACGGCGCTCAGCCTCGACATCCTCGGCACCGTCGCCACCCTCGACGTGGCCCGCTCGGCCTGTGGCCCCAACGGCTTCTTCGAGGTCGCCGACGACAACAACGTCGACGCCGTGAGCGACGCCGACGCGGTGGCCGACGCCGACGCGGTGGCCGACGCCGACGCGGTGGCCGACGCCAACGCCGACGCGGTCGCCGACGGCAACGCCGACGCCCAGGGCGGGTTCATCGACAGCCCCGTCGACACCCTGCCGGCCACCGGCTCGGCCAACCTGACGCCGTTCTGGCTGCTGGGTCTGGCGCTGATGATGTTCGGCGGCGCCGTGCTCATCAACGAGAAGCGACGCATGAGCAGCCTGGACGTCTGATTCCGGACTGACGACGACTGCCGGTGACCCTCGGGTCACCGGCAGTCGTCTGTTCCCAGCACCTTCGACGGCCCACCTAGGATGATCCCCATGCCCGAAACCGCGACGCCGCCCCGCGCGTGGCAGCGGTGGCTGATGCTCGTCCTTGGTGGTGCCGTCGTGGTGCACTCCGCCGTGGTGGGTCTCTGGCTCTCGCCGGACAACCCGATCCGGGAGTCCGTCGGCGGGCGGACCCTCGCGGCGTACGTCAACCCGTACTTCCAGCAGTCACCGAGGGCACTGGACCCCGGCGCCCAGTTCGCCGACGAGTCACTGGAGCTGCGCGCGCGGATCCGTGGGGAGTCCGGAGAGCTGGAGGAGACGGCCTGGGTCGACCTCACGGCCGAGGAGCTCGAGCGTCACGGGACCGTCGGCCCGCGCATCCTCCGTGCACCCCGCTCGCTCGCGACCAACCTCAATGCCGCGGTGCGCGAGATCCCCGAGGAGCTGCAACCGCTGCTGGCCGAGGACTACGGCGAGATCGACCTGGTCGAGCTGGAGGGCCTGCTGTTCGAGGGCGGCGCCACGTCCGACGAGACACGCCGGTACTTCGCCTCCCACTTCATGGCCACGCGGTACGGCACGCTCTACGCGACGGCGCGATGGGGTGGCATCGTCGAGCAGATCCAGGTGCGGATCGGCCTGCGCCGGGTCCCCGACTACGACGAGCGGGGAGACACCGAGCTCACCGACCTGGAGTTCGAGAGCATCGACCTGGGCTGGCGACAGGCCGTGCCCGCCGGCGAGGGAGCCCAGAGGGCGTTCAACGACTACGTGGAGAGGGAGACCGCATGAATGCCTGGTGGGCCCTGCTGGACCTCCTCACGCGCCTCCGCGAGGGTGCGGAGGAGTGGCTGTTCACCGAGCGGCACGCCTCGTTCGCCCTCGCGCTGTGCCGGATCGGGCTCGGGCTGTCCGTCCTGGGCGTCCTGGTGGTCAACTTCGGCGACCGGGCCCTCTGGGTGGGCGAGGCCTCGGTCTGGGCCGACCCCGCACGCGACGTCAGCGACTTCCCCGAGCTGGCGCTCATGCGTGACGCGAGCGACGACGTCGTCACGCTGGTCTACGGGGCGACCCTGCTGGCCTCTGCGGCGCTCGTGGCGGGGTGGCGCACCAGGGCTGCCAACCTGGTGACCCTGGTCGGGTTCATCGCGATCGTCGGCCAGAACCCCATGGTCGGCAGCCCCAGCGACAACGCCGTCCGGCTGTCGCTGCTGTGGCTGCTGCTGACCCACGCCGGTGCAGAGCTGTCCCTGGACTCGCGCCGGGTGGCCCGGTCCGAGGCGCGGGGTCGCGACTGGTCGGCCGAGGCTGCGCTGCCGCCGTGGCTGTTCACGGGGTTGCACAACATCGGCCTCCTCGGCCTGCTCGTGCAGACGGTGCTGCTGTACACCACGGCCGGTCTCGACAAGATCGCCCGCAGCGTGTGGCGGCAGGGCGAGGCGTTGTACGCCACCACGCAGCTGCCGGAGTTCCGGCCGTTGCCGTGGCTCTCGGACCTGGTCAGTGCCAGTCCCGTCGTCCTGGCCGTCCTGACCTACACCGTGCTCGTGGTCCAGCTGTTCTTCGCCCCGCTGCTGCTCACCCGCACCTCGCGGATCATCGTCGGTGTGCTGGCGATCGGCACGAACGTCTTCTTCGCGGTGGTGTTCGGCTCGGTCACCGCCTCCCTCGCGATCATCGCGGTGACCCTGCTGGTGGTGCCCGAGGACGTGCTGGACCGGTGGTTCTGGTGGTGGGTCGACCTGGTCTCGCCGGTGACCGACCGCCTGAGTCCGGTGACCGATGCGGTCACCGACCGCGCCTACACCCTCGTCGACGTCGGGACCGACGCCAGGGCCAGGGTGCGCGACTGGGTCCGGCACGACCTGCTGAGGCGCTAGTCAGGCCACCCGGTCGGCGGCGGCCAGCTCGGCCGCTGCACGCCGTCCGGCGAGCACCAGACCCGCCACCGGCAGGGTCAGGGCCGCCGCGGCGGCGTTGAGCGCGCCGAAGCCGCTCCATGCCATCACCAGCCCCGCCAGGAGCCCCCCGCCGGCACCCGCGAGGTTCATGGCCAGGTCGGCGAAACCCTGTACCGCGGGCCGGGCCTCGGCGTCGACCACGAGCGTCAGCAGGGCGGCGCCGGCGATGACCGACGCGGACCAGCCCAGGCCGAGCAGCACCAGACCGATCGTGACCCAGAGGTGGGAGTCGCCGGCCGTGCCGGCCACGGCCACCGCGAGGACCAGGACGATCTGGCCGGCCACGATCATGGGCACCGGTCCGAGGCGGTCACTGAGCCACCCGAACACCGGGGACAGGGCGAACATGCCGGCGATGTGCAGACTGATCGTCAGACCGATCAGCTGCAGCGACGCGCCGTGGTCGGCCAGGTGCACGGGGGTGAGCGACATGACGCCGACCATCACGGCGTGGGAGGCGGCGATGGCGCCGACCGCGGTGAGCGCGGGACCGTGGAGGTGGTCCAGCGCACGGACGCGTGGTCCCCGGTCGGCGGCGGTGCGCCGCACCAGAGGGTCCGGTCGCAAGGTCAGGAGGGTCAACATCCCGGCGAGGCCGAACGCGGCGACGGAGAACAGCATGGGGCCGGCGAGGTCCGGCACACCCACGCGCGCGGCGACCGCGGCGCCCGGTCCGGTGAGATTGGGGCCGGCGACCGCCCCGACCGTGGTCGACCAGACCACGATCGACAGCGAACGGCCCACCGTCGAGGGTGCGGCGCGGTCCACGGCGGCGAACCGGGACTGCAGGGTGGCGGCCGTGCTGGCACCGAAGAACAGCAGACCGAGCAGGACCAGCCACAGCGAGGCGCGGTCGGCCGCCATGACGGTGACGGCGGCACCGGAGGCGCCCAGCAGCCACCCGGTCGCGAGCGCCGGTCGCCGACCGGCCCTGACCGCGAGGCGTGACAGCGGGATGGTCGCGGCGGCGGCCCCCAGCGTCAGCATGACGGTGGCGGTCCCGGCCCATCCGGACGAGCCGCTGATGTCCTTGACGAGCAGGGCGCCGACGGCCAGGCCGGCGCCGTTGCCGATGCCGCCGACGACCTGGACGAGCGAGAGCACCGACAGGGTCCGGGCCTGGGGGAACTCCCGCAGGTCGGTGGTCATGGCCGTCGGGGCGTCATGACGACCAGACCGTGACCCGCAGCTCCGGGTCGAGCCAGAGCGCGTCGTCAGGGGTCACGTCGAAGGCGTCGTAGAAGGCGTCGAGGTTGCGGACCACCTGGTTGCAGCGGAACTCCGGCGGGGAGTGGGGGTCGACGGTGAGTCGCCGCAGGGTCTCCGCCGGCCGCACCTTGCTCTGCCAGGCCTGCGCCCACGAGATGAAGAACCGCTGGTCGGGGGTCAGGCCGTCGACCGGCTCGTCGGCCGGTTCGGTGAGCCGGAAGGCCCGGTGGGCGATCGACAGTCCGCCGAGGTCGCCGATGTTCTCGCCGATCGTGAGCGCACCGTTGACCGTCCTGCCGTCGACGCCCTCCGGGGTGAGGCCGTCGTACTGGGCCACGAGGGCCGAGGTCAGCTCGTCGAAGGCCGCACGGTCGGCGTCGGTCCACCAGTTGCGCAGCGCGCCCGTCCCGTCGTAGTGCGAGCCCTGGTCGTCGAACCCGTGACCGATCTCGTGACCGATGACCGCGCCGATGGCCCCGTAGTTGACGGCGTCGTCTGCGTCGGCATGGAAGAACGGCGGCTGCAGGATCGCCGCCGGGAACACGATCTCGTTCATCGTGGGGTTGTAGTACGCGTTGACGGTCTGGGGCGTCATGTACCACTCGTCGCGGTCGATCGGTGAGCCGATCTTCGCCAGCTCCCGTGCGGTCTCGACGGCGAGGGACCGGCGGGCGTTCCCGAGCAGGTCGGTGGGGTCGGTCACCAGGTCGGCGTACGACTTGAACCGCTCGGGGTGACCGATCTTCGGGGTGAACGCCTCGAGCTTCTCCAGCGCCCGTGCCTTGGTCTCGTCGCTCATCCACGGCAGCTCGGTGATGCTCTGCCGGTAGGCCTCGATCAGGTGGGCGATCAGGTCGTCCATGCGGGCCCGCGACTCCGGCGGGTACTCCGTCCGCACGTACAGACGACCGACGGCCTCGCCCATCGCCGACTCCACGAACCCGACGGCGCGCTTCCACCGGGGCCTCAGCTCGTCGGTGCCGCTCAGCGTGCGGCCGTAGAACTCGAAGTTCGCCTCGACGAACGCGTCGGACAGGTACGGCGCGCTGCTGTGGACGACCTGCCACCGCAGCCAGTCCAGCCAGTCGGGCAACCGGTCGACGGTCAGCAGCTGCTCCAGACCGGAGAGGAAGGACGGCTGGGCCAGCACGACCTCCGCGAGAGCTGCGTCGGGGACGTCACCGGCCTCGGCCCAGCGGGCGAGGTCGAACGTGGGCACGAGTGCCTGCAGGTCGGGCCGTGTCAGCAGGTTGTAGGTCTTCTGGGCGTCACGGCAGGCGACCCGGTCCCAGTGGTGCTCGGCGAGGGCGGTCTCGAGATCGAGCACGTTCGCGGCGCGGCCGGCCGCGTCCTCCAGACCCGCGAGGTCGAGCATGGTGGCGACGTGCTCGACGAACGCCGCGCGGAGCTCGGCGGAGTCGTCGCCGGAGTAGTAGGACTCGTCGGGCAGGCTGAGCCCGCCCTGGAACACGTGGGTCACGTAGCGGTCCGGCCGGCCGCGGTCGGGCGCCACGTAGAGGCCGATCACCCCCCGGGTGCCGGTGCGCTCGAGGTCGCCCAGCAGCCCCACGAACTCGTCGATCTCGCTGACCCGCGAGATGCGGTCCAGGTCGTCGGCCAGCGGCGTGGCGCCCAGCGCCTCGATGCGGTCGGGGTCGAGGAAGGAGGTGTACAGGTCGCCGATCTTGTCCGCCTCGCCCGTCTCGTCCTCGACCTCGCCGGCCACACAGGCCTCGATGATGCGACGGACCGTGACCTCGGCCTCGTCGACCAGGGCCACGAAGGAGCCGGCGGTGGCCCGGTCGGGCGCGATCGGTGCGTCGCGGAGCCAGGGCCCGTTGACGTGGCGGAAGAGGTCGTCCTGCACGCGGACACCCTGGTCGAACTGCGTGATGTCGATTCCCGGATTCACGTCAGTAGGCTACACAGCATGGGACACGGCAATCTGGCGCTGGGCGACACGCACCCGGGCGACGGGGCCGTGGCATGACGACCGTCGCCGTCCTGCTCGCGGGCGGCACGGGCACCCGCCTGGGCGCCGGTCGCCCCAAGCAGTTCCTTCCCCTGGGTCCGCACACCGTGCTCGAGCAGTGCCTCGAGGTGTTCGGTGGGTGCTCCGCCGTCGACGAGATCGTGCTGGTGATGGAACCGGACCATCTGGCCGAGGCGCGCCGGCTCGTGGGCGGTGGGGCCCACCCCCGGGTCGCGGCCGTCGTGGCCGGGGGAGCGACGCGTGCCGAGAGCACTCGTCAGGCCCTGGCCGTGATCGGCGAGGACGTCACCCACCTGCTCGTGCACGACGTCGCCCGACCGCTGGTCAGCCGGGCGCTGGTCGAGGCCTGCCGGACGGCGCTGCGGGAGTTCGGTGCCGTGACCCCCGTGGTCGCTCCGGCCGACACCGTGGTCGAGGCCTCCGCCGACGGTCGGACCCTCGAACGGGTGCTCGTGCGGGACCGCGTGCGACGGGTGCAGACCCCGCAGGCCTTCCGGGCCGAGGTGCTGCGAGCCGCCCACGCGGCCGCCGTCCGTGAGGGCGACGACACCGCGACCGACGACTGCGGGGTCGTGGCCCGCCATCTGCCGGACGTGACGATCGGCCTGGTCGACGGCGAGGAGACGAACCTCAAGATCACCCTGCCCGGCGACCTGGAGCTCGCGGAGCGTCTGCTCGCCGGTCGCTCCCCGGTGGTCCCGTGACCGGCCCCGCCCGCCCGACCCGGGTCGCCGCCGTCGTCGTCTCGTACAACCGGGGGCCGCTGCTGGCCGAGACGCTGGAGGCCCTGGCCGCCCAGACGCACCGGCCGGCGGCGGTCGTGGTCGTCGACAACGCGTCCACCGACGGGTCCGCCGAGGTCGCCGAGCGCGACGGGGTCGACCTCGTCCGGCTCGAGGTCAACACCGGCGGTGCGGGAGGCTTCGCCACGGCGATGGCGACCGCCCTGGCCCGGCACGACCCGACCTGGATCTGGGTCATGGACGACGACGTGGTGCCGGCCCCGGGAGCGTTGGCCGCGCTCCTGGCCGCCGCCGACGCCAGCGCGACGCCGGTCGACGCCCTGTGCTCGAGGGCCGAGTGGACCGACGGGCGCGAGCACCCGATGAATACCCCCCGGCCCTGGGCCCTCGCGTCCCGGACGGCGCGGGAGAACGCGAGCGCCGCAGGCGGTGTCGCGGTGCGGTCCGTCTCGTTCGTCTCCTCGATCTACCGGGTCTCGGCCGTCCGGGAGCGAGGGCTGCCCATCGCCGACTACTTCATCTGGAACGACGACTTCGAGTACTCGACCCGGATCATCGCGGGCTCGCTCGGTCTGGCCGTCCCGGCCAGTGTGGTCCTGCACCAGACCGCAGCGCTCGCCGACACCGATGCCGATCCGGGGCCGCGCTTCTACTTCGAGGTCCGCAACAAGCTCTGGGTGTTCCGCCACGCCCGCGGACTGCTGCCGCGCGAGAAGGCGGTGTTCGTGCTGTCGACGGCCCGGCGGTGGATCCGCACCTGGCGACGCTCGCAGGACCGCGCCGTCATCGCCGACGGTTGGCGGCGGGGGGTCGGCGACGCACGCAGCCGTCCGCCGCGCCCCAACGCGGTCGTGCTGGCCGGGGCCGGTGTCCCGCCCGACGTGCTCGACGTGGTCGCCGAGCTCGATCGGGTGCAGCAGGCCTGGGAGCACGGGCGATGAACGCCGATCTGCCGTCCTTCAGCGTCCTGATGCCGTTCTACGCCGGGGACAGGCCCGAGCAGGTCGAGCAGGCCTTCAGGAGCGTCACGGTCGACCAGCACCTGCGACCGGACGAGGTCGTCCTGGTCCAGGACGGGCCGGTCGGCGACGACCTGTCCGCCACCGTGGCCGGCATCGTCGCCGGGTCCGTCGTCCCCGTGCGGCTGGTGACCCTGTCCCGCAACAGCGGGCTCGCCGAGGCCCTGGCCGCGGGACTCGCCGAGGTCGCCCACGACGTGGTCGCGCGGATGGACGCCGACGACGTGTCGGTGCCCGAACGGTTCGCCGTCCAGATCCCCCGGATCGCGGCCGGGCTCGACGTGGTGGGCAGCGCCATCACCGAGTTCGGCGACGCAGCCGGCACGACCCGGACCCGACCGGTCCCGCAGGGTGCCGAGGCGATCGCGCAGCAGGCGCGGCTGAGGTCGCCGTTCCACCACCCGTCGGTGGTGTACCGGGCGAGCGCCGTCGCGGCAGCCGGCGGCTACCGCGACCTCGCGATGCTCGAGGACTACTGGCTGTGGGCGCGGATGCTGATGGCCGGCGCGCAGGTCGACAACGTCCCGGACGCGCTGGTCCTCTACCGGATCGGCGACGGGGCCTACGGCCGGCGCGGCGGCTGGGCCCTGCTGCGGTCCGAGCTGGCCCTGCAGGCCGCCTTCGCGCGGATCGGGTTCACGACCCCTGTCCAGCGCTGGCGCAACGTGGCCGTGCGGGGGATCTACCGGCTGGTGCCGGAACGGCTGCGCAAGCTGGCCTACCGGGCCGCCTTCGCCCGACGGTCCGGCTGACGGTCGGTCGGGCGTGCCGAGCGACGGGCTGGGGGATCCTGCCACGTCGACCCCGGGTCCGGTGTAGCGTCGCGGTGTGCGTCGACCGGCTATCCCGGCCGCGATCGCCCATCCGGTCCGGCTGCTTCCCCTGAGCTTCCTGGCTCTCATCACCCTCGGCACCCTGCTGTTGCTGATGCCGTTCGCCCGGTCCGGCGGCGGTGGACCGGAGTTCATGCCCGCGTTGTTCACCTCCACCTCCGCGGTGACCATCACCGGGCTCGCCTCGGTCGACACCTCCACCTACTGGTCGCCCGCCGGGCAGGGCATCATCCTGTTCCTCGTGCAGGTGGGAGGCCTCGGCATCGTGGCGATGGCCACCGTCCTCGGCCTGTTCATCGGCGGCCGGTTGGGTCTTCGCACCCAGATGGTCGCGCAGGTCGACATGCACGTGGTGAGCCTGGGGGAGGTGCGCCCGCTGTTCCGACGGGTCGCCATCACCATGCTGCTGTTCCAGACCGCGGTCACGATCATGCTGACGGCCCGGTACCGGGCGACCTACTTCGACGACTTCGGCACCTCCCTGTGGCACGGCGTGTTCCACGGGGTGATGGCCTTCAACAACGCCGGATTCTCGCTGAACAGCGACAGCCTCGTCGGGTACGCCGGCGACGGACTGATCATCCTGCCGATCTGCGTGGGGGTGTTCTTCGGCGCCATGGGTTTCCCGGTGCTGGCCGAGCTGTTCCGCGGGTGGCGACGACCGAGCCGGTGGACGATCCACGCGCGGTTGACGGTGTGGGGATCGCTCTTCCTGCTGGGGTCCAGCGCGGTGGCCTTCCTGCTGCTGGAGTGGGGCAACCCCGACACGCTGGGCCCGCTGTCGTGGGGACAGAAGCTGGTGTCCGGGCTCGAGGGGGGCATCATGCCGCGCTCGGGTGGCCTCAACAGCTTCGACTGGGGTGGTGTGCGGGGCGAGACCCTGACCCTGGGCACGATCCTGATGTTCATCGGCGGAGGCAGCGCCAGCATGGCCGGGGGCATCAAGATCACCACCTTCCTGCTGCTCGCCTACGTGATCCTGGCCGAGCTGCGCGGTGATCCCGACGTGACGGTCGGCGTCCGCCGGATCAGCGCACCGGTCATCCGCACGGCCCTCACGATCGCCCTGCTCGCCGTCATGTTGGTGACGTCGGCGACCATGGCGGTGATGCTGCTGTCCGGCGGCACGTTCGAGGACGTACTGTTCGAGTGCACGTCCGCCTTCGCGACGGCCGGGCTGAGCACCGGACTCACACCTGACCTACCCGCGAGTGCCCAGATGGTGCTCGTGGTCCTGATGTTCGTGGGACGCGTCGGTACGATCGCGGCAGCGTCGGCATTCGTGCTGCGTCGCCGGGTGCCGCGCTACCACCTTCCCGAGGAGCAACCGATCATTGGCTAAGTCAAAGGACACCTCACCCACCGCACCGGTCATCGTGCTGGGGCTGGGCCGGTTCGGCTCGGCGGTGGCGCGTTCGCTCGTGCAGCTGGGCCACGACGTGCTGGCCGTCGACGAGCGGGCCGACATCGTCCAGAAGTACGCCAGCGACTTCACGCACGTGGTCGCGGCGGACACGACCGACACCGAGGCCCTGCGCCAGATCGGTGCCGACCAGTTCAGCATCGCGGTCGTCGGCATCGGTACCGACATCGAGGCCAGCGTCCTCACGGTGCTGGGCCTGCTCGACCTCGGGGTCCAGGAGGTCTGGGCCAAGGCCATCAGCGGCAAGCACGCGGCGATCCTGGAGCGGGTCGGGGCGACGCACGTGATCCGGCCCGAGTCGCAGATGGGCAAGCGGGTCGCCCACCTCGTCACCGGGACGATGACCGACTTCATCGAGTTCGACGACGGCTTCGCCATCGCACGCACCAAGGCGCCGGAGTGCACGACCAACCGCACCCTGACGGAGTCCAACGTCCGTCAGAAGTACGGGGTGACGGTCGTGGGCCTCAAGACGCGGGGCGAGGACTTCACCTACGCGAAGGCCGACACCTACGTGACGGTCGGGGACGAGCTGATCGTGTCGGGGCCGACCCCGAAGGTCGAGGCATACTGCGCCCTGAGCTGACCCCCACCCCCCAGACCCCGACCCAGAAGTGCTCCCGAATCAACCGTTCTGACAGCGCGATCGGTTGATTCGGGAGCACTTCTGGGTCGGGGTGGGGGTCAGCGGGCGCGGAGGTGCTCGACCGCCTCGGTGGCGTCGCCGTCGAAGACGACCCGGCCCTCGCGCAGCACCACCCCGCGGTCGCACAGCCGCGCGACCATGTCCAGGTCGTGGCTCACGACCACGAGGGTCTTGCCGGCGTCGTGCAGCTCGCGGATGCGGGCGAGGCACTTGGCCTGGAACGGCTCGTCGCCCACCGACAGGATCTCGTCGACCAGCAGGATGTCGACCTCGGTGTGGATGGCGACCGAGAACGCCAGGCGCAGGAACATGCCCGAGGAGTAGTGCTTGACCTCGGTGTCGATGAACTTCTCGATCTCGCTGAACGCGACGATGTCGTCGAAGCGTTCGTCGATCTCGTCTCGACCCATGCCCAGGATCGCCGCGTTGAGGTAGATGTTCTCGCGGCCCGACAGGTCGGGGTGGAACCCTGCCCCGACCTCGATCAGACCGGCGATGCGACCGCGGGTGCGGATGCTGCCCGCGTCGGGGCGCAGGACGCCCGAGATCAGCTTCAGCAGGGTCGACTTGCCCGAACCGTTGAACCCCAGCAGCGCGACCGACTCACCCTCGCGGACGGTCACGTCGACCCCCTCGAGCGCGTTGAACGTCGAGCTGATCTGCTTCTTGCGGATCAGCGCGATGAACGACTCCTTGAGCGAGTGCGTGTGGCGCAGCAGGAAGGTCTTGCGCACCTCGCTCACGACGATGCACGCCCGGGGGTCGGTGACGACCACGGGCGCGTCAGAGGTCTTGGGCAAAGCGACCCTCCAGACGACGGAAGACGTACTGACCGGTCGCGAGCACGAGCAGCGAGGTCGTGAGGCCGATCGCCGCGAACAGCGCCGTGTCGGGTGCCGCGGTGCTGGCCTCACCCGTGGTGGGCTCCCAGAACCCCGAGTGCATCAGGTTGACCGCCGACGTGATCGGGTTGAGCTGGTACAGCGTGAACAACCACTGCGGCACGACGTCGCGCACCATGCTCCACTGGTAGAGGACCGGCGACGCCCACGGGGCGACCATGACGATCAGCTCGACGAAGTTCTGGGAGTCGCGGAACGAGACGTTCGCCGCGCCGAACAGCATGCCGAGCCCCAGGGCGAAGATCATGATGATCAACCCGGCGAGGAACAGACCGGCCACCTGACCGACGCTGGGGTCCCAGCCGTTGAACAGGCACACCCCCAGCAGGATCAGCATCTGCGGCAGGAAGTTGACCAGCGCCACGACGATCATGGACACCGGGAAGAGCTCGCGGGGCAGGTAGATCTTCTTGATCAGGGCCCCGTTGTCGACCAGCGCCTTGGTGGCGTTGGAGAACGCCTCGCTGAAGAAGTTGATGAGGATCAACCCGGAGAACAGGTAGATCGGGTAGTTCTCGATGCTCTGGTTGAGCCGCAGGAACACGCCCAGGGCGAAGTAGAACACCGTGAACTGAGCAGCGGGCTTGACGAACGACCAGGCCCATCCGAGCACCGAGCCGCGGTACCGGACCTGGACGTCCTTGCGGATCAGCAGGCTCAGCAGGTAGCGCCGACGCACCACGTCGACCAGCCCCGCACCGCGTCCCGGGTCGACGAGCTCGGTCGTGCCGGGTGTGGTTCGTTCCACCAACAGGGACTCCTGGGCTGCGTGGCTGCGGGACGTCGAGGCCCGCGGGATCGGAGCGAGTCTAGCCGGGGAGACCGTCCGGTACGGTGGTGCGTCGCGGTCCGATCCGGTCTGGGCCGCCCTCATGTCGTCGACGCAGCAAGGATTCACTCGTGGTCTCAGCAGATCTTCTCGTCGTGGGGTCGGGCTTCTTCGGTCTGACCGTGGCCGAACGGGCCGCCGAGCGTGGGCTGAAGGTGCTCGTGATCGACCGGCGCGACCACCTCGGCGGGAACGCCTACAGCGAGACCGACCCGGAGACCGGCATCGAGGTCCACCGGTACGGTGCGCACCTGTTCCACACCTCGAACGAGCGGGTCTGGGAGTACGTCAACCGGTTCACCGACTTCACCGACTACGAGCACCGCGTCTACACCACCCACCGCGGCGAGGTGTTCCCGCTGCCGATCAACCTGGGCACCGTCAACCAGTTCTTCCGCAGCGCCCACGGCCCGGACGCCGCGCGTGCGCTGCTGGCCGAGCAGGCCGACGAGTTCGACTCCTCCACGGCGCGCAACCTCGAGGAGAAGGGCATCAGCCTGATCGGCCGCCCGCTCTACGAGGCGTTCATCCGCGACTACACAGCCAAGCAGTGGCAGACCGACCCCACCGAGCTGCCGCCGGAGGTCATCAGCCGCCTGCCCGTGCGCTACACCTACGACAACCGGTACTTCAACGACACCCACGAGGGCCTGCCGGTCGACGGTTACACGGCCTGGCTGGAGCGGATGGCCGACCACCCGGGCATCGAGGTGCGCCTGTCGACCGACTTCTTCGACGAGGGCCAGGAGGCCAACAAGTCGGCCACCGTCGGCGTCGTGCCGGTGGTCTACACCGGACCCGTCGACCGGTACTTCGACTACGCCGAGGGCCGCCTGTCGTGGCGCACGCTCGACTTCGAGTCCGAGGTGCTGCCGATCGGTGACTTCCAGGGAACGCCGGTCATGAACTACGCCGACTCCGACACCGCCTACACCCGCATCCACGAGTTCCGGCACTTCCACCCCGAACGGGACTACCGGTCGGACAAGACCATCATCATGCGCGAGTTCTCCCGGTTCGCCGAGGGCGACGACGAGCCGTACTACCCGGTCAACACGCCGGAGGACCGCGAGCGGCTGCTGGCCTACCGGCGCCGCACCGAGAGCGAGTCGGGGGTCCTTTTCGGTGGCCGGCTGGGCACGTACCAGTACCTCGACATGCACATGGCGATCGGCTCGGCGCTGTCGATGGTCGACAACCAGCTGCCGGACCTCCTGCCGTCGCTCGCGGGGGACTGAGCCCGCGCCGGGGTCGCCGGCCGCGTCGATAGGATCGACCGGTGACCACCCCGCCGATGTCGTCCGTCCCGTCGCCGCAGCGCTACACCGCCGAGCTGGCCGCCGAGATCGAGGCGCGCTGGCAGGACCGCTGGGAGGCCGAGGGCACCTTCCACGCCGCGAACCCCGTGGGTGACCTCGCGGGCGACGCCTCGGCCCCCAAGTACTTCCTGATGGACATGTTCCCGTACCCCTCGGGCGCCGGACTGCACGTCGGGCACCCGCTCGGCTACATCGCGACCGACGTCGTCGGCCGTCACCGCCGCATGCTCGGCCACAACGTGCTGCACGCGCTCGGGTACGACGCGTTCGGACTGCCGGCCGAGCTGCACGCGATCTCGACCGGCGAGCACCCCCGTGCGAACACCGAGGCCAACATGGCCAACATGCGCCGGCAGCTGCGCCGGCTCGGACTCGGTCACGACGACCGTCGGTCGTTCGCGACGATCGACCCCGACTTCGTGCGGTGGACGCAGTGGATCTTCCTGCAGCTGTTCGGGTCCTGGTTCGATCCTGATCAGCAGCGTGCCCGCCCCATCGCCGAGCTCGTCGACCAGCTGGGGACCGACGACCCCGACGTCATCGACGGCCACCGGCTGGCCTACGTGAGCGACTCGCCGGTCAACTGGTGCCCCGGTCTCGGCACGGTGCTGGCCAACGAGGAGGTCACGGCCGAGGGCCGGTCGGAGCGCGGCAACTTCCCGGTCTTCAAGCGACGGATGCGGCAGTGGAACCTGCGCATCACGGCCTACGGCGATCGCCTGATCGACGACCTCGACCGCGTCGACTGGCCCGAGTCCGGCAAGCAGATGCAGCGCAACTGGATCGGTCGGTCGCGCGGCGCCGAGGTCGACTTCGCGACCTCGGTCGAGCCGGTGCGCGTGTTCACCACCCGACCGGACACCCTGTTCGGTGCCACCTACCTCGTGCTGGCCCCGGAGCACGAGCTGGTCGACGCCCTCGTCGCCGACGCCTGGCCCGACGACACCGACCCACGCTGGACGGGTGGCGCGAGTGATCCGGCGGAGGCCGTCGCGCAGTACCGGGCCCGCGCCGCCGCCAAGACCGAGGTCGAGCGGCAGGAGAACCGCGAGAAGACCGGCGTGTTCACCGGTTCGTTCGCCACCAACCCGGTCAACGGCGAGCAGGTCCCGGTCTTCGTGGCCGACTACGTGCTGACCGGCTACGGCACCGGGGCGATCATGGCCGTCCCCGCCCACGACGCGCGCGACTTCGAGTTCGCGACCGCCTTCGGGCTGCCCATGCCCGTCGTGGTCGACGGTGGCGACGGCTCGTTGCCCTGGATGGGCGACGGCGTCGCGACCGGGTCCCGCCACGGCGATCTCGACCTCGACGGACTGGCCGTCGCCGACGCCAAGGCCACCGTCGTGCAGTGGCTGGAGACCCACGGCCACGGCACCGGCACCACCACCTACCGGCTGCGGGACTGGCTGTTCAGCCGCCAACGCTACTGGGGCGAGCCGTTCCCCATCGTGTACGACGCCGCCGGGCACCCGGTCGCCCTCCCGGAGTCGATGTTGCCGGTGGAGCTGCCGGAGGTGCCGGACTACTCGCCCCGCACCTTCGAGCCCGAGGACGCGGGCAGCGAGCCCGAACCGCCGCTCGGCCGGGTCCGTGAGTGGGTCGAGGTCGACCTGGACCTCGGCGACGGCGTCCAGCGGTACCGCCGCGAGACCAACACCATGCCCAACTGGGCCGGCTCCAGCTGGTACGAGCTGCGCTACACCGACCCGCACCACCCCGACCGGATCGCCGACCCCGAGAACGAGCGGTACTGGATGGGCCCCCAGACCGACCGGCGGCCCGACGACGCCGGAGGTGTGGACTTCTACATCGGCGGCGTCGAGCACATGGTGCTGCACCTGCTCTACGTCCGCTTCTGGCACAAGGTGCTGTTCGACCTCGGCCACGTGAGCAGCGAGGAGCCGTTCCAGCGGCTGTTCAACCAGGGCTACATCCAGGCCTACGCCTTCACCGACGCCCGGGGCGCCTACGTGCCGGCCGACGAGGTCGAGGAGCACGTCGCCGGCGACGGCACGACCACCTGGACCCATGAGGGCAGTCCGGTGCAGCGCGAGTACGGCAAGATGGGCAAGAGCCTGAAGAACGTCGTGACCCCCGACGAGATGTACGAGGCCTACGGCGCCGACACGTTCCGGGTCTACGAGATGAGCATGGGTCCGCTCGACGTGTCCCGCCCGTGGGACACCCGCGCCGTCGTCGGGGCCCAGCGCTTCCTGCAGCGGGTGTGGCGCCTCACGGTCGACGAGGAGACGGGGGAGTCGGTCGTCACGGACACCGACACCGATCCCGCGACGATGCGGGTCGTCCACCGCACGATCGACGGGGTCGCGGCCGACATGGAGGCCCTGCGCTTCAACACCGCGATCGCCAAGCTCATCGAGCTGACGAACCACCTCACCAAGGTCGGCGGCGCGACCCGGGGTGCCGTGGAGCCCCTGGTGCTGATGCTGGCGCCGTTCGCCCCCCACCTCGCCGAGGAGCTGTGGGCGCGACTCGGGCACCACGACTCGCTCACCCGGGAGCCGTACCCGGTGGCCGACCCCGCCCTGCTGGTCGAGGACACCGTGACCTGCGTCGTGCAGGTCCGGGGCAAGGTGCGGGCCACGCTCGACGTCGCGCCCGACGCCGGCGACGACGAGCTGACCGCGCTGGCGCTCGCCGAACCGAACGTGCAACGGGCGATCGACGGCCAGGAGATCCGGCGGATCATCGTCCGCGCGCCGAAGCTGGTGAACGTGGTCGTCTAGGGGGCGCGACTCGCAGGCTCGCCGCACCACCGGCTCGTTCCTCGCCGGTGCTCAGGCTCGCCGCACCACCGGCTCGTTCCTCGCCGGTGCCGGGCTTCGCCCGGGCCCCTGCCTCGCTGCGCTCGGCCCATGGTCGCGTCGGCGTGGTCGCGTGGGCTGTGCACGCTCGGCCCGTGGTCGGGTTCGGTGGATCAGGTGCGTCGTGCTCGCTCGCTAGACTCCTCGCATGGCCGGGCGACGACGTACCCAGAAGTCCTCCGCGTTCCCCGGGGGAGTCGCGGTGGTCACCGACTCCACAGCGTCACTGTCGGCCGAGGACGCCCGGCGCGAGGGCATCGTGGTGGTGCCGCTGCGCGTCATCGTGGGTGCCAACACCTTCACCGAGGGTCACGACGTCTCCGCCGACGTCATCGCCGCAGCCCTGAAGGACTTCCTGCCGGTCAGCACGTCCCGGCCGAACCCCGAAGAGTTCGGCGAGGTGTACCGGCGGCTCGCCGACGACGGTGCGACGTCGATCGTCTCGGTGCACCTGTCCAGCCGGATGTCCGGCACGCTGGACTCCGCCGTGCTGGCCGCCAAGGATGCCCCCGTGCCGGTCACGGTGGTCGACTCCCGCCAGGTCGGACTGGCGACGGGATTCGCGGCTGGCCGCGCGGCCCGCGCCCGGGGTGAGGGAGTCACGCCCGAGGAAGTCGCCGAGGTCGCCCGGGCCGCCGGCGCGGCCTCGACCGCGCTCATCTACGTCGACACCCTCGACTACCTGCGCCGGGGCGGCCGCGTCGGCGCCGCTGCAGCGCTGCTCGGATCGGCGTTGGCCGTCAAGCCGCTGCTGACGATCTCCGACGGACTCGTGGTGCCGCTGGAGAAGGTGCGCACCAGCACGCGAGCGATGGCCCGCATGGAGGTGCTCGCCACCGAGGCAGCGGGCGACGGTCCCGCCGACATCGGTGTCCAGCACCTCGCCAACCCCCAGGTGGCCGAGGCCTTCGCGGCGCGTCTGGCCACATCGCTCGGGCGTGAGTCGGTGCCCGTCGACGAGGTGGGTGCCGTCATCGGGGCGCACGTCGGCCCGGGCACGGTCGCCGTCACCGTCACTCCGCACTGACCCGCTGAAGTTCGGGCCGTTGTCCTCAGGAGCGACCGCCCGCCAGACTGTCCACAGGCCGGCCGAGGGTCGTGGCCCCGAGCGTTGCGGAGGCCTAGCGTCGACCGCGTGTTCAGCGAACCGGAGGAGACCCGAGCCGAGGTGGCGCGGCGCCGGTTGGCCCGGCTCGCGGCGTCGTTCGACGCCCAGCTGCCGCCGCCGGACGACGAGGCGCCTGTGCACACCGACGAGCAGGTTCGCCGACGACTGACCGGCGGCCACGTCCGGGCGGTCGGGGTGCTGGCGACCGCGGCGGGCGTGCTGCTGGCGTGGCACCTGCTGGCCGGGCGCCCCAGCGAGGAACCGGCCGGGGGTCCGGTGGCGTTCGCGAGCTCGTCGGGCACGGTGGCCGAGTCCACCACCGCGGGCCCGACAGCTGCCGCGGGTCCCGACCTCGTCGTCGACGTGGTCGGCCGCGTCGCGCGGCCGGGCATCGTGACCCTGCCGCCGGGTTCCCGGGTCCACGAGGCGCTCGCTGCCGCCGGGGGAGTCGTCGGCGACGTCGACACCACCGCCCTGAACATGGCGCGGGTCCTGTCCGACGGCGAACAGCTGCTGGTCGGCATCGACCCGGTCGTGCCGGTGGTGCCCGGCGGAGGGCCTTCCGGCGCCACCGGTCCGGTGAACCTCAACACGGCCACGGCGGCCGACCTCGACGAGCTGCCCGGAGTCGGACCCGTCACGGCCGAGTCGATCCTCACGTGGCGTGCCGAGAACGGTCGGTTCACCTCCGTCGACGACCTGCTGGACGTCAGCGGCATCGGCGAGGCCACGCTCGACCGGCTCCGCGACCTCGTCACGGTGTGAGCACCGACCTGCGAGTGGTCGCGCCGGCCGTCGCCGGCTGGCTCACGGCGGCGCTGCTCGTCGGACCGGCAGGACCGTCCTCCCGCACGGCGGTGCTGGTCGCCGTCGTGGCGCTGCTCGTGGCGGGAGTGGCCGGTCGGCGCCCATGGCTCGTCCTGCTGTGCCTCGTGGTCACGGTGGTGGCCGCCTCGACCGGTTGGCGGTTGGCGACCGTCGAGTCCTCACCGGTCAGCGAGCTGGCATCGGAGGGCCGCGTCGTCACGGCCGAGGTGACGGTGCGACGCGACGCCCGGGTGTTCGAGGGCCAGGGTCGGCCGGGGGTGGTGGTGGGCCTGGTGGTCGATCGGGTGAGCGTCGACGGACGCACGATCGACGTCGACGGACGGGCGACCGGGTTCGGAGCCGGCGGCCCGGCAGGCCTCACAGCCGAGTCGTGGGTGGTCGGTCGGCGTGGTGTCGTCAGGGCCCGGCTTGCGCCGTCGGACTCGAGCGACGAGGTCGCCGTCCTGCGCGTCCTGCGGGCCGACGCCCCGCGGGACGCCCCCTGGTGGTGGGAGGGTTCCGAGCGGGTGCGCGAGGGGATCCGGCAGGGCATGTCGGCCGCCCCTGCCGGCCCTCGTGCGCTGGTGCCGGCGCTGGTCGACGGAGACGACTCGGCGGTGCCCGACGACCTCTCCGAGGACTTCCGGCGCAGCGGGCTCACCCACCTGCTGGCGGTCTCCGGCACCAACCTGACGATCGTGCTCGGTGCCGTGCTCGTGCTGGCCCGTCTGGCCGGTGTGCGGCGCCGGCTCCTGTGGCCGGTCGGCGTGCTCGCGATCGTCGGGTTCGTCTGTCTGGCCCGTCCCGACCCGAGCGTCGTCCGAGCGGCCGCGATGGGCGCCGTCGGGCTGGCCGCCCTCGGCTACGGCAGCCGAGGTGGCCTCCGCGCGCTCGGCTGGGCCGTGATCGCCCTGGTCTTCCTCGACCCCTGGTTGTCCCGTTCGGCCGGTTTCGTGCTGTCGGTCAGTGCGACCGCCGGGATCCTGGTGCTCGGACCGTCGCTGACGACGCGGCTCGCTGCCTGGCTGCCACGCTGGCTCGCGGTGGCCGTCGCCGTCCCGACCGCCGCCCAGCTGGCCGTGACGCCCGCACTGGCCCAGCTGACCGGCGAGGTGTCCCTGGTCGCCGTGGCGGCCAACCTCGTCGCCGGGCCCTTCGTCGCGCCGACCACCGTCCTCGGCCTCCTCGCCGGCCTGGTGGCCGTGGTGTCGGTTCCTGTCGGCTCGGCCATCGGGTGGGCGGCCGCGGCCCCGGCGGCGGCCATCATCGGGGTCGGTCGCGCCGCATCGGCGCTCGACGGCGCCTCGGTCGCGTGGCCCGGCCCGTGGTGGACCCTGCTGCTCGTCACTCCGGTGGCGGGGGTGGCCCTGTGGTGGACGGCCCGACGCCCGGTGCTGCTGCTCGGCCTCGCCGGCGGGCTGGCCGTGGCCCTGTGGCGACCGCCCGACCCCGGCTGGCCGCCGCCCGGCTGGTCGGTCGTGAGCTGCGACGTCGGCCAGGGCGACGCCACCGTCGTCGCGACCGGACCGGGCGAGGCCGTCGTGATCGACACGGGCATGGAGGACCGGCCGGTCGACCGGTGCTTGAGCCGACTGGGTGTCGAGCGGGTCCGCGCCCTGGTGCTCACCCACGCCGACGCCGACCACGTCGACGGGTGGGCGGGGGTGACGACCGGCCGGCAGGTGGACCTGGTGCTGGTGGGCAGCTCCGGCGGGCCCGAGGTCCCTGGCGTCCCCCGGCGTCCGGTGGCGGCCGGGGACGCCTTCACCGTCGGTGGGGTGCACTTCCAGGTCCTGTGGCCCCGCCCCTCGACGACCGGCCGGCAGGTCGACGCCGACCGCAACGACGTCAGCGTCGTGCTGTCGGTGACGGTCGACGGCACCCGCTTCCTGCTGACCGGCGACGTCGGGCCCACGGCCCAGCGAGCGCTCCTGCGGTCCGGGGTCGACCTCGCCGCCGACGTGCTGAAGGTGCCGCACCACGGCTCGGCCGACCAGGACCCGGGATTCTTCCTCGCGACCGGCGCGCGGGTCGCCCTGTTCAGCGCCGGTCGCGACAACACCTACGGACACCCTGCCCCGGCCGCCGTCGACCTGGTGGACGACCACGGCATGTCGTGGTGGCGCACCGACCGTCAGGGCGACGTGGCCGTGGTGGTGCACGACGGCGAGCTGGGTGTCCGGGCCCGCGGCTAGGATCACGACGTGGCGACGGTCTTCGGCAAGGTGCTCCTCATCTCCGGCAATGCCGAGTTCCTCGCCGAACGCACCAGGCGCCGCGCCGTCGACACGATCCGTTCCCAGCAGGCCGACTGCGAGATCGCCGAGTCCTCGGCCGCGGGGCTCGGGCCGGGGGAGCTGGCCGGGCTCACCAGTCCGTCACTGTTCAGCTCCGCCAGCGCGTTGGTGCTCACCGACCTGCAGGACCTGCCCGAGCAGCCCCAGGCCGAGCTGTTGGCCTACGTGGCCGACCCGTCACCCGACATCGCGGTCGTCCTCGTCCACGGCGGCGGCGCCAAGGGGCGCGGTCTGCTCGACAAGCTCCGCAAGCACCCGGCCGTGACCGAGGTGAAGGTCGAGGCACCCAAGTACGAGCGCGACGTCGTCCGGTGGCTCCGCGAGGAGCTGCGGGCGCTCGGAGCGGTCATCGACGAGCAGGCGGCCACGGTCCTGGTCACCTCGGTCGGACAGGACCTGCGCTCCTTGGCGGGGGCCGCCGACCAGCTCATCGCCTCGGTGCCGCCGGGGTCGGAGATCTCCGAGGAGGTCGTGCGCCGGTACTTCGGGGGACGGGCCGAGGTCCGCGGCTACGAGGTCGCCGACGCCACGCTGGACGGGCGCATCGACATCGCCATCGAGCGGGCGCGATGGGCGGCCACGGCGAAGGTCGCGCCGGTGCTCATCACCTCGGCCATGGCCGCCGGGCTGCGTCAGCTCGTCAAGCTCGCGACGGCGCCACCGGGTCTGCGAGACGCCGAGCTGGCCGCGCACGTCGGTGCACCGCCGTTCAAGCTCCGTGCCCTGCGCGGACAGCTGCAGACCTGGGATCCTGACGGGCTGCGCCAGGCCCTCGACCACGTGGCGCAGGCCGACCTCGACGTCAAGGGCGCGTCGGCCGATCCGGCCTACGCGGTCGAACGGATGGTGCTGCGGATTGCCGCCCTGCGCCGGCGTCCGGCCCGGGGCTGACCGGCCGGCCGGGGGACGACGAAGGCGCCGCCCCCCTCGCGGGTGACGGCGCCTCGTGCGGTGCGGCGGTGCTCAGAGAGCGGCGGCCCGCTTGGCGATCGACGACTTGCGGTTGGCCGCCTGGTTCTTGTGGATGACGCCTTTGCTGGCGGCCTTGTCGAGCTTGCGCGTGGCCTCGGCGGCCAGGACCTTGGCGTCCTCGTTGCCGGCGTCGGCGGCCTCGGTGAAGCGACGGATCGACGTCTTGAGCGCCGAGCGGACCGACTTGTTGCGCTCACGGGCCGCCTCGTTCTGGCGGTTGCGCTTGATCTGCGACTTGATGTTCGCCACGGGGCGTACCTGCTTCTTTCGTCTGGTGACTCGTCTGATGGAACTGCTGGGGTGAAGAGAGTGGGCGTGCGCGGGCACGCGACCGCTCACGTTATCACCCGCGGCGGTGGCGCCTCAAATCGACAGGGCACCTAGAATCAGGCCGTGGCCACCTTCTACGACGTCCTCGTCATCGTGCACATCCTCTGCTGGTTGGGTGCGCTCGTGCCGTGGGTGATGCGCCTTCGCGCGCCGCGGGTCGCCCCCGGCATGTGGCACGCCATCGCCGCAGCCCTGGTCACCGGCCTTGCGCTCACCGGGATCGCCTCCGCCAGCGACGTCGTGGCCGACCCGAACAACGCCAAGGTCGCGGTCAAGCTCGTCATCGGCACGGCGGCGATGGTGCTCGCCATCCTCGAGCAGAACAAGCCCGCACCCAACCCGCGGGTCCACGTCGTCGCCGGACTGGTCGTCGTCAACGTCGCGATCGCCCTGCTGTGGTGAACCGGAGCGCACCGGCGCCGGGATCGACCGACCCGTCGATCATCCGCAACTTCTGCATCATCGCGCACATCGACCACGGCAAGTCGACGCTGGCCGACCGGATGCTGCAGCACACCGGGGTGGTCGACGGTCGCGACATGAAGGCGCAGTACCTCGACCGCATGGACATCGAGCGTGAGCGCGGCATCACGATCAAGAGCCAGGCCGTGCGGATGCCGTTCACCAAGTCCAGCGGCGACGACGCCGGCACCGTGTACGTCCTGAACATGATCGACACCCCCGGTCACGTGGACTTCACCTACGAGGTCAGCAGGAGCCTGGAGGCGTGCGAGGGCGCGGTGCTGCTCGTCGACGCCGCGCAGGGCATCGAGGCGCAGACCCTCGCCAACCTGTACCTGGCGATCGACGCGGACCTCGACATCATCCCGGTGCTCAACAAGATCGACCTGCCCGGCGCGCAGCCGGAGAAGTACGCGGCCGAGATCGCCGGCATCATCGGCGGCGACCCCGACGACGTGCTCCGCGTCTCGGCCAAGACCGGCCAGGGCGTCGAGGAGCTGCTCAACCTCATCGTCGACGAGGTCCCGCCACCGAAGGGCGACCCCGATGCCCCGGCCCGCGCCCTGATCTTCGACTCCGTCTACGACACCTACCGGGGCGTCGTGACCTACGTGCGGGTGGTCGACGGTTCGCTCAGCCACCGCGACCGCATCAAGATGATGTCCACCGGGGCGGTGCACGAGATGCTCGAGGTCGGCGTCATCTCGCCCGAACCGGTCAAGTCCGCCGAGATCGGCGTCGGTGAGGTCGGCTACCTCATCACGGGCGTCAAGGAGGTCCGCCAGTCACGGGTCGGCGACACGGTGACCTCCGCGGTGCGGGGCGCGTCCGAGCCGCTCGGCGGGTACAAGAACCCCAACCCGATGGTGTTCTCGGGCCTCTACCCGATGGACGGCGACGACTACCCGACGTTGCGCGACGCCCTGGAGAAGCTGCAGCTGAACGACGCCGCGCTGGTCTACGAGCCGGAGTCCTCCGGTGCCCTCGGCTTCGGCTTCCGCATCGGCTTCCTCGGCCTGCTGCACCTGGAGATCGTCCGCGAGCGGCTCGAGCGCGAGTTCAACCTGTCGCTCATCTCCACCGCTCCGAACGTGGTCTACCGGGTCCGGATGGAGGACGGCTCGGAGGAGGTCGTCACCAACCCCTCGGAGTACCCCGGGGGCAAGATCGACCAGGTCTTCGAGCCGGTCGTGCGGGCGACGGTCCTGAGTCCCACCGACTACATCGGCACCATCATGGAGCTGTGCCAGGCCCGGCGCGGCCAGCTGATCGGCATGGACTACCTGTCGGAGGACCGGGTCGAGATCAAGTACACGCTGCCCATGGGCGAGATCATGTTCGACTTCTTCGACGCGCTGAAGAGTCGCACCAAGGGGTACGCCTCCCTGGACTACGAGCCCACCGGCGAGCAGGCGTCGGACCTCGTGAAGGTCGACGTGCTCCTGCAGGGTGAGGTGGTCGACGCGTTCAGCGCCATCGTCCACCGCGACAACGCCTACGCCTACGGCGTCTCGCTGGCGTCCAAGCTCAAGGAGCTCATCCCGCGGCAGCAGTTCGAGGTCCCCATCCAGGCCGCCATCGGTGCCCGGGTGATCGCCCGCGAGAACATCCGCGCGATCCGCAAGGACGTGCTCGCCAAGTGCTACGGCGGTGACATCAGCCGCAAGCGCAAGCTGCTGGAGAAGCAGAAGGAGGGCAAGAAGCGGATGAAGATGGTCGGTCGGGTCGAGGTGCCGCAGGAGGCCTTCATCGCGGCGCTGTCGACCGGCGAGACCGCCAAGAACTGACGCCTCGTGCCCGCATCCCTGGAGTCGGTCAACACCGGCGTCGTGCGACCCGTGCCGTGGGGGACCCTGCGCCGCTCCGGCATCGACAAGCGTCCGGTGGCCGGTCCGGTCCTGGTCGGCGAGACGGGCCTGGACGGCGACGGCATCGCCGACACCCAGCACCACGGCGGGCGTGACCAGGCGGTGTACGCCTACGCCCGTGAGGACCTCGACGACTGGGGGCGGGAGCTCGGTCGGCAGCTGCCCGCGGGGACGTTCGGCGAGAACCTGACCACTTTGGGTCTGGACGTCCAGGGCGCCCGACTGGGGGAGTGCTGGACCATCGGCGACGTCGTCCTGCAGGTCAGCGGGGTCCGCATCCCGTGCAGCGTGTTCCAGGGGTTCCTCGACGAACCCCGGTGGGTCCGGCGGTTCACCGAGCGAGGGGTCCCGGGCGCCTACCTGCGGGTGCTCCAGGGTGGCCGGATCTCGGCCGGCGACCGGGTCGACGTCACCTCCCGGCCGGCCCACGAGCTCACGGTCGGCCATGCCTTCCGCGCCCTCACCACCGAGCGTGGGCTGCTGCCCGGACTGGCCGAGGAGCCCGCGATCTCCGGAGCGATCCGTCGCGCGGTCGATGCGCGACGCAACGACTGATCGGTCGTCCGAGGGGTACGTTAGGGTGTTCTGCACCACATACCCCCCGTACGTTTTGGTGAGGATTTCATGACGGTCAACGTCCACACGCCCGAGCAGATCGAGCTCGTCCGCAACCGCGCCCGCAGCATCGGCGAGATGTTCTTCAACCGGGTCAAGGAGACTCCCCACCGGGAGGCCTTCCGCTACCCGGACGCCGACGAGAACTGGCACTCCCTGACGTGGGCCGAGACCGGTGACCACGTCACCCGTCTGGCTGCCGGCCTGGTGTCGCTGGGCATCGGTGCCGAGGAGCGCGTCGCCATCGCGTCGGGCACCCGCTACGAGTGGATCTTCGCCGACCTGGCCATCAACGCCGCCGGTGGCGCCACCACCACGGTCTACCCCACCACCGTGGCCGGCGACGTCGCCTACATCCTGGCCGACTCCGGCAGCAAGATCGTGTTCGCCGAGGACGACGAGCAGATCGCCAAGCTGGTCGAGCAGAAGGCCGAGCTGCCCGCGGTCGAGAAGGTCGTCACCTTCGACGGCGCCACCGACGGTGACTGGATCATCGGCCTCGACGACCTCGAGAAGCTCGGCGAGGCCTACCTGAGCGAGCACCCCGACATCGTCACCGAGCGGGTCGCGGCCACCGAGCCGAGCTCCCTGGCCACCCTCATCTACACCTCCGGCACCACCGGCCGTCCCAAGGGCGTCCGGCTGAGCCACGACGGGTGGACCTTCGAGGGCGCGTCGGTCGCGTCGCAGGGCATCCTCAGCGTCGAGGACCTGGAGTTCCGCTGGCTGCCGATGGCCCACTCGTTCGGCAAGGTGCTGCTCTGCACCCAGCTGCAGATCGGTTTCGCCGCCGCGATCGACGGTCGCGTCCCCCGGATCGTCGACAACCTCGCCGTCGTGAAGCCGACGTTCATGGGTGCTGCCCCGCGCATCTTCGAGAAGGCCTACGGCCGGGTCGTCGGCATGATGGAGGAGGAGGGCGGGGTCAAGCTCAAGCTCTTCCGCTGGGCCGAGAAGGTCGGCCTCGAGCACTCGCGTCTCGTCCGGGCCGGCAAGCCGGTCCCGAAGGCCCTGGCGATCCAGCACGGCATCGCCGACAAGCTGGTGTTCAGCAAGGTGCGCGACCGTTTCGGCGGTCGGGTCCGGTTCTTCATCTCCGGAGCGGCCGCGCTGTCGTCCGACGTCGCGGAGTGGTTCCACGCCGCGGGCGTCCTGATCCTCGAGGGCTACGGCCTCACCGAGACGTCAGCCGGTGCGTTCGTCAACCATCCCGACCGCTTCAAGCTCGGCACCGTCGGACACCCGTTCCCCGACGTCGAGGTCAAGATCGCGGGCGACGGCGAGATCCTGATCAAGGGCCCCAACGTCATGCTCGGGTACCACAACCTCGAGGCCGCCAGTGCGTCCGCGCTCGTCGACGGCGGGTGGCTCGCCACCGGCGACATCGGCGAGATCGACGCCGAGGGCTTCCTGCGGATCACCGACCGCAAGAAGGACCTGTTCAAGACCTCCGGCGGCAAGTACGTCGCCCCGTCGCACGTCGAGGGCGTCTTCAAGGGCGTGTGCCCGTTGGCCAGCCAGATGATCGTCCACGGCAACGACCGCAACTTCTGCTCGGCGCTCATCACGCTGGACCCCGACGCCGTCGCCATGTGGGCCGAGAGCCACGGCAAGTCCGGCCAGTCCTACACCGACATCGTCCTGTCGCCGGAGATGGAGAAGGTCGTCGACGGGTACGTCAAGGAGCTCAACTCCAAGCTCAACCAGTGGGAGACCATCAAGAAGTGGGCCATCCTGCCGAACGACCTCTCGGTCGAGGGCGGCGAGATCACCCCCAGCCTGAAGGTCAAGCGCAAGGTCGTCGAGGAGAAGTACGCCGACATCCTGAACGGCTTCTACGCTTAGGGCGTGAACCTTGACGAACGGCCGCCCACCCGACCCGGTGGGCGGCCGTCCGTCGTCGTGGGGCCGTCGGTAGCCGCCTTCGGCGTCGCGGAGCCTTCGGTAGCCGCCTTCGGCGTCTACGTCCACATCCCGTTCTGCACGGTCCGGTGCGGGTACTGCGACTTCAACACCTACACGGCCGACGAGCTGGGCGAGGGGGCGACGCGCGCGTCCTACGCCGACACCGCGATCGCCGAGATCCGCCGGGCCGCCGCCACCACCGGACCGCGGGAGATCAGCACCGTCTTCTTCGGTGGTGGAACGCCGACCCAGCTGCCGGCCGCCGACCTGGTCCGAGTCCTGCGGGCGATCGACGAGGCCTGGGGACTGGCCGACGACGTGGAGGTCACCACGGAGGCCAACCCCGACTCGGTCGACCCGCAGGCGTTGCAGACGCTGCGCGCCGGCGGGTTCAACCGCATCTCGTTCGGGGTCCAGTCCGCCGTCCCGCACGTGCTGGCGGTCCTGGACCGGACCCACGACCCCGCCCGTGTGCCCGACGCGGTGCGGTGGGCCAGGGCAGCGGGGTTCGAGCAGGTGAGCGTCGACCTCATCTACGGCAGCCCGACGGAGTCGGTCGACGACTGGCGACGCACCCTCGACCACGCCGTCGACCTGGCCCCCGACCACGTCAGCGCCTATGCGCTGATCGTCGAACGGGGCACGGCCTTCGCCCGGCGGGTCGCGCGGGGCGAGCTGGTCATGCCCGACGACGACGAGACGGCCGACAAGTACCTGCTGGCCGACGACGTGCTCGGTGCAGCAGGCCTGTCGTGGTACGAGCTGTCGAACTGGGCCCTCGACGACGCTGCCCGCTGCCGTCACAACGAGCTGTACTGGAACGGGGGCGAGTGGTGGGGCATCGGTCCCGGTGCGCACTCCTTCCTGCAGGGGAGGCGGTGGTGGAACGTCAAGCACCCCGCGGCCTACGCCCAACGGCTGGCGGCAGGGGAGACGGTCGAGGCGGGATCGGAGGCGATCGACGCCGACACGGCTCGCCTCGAGGACGTCATGCTCCGGATGCGGCTGCGTGAGGGCATCGCAGCCGACGGTCTGATCGGCGTCGACCAGCTGGTCCGGGACGACCTGCTGGAGCGACAGGGTGACCGCGTCACCCTGACGCTGACGGGCCGACTGCTCGCCGACCACGTCATCCGCACCGTCACCGCCTGACCCCCACCCAGATGTGCTCCCGAATCAACCGTTTCATGTCCGAAAACGGTTGATTCGGGAGCACATCTGGGTGGGGGTCAGGTGGGGGGAGCGGTGACGAAGTCGATGAGCTCCTCGACCCGGCCCAGGAACGACGGCTCGAGGTCGGTCCAGGAGTCGACCTGACGCAGGATCTGCTGCCACGCCCGGGCGATGTCGGCCTGCTCGGCGTGCGGCCACCCGAGGGCGGCACAGATGCCCTTCTTCCACTCCACCGAGCGGGGCACCTCCGGCCACTGCCGAAGACCGAGCCGGTCCGGCTTGACCGCCTGCCAGACGTCGACGTACGGGTGACCGACGACCAGCACGTGGGGGACACCCCGCAGGCCCGCGGCGATCCGGGACTCCTTCGAGCCGGGTACGAGGTGGTCGACCAGCACGCCCAGTCGGCGCCGGGCGGTGGGGGCGAAGGTCGAGACCTCGGCGGCCAGGTCGTCGATGCCGCCGAGGAACTCCACCGCGACCCCCTCCAGCCGCAGGTCGTCGCCCCACACCTTCTCGACCAGCTCGGCGTCGTGGCGGCCCTCGACCCAGATGCGGCTCGGCAAGGCCACCCGGGCCCGTTCGCCGTGCACCGCGACGGAGCCGGACGCCGTGCGGGAGGGCCGGCGCTCGGTCTTCGCCGGCGGGCGCAGCGCGACCGGTCGGCCCTCCAGCAGGTAGCCCGGGCCCATGGGGAAGCTCCGGCGGGTGCTGCGGCGGTCCTCCAGCACCACCATGCCCATCTGCGGATCGATGCCGACGACCTCACCGCGGAATCCCGTGGTGGCGTCCTCGACCACCTGACCGAGCTCGACGACGACGTCGGTGGTGCGCCCGCGCGACGGTCGGCGCCAGTCCCCGGCGAGGACGTCGCCGCCGTAGCGGTCAGGCATGCAGCGCACCGAGGAGCAGCTGGTGGAAGTCGACCAGCTCGTCGCGGTCGACGGGACCTCCCGTGGCGAGCACCCGGGTGCCGGGGCCGACCATGCCGATCAGCAGGTCGACGGCCACCGGCCAGGTCGGGTCGATCCGCTCGGGCAGCTGGGGCAGGTACAGGTCGCCGACCAGCACCTGGTCGGCGTCGGGCACCACCACGACGAGCTCGCCGCCCACGGGCCCGTGCCCGAGGTGCACGACCTCCACGAACCGGTCGCCCAGGTCGACCGCCCAGACCGAGGCCATCGATCCGCCGCGGGACTCGTGGGCCACCCAGGTGCCGTCGTCGAGGGTGACGCGCCGCGGCCGGTAGGTGAGTCGACGTTCGGCGCCGTCGACCACGACGGTGTCGCCGACCCTCCGGATCTCCCTCACCTCGCTAGACTGGCACCCTGCCACCGCGAGTGCCAGACCGACGCGCCGAAGGGAGACCCGATGTCCGACGAACGCCGCCTCGACGTGCTGCGCGCGATCGTCGAGGACTACGTGGCCACCCAGGAGCCGGTCGGCTCCCGGGCGCTCGTCGAACGTCATCACCTGGGCGTCTCGTCGGCCACGATCCGCAACGACATGGCGGCCCTCGAGGACGACGGCTACATCACCCAGCCGCACACGAGCGCCGGCCGGATCCCCACCGACAAGGGCTACCGGATGTTCGTCGACCGGTTGGCCACCGTCAAGGCCCTGTCGCCCCCGGAACGCCGGGCCATCGAGCAGTTCCTGACCGGCGCGGTCGACGTCGACGACGTCGTCCAGCGCAGTGTCCGGGTGCTGGCCCAACTCACCAACCAGGTCGCCATCGTGCAGTACCCGACCCTCACCCGGTCGACGGTCCGTCACATCGAGTTCGTGAGCCTCGAGGGCACCCGGGTGCTCGTCGTCGTCATCACGAGCTCCGGCCGGGTCGAGCAGCGGGTGGTCGAGCTCGCCGAGCCGCTGACCGACCACCTGTTGGCCGACCTGCGCTCGCGGATCGTGGCGGCCACGGTCGGCCGGCGTCTGGCCGAGGCCTCGCTCCAGCTGGCCGACCTCATCGCGGAGTTCGAGCCCCGCGACCGACCCGTGGTCACCACGATCGTCACGACCCTGACCCACGTGTTCTCCAACGAGCGCAGCGACGAGCGCATCATGGTCGGCGGCACCGCCAACCTCGCGCGGTACGGTGCCGACTTCGACTCGTCGATCCGCCCCGTGCTCGAGGCCATCGAGGAGCAGGTGGTCCTGCTGAAGCTGCTCGGCGAGGCCAGCAGCGGCCTGACCGTCCGCATCGGTGGCGAGACCGGCCACGAGGGACTCAGCGGCACCGCGCTCGTGGCCTCGACCTATGGTGGAGAGACCTCGCTGGCGACCCTCGGCACCGTCGGTCCCACGCGCATGGACTACCCCGGCACCATGGCGGCGGTCGCCGCCGTGGCCCGCTACGTCGGCCGCATGCTCGACGACTGACCCGTCCCACCCCCGACCCCAGGACCCGACCCGCACATGGCACAGGACTACTACGCGACACTCGGTGTCGAACGCACCGCCGCCGCCGACGAGATCAAGAAGGCCTACCGCCGGCTGGCTCGTCAGCTGCACCCCGACGTCAACGACGCGCCCGACGCCGCCGACCGCTTCAAGGAGGTCACCACGGCGTACGAGGTGCTGTCCGACCCCGCCAAGCGCCAACTGTTCGACCGTGGAGGCGACCCCATGGGCGGGGCCCGCGGGGGAGCCGGCTTCGGCCAGGGGTTCAGCTTCGACGACATCATGGATGCCTTCTTCGGCCAGAACGGCGGCGGTGGTCGTCAGCAGCGGTCGCGCGTTCAGCGCGGCCAGGACGCCCTGCTGAGGCTCGACGTCGACCTCGCCGAGGCGGTCTTCGGCGTGACCCACGACATCAAGGTCGACACGGCCGTCGTGTGCGAGCGGTGCGACGGCTCCGGGGCGTCGGAGGGTTCCGCGCCGGTGACCTGCACGACCTGCCGCGGCCAAGGCGCCGTGCAGCACGTGCAGCGCTCCCTGCTGGGCGACATCCGCACCTCGCGGCCGTGCCCGACCTGTCACGGCTACGGATCGGTCATCCCCGAGCCCTGCCCGGAGTGCGACGGCGAGGGGCGGGTGCGGTCGCGCCGGTCCCTGACGCTGGACATCCCTGCCGGCGTCGACCACGGCACCCGCATCCAGCTGGCGGGGGAGGGCGAGGTGGGGCCCGGGGGCGGACCGCCCGGTGACCTCTACATCGAGATCAACGTGGCGCGCCACCCGGTGTACTCGCGCAAGGGCGACCACCTCATGTGCCACGTCACCATCCCGATGACCGCCGCTGCGCTGGGCACCACCCTGGACCTGCCGACCCTGCGCGCCGACCTGGCCGGCCACGAGGGCTCCGACACGTTGTCGGTCGACATCGAACCCGGCGTGCAGTCGGGACAGGTCGTGACCGTCAGGGGCGAGGGCGTGCCGCGACTGCGGGGCGTCGGCCAGGGCGACCTGCAGGTCACGGTGGTGGTCGAGACGCCGTCCAAGCTCGACGGCGACCAGCGTGAGCTGATCCACCAGCTCGCGGCCCTGCGGGGTGAGCAGCGCCCCGAGGCGCGGCTGGGCACCACCCATCGCAGCGTCTTCGGGCGCATGAAGGACGCGTTCCGGGCGGGGGTCAACGATGAGCGGTGACTGCCTGTTCTGCCGGATCGTCGCCGGTGACGTGCCGGCCGACGTCGTGGCCGAGACCGAGCACAGCGTGGCCTTCCGCGACATCGACCCGCAGGCGCCGACCCACGTGCTGGTGATCCCACGGCGGCACGAGCCGGACGTGAGCAGCCTCGCGGCCGCCGACCCGGAGGCCACGATCGACCTGATCGGGCTCACCCGCACGGTCGCCGACCAGCACGGCAGCGGGTCCTACCGGCTGGTGTTCAACACCGGGGCGGACGCCCACCAGACGGTGTTCCACTGCCACGGCCACGTCCTGTCGGGTCGCCCCCTCGGCTGGCCGCCCGGGTGAGCCGTCCGGTCAGGACTCGCGCCCGGGTGACCACGGACCGTAGACTCGTCGCCGTATGACTGACGCCCCCCACTCGACCCACGTCTTCACGGTGCCGTCGAGCATCCCCCCCGTCGCGCTCTTCGGGAGCGCGGACGAGTTCCTCCGCCTGATCGAGGCCGACTTCGAGGCCGACATCCACCTGCGGGGTGACCGGCTCACGGTCACCGGCCCGCCCGGTGAGGTGGCCCTGGTCGAGCGTGCCCTCGACGAGCTCACCACCATCGTGCGCACCGGGCAGGGGCTGTCGCGCGAGATCGTCGAGCGCACGATCGGGATGCTGCGCACCGAGACGCAGGAGCGCCCCGCCGACGTGCTGAGCCTCAACATCCTGTCGAACCGTGGGCGGACCATCCGGCCCAAGACGCTCAACCAGAAGCGCTACGTCGACGCGATCGACAGCCACACCATCGTGTTCGGCATCGGGCCGGCCGGCACGGGCAAGACCTACCTGGCGATGGCCAAGGCCGTGCAGGCCCTGCAGGCGAAGGAGATCTCGCGGATCATCCTCACGCGTCCGGCGGTCGAGGCCGGGGAGCACCTCGGTTACCTGCCGGGCACGCTCAGCGAGAAGATCGACCCCTACCTGAGGCCGCTCTACGACGCCCTGCACGACATGCTGGACCCCGAGACGATCCCCAAGCTGCTGACGGCCGGCACGATCGAGGTCGCCCCGTTGGCCTACATGCGTGGCCGCACGCTCAACGACGCGTTCATCATCCTCGACGAGGCCCAGAACACCACCCAGGAACAGATGAAGATGTTCCTCACGCGGCTCGGGTTCGGTTCCCGGATGGTGGTCACCGGCGACGTCACGCAGGTCGACCTGCCCACCGGCGCGAAGAGCGGTCTGCGGGTCGTGCAGGACATCCTCGACGAGGTCGACGACGTGCACTTCAGCCGGCTCACCGCCCAGGACGTCGTCCGCCACCGGCTGGTCGGCCGGATCGTGGCGGCCTACGACACCTTCGAGGCCGAGGGGCAGGTGGGCGGGACCCGTGAACGTCGACGTCCTCAATGAGTCAGGGGTCGAAGCGGACGTCCTCGACCTCACCCGCCTCTGCCGGTTCGTCATGCGACGCATGCGCCTGCACCCGGCCACCGAGCTGACCCTGCGCCTGGTCGACGCCGACACGATCGCCGTGCTCAACCGGCAGTGGATGGGCAAGGACGGACCCACCGACGTGCTGTCGTTCCCGATGGACGAGCTGACGCCGGGTCGTGACGACGAGGAGTCCCCCGAGGGGTACCTGGGCGACATCGCCCTGTGTCCCCAGGTGGCGGAGCAGCAGGCTCCGGCAGCAGGCCACACGACGGCCGACGAGGTCGATCTGCTGACCGTCCACGGCATCCTGCACCTGCTCGGCTACGACCATGCCGAGCCTGACGAGCACCGCGAGATGTTCGGCCTGCAAGGGCGCCTGCTCGTGGAGTGGCAGCGCGCCGCGCTCGGTCTCGACCCCGAAGGAGCCTGAGTGTTCGACCCCACCACCTGGTGGCCCGTGATCGCGTCGGTCGTGCTGGCGGTGTTCGCGGGCGTGCTGACGAGCGTCGAGGCGGCGCTCTCGTCGTTCTCCAAGGCGCGCGCCGAGGAGCTCGACGACGAGGGCCGCGCCGGGGCCAACCGGCTGGTACGGGTGCTCGACGACCCGGCGCCCTTCCTCAACAGCGTCACCCTGGTCCGGATCCTGGCCGAGACCTCGAGCGTCGTGCTGGTGGCCCTGGTGGTGGCCGGTGAGGTCGAGGGCTTCTGGAACCGGTTCCTCGTCGCGTCGCTGCTGATGATGGTGGTCAGCTTCGTCCTGATCGGCGTGGGTCCGCGCACCCTCGGCCGTCAGCACGCCGAGCGCATCGCGCTGGGCTCGTCGGGTCCGGTGATCGCCCTGGAGTGGTTGCTGGGTCCGGTGCCCAAGCTGTTGATCCTGCTGGGCAACGCCGTGACGCCGGGCCGGGGCTTCAGCGAGGGCCCGTTCGCCTCCGAGGTCGAGGTCCGCGAGCTGGTCGACCTGGCGGCGGCGAGCTCGCTGATCGAGTCCGACGAGTCCAAGATGATCCAGTCGGTGTTCGAGCTGGGTGACACCATCGTGCGCGAGGTGATGGTGCCGCGCACCGACATCGTGTTCATCGAGCAGCACAAGACCCTGCGGCAGTCGATGTCGCTGGCGCTGCGGAGCGGCTACTCCCGGCTGCCGGTCGTGGAGGACAACCTCGACGACGTCGTCGGCATGGCGTACCTCAAGGACGTCACGAAGCGGGTCTTCGACAACCACACCGCCGAGCACGCCGAGCGGGTTTCGTCGATCCTGCGGCCGTGCCTGTTCGTGCCCGACACCAAGCACGCGGACGAGCTGCTGAAGGAGATGCAGGCCCAGCGCACGCACGTCGCGATCGTCGTCGACGAGTTCGGCGGCACGGCGGGCATGGTCACGATCGAGGACATCCTGGAGGAGATCGTCGGCGAGATCACCGACGAGTACGACACCGAGCCCGACGAGCTGGAGGTGCTGGTCGACGGCTCGTGGCGGGTCAGCTCGCGCTACGACGTGGACGACCTCGCCGAGCTCACGGGTGTCGACCTGCAGGACGAGGACGTCGACTCCGTCGGCGGCCTGCTCGCCAAGCACCTCGGCAAGGTGCCGATCCCCGGCAGCGCCATCGTGATCGAGGGTCTGCGGCTGGTGGCCGAGGCGCCGTCGGGCCGGCGCAACCGCATCGGTCGCGTCCTGGTCACCCGCCTCACCGAGGACGACGACCCCGAGTCGGTAGCCTCTGCCCATGACTCCCGCACCTGAGGACGCCA
Organism: Aeromicrobium marinum DSM 15272; assembly: GCF_000160775.2. Taxonomy (NCBI): domain Bacteria; kingdom Bacillati; phylum Actinomycetota; class Actinomycetes; order Propionibacteriales; family Nocardioidaceae; genus Aeromicrobium; species Aeromicrobium marinum. The sequence goes on along the minus strand of NZ_CM001024.1, from coordinate 1,673,812 downwards.
AGCTCGTCACCCTCGCCCGCGCAGCGCGGGCCCGGACGTCGGCCCACCAGGGCGCGGCGGTCCGTGACCGTGACGGCCGGACCTACGCGGCGTCGACGGTCTCGCTGCCGTCCTGGTCGGTCGACGCGCTCGACCTGGCCGTGGCGATGGCGATCTCGTCCGGTGCGACCGGCGTGGAGGCCGGAGCGGTCGTGGGCGACCCCGACCGTCTGGTGCACCTGGAGGTGCTGCGCGACTTCGCCGGTGACGACGTGGTCGTCCACCTGGCCGACCCGACCGGACAGGTCGTGGGGGTCAAGCGCACGTGAGCGGCTTCCGGTCCGGATTCGCCTGCTTCGTCGGCCGACCCAACGTAGGCAAGTCGACGCTCACGAACGCCCTCGTCGGCGGGAAGGTCGCGATCACCTCGTCGCGCCCGCAGACCACCCGGCACGCCATCAGGGGGCTCGTGCACCGTCCGGACGCGCAGATCGTCCTGGTCGACACCCCCGGCCTGCACCGGCCGCGCACCCTGCTCGGTCAGCGGCTCAACGACCTCGTCCGCACGACGTGGGCCGAGGTCGACACCATCGGCCTGTGCCTGCCGGCCGACGAACGGATCGGCCCGGGTGACCGCTTCCTGATCCGCGAGATCGCCGCGTTGCGGGGCAAGCCGGTCATCGCCGTGGCCACCAAGACCGATCTGGTGTCGCCCCAGCGGGTCGCCGAGCACCTGATGGCGATCCAGGCCGCGGGGGAGGAGGCGGGGCTGAGGTGGCACGAGATGGTGCCGGTGTCGGCGGTGGCCGACGACCAGGTCGGCCTGCTCGCGGACCTCATCGTGGCGACCCTGCCCGAGGGCCCCGCGCTGTATCCCGAGGGCCAGCTGACCGACGAGCCGGAGGCGACGCTGGTGGCCGAGGTGATCCGCGAGGCGGCGCTCGAGGGAGTGCGCGACGAGCTGCCGCACTCGTTGGCCGTGGTGGTCGACGAGATGGTGCCGCGGGAGGGCCGGTCGGCCGACAACCCGCTGATCGACGTCCGCGTCAACGTGTACGTGGAGCGCGACAGCCAGAAGGGCATCATCATCGGCAAGCAGGGCTCGAGGTTGCGCGAGATCGGCACCACCTCGCGGGCCCAGATCGAGAAGATCCTCGGCACGCCGGTCTACCTCGATCTGCACGTCAAGGTCGCCAAGGAGTGGCAGCGCGATCCCAAGCAGCTGCGCAAGCTGGGGTTCTGACCCCGGTCACGCGGGCGGGGGTGGCTGGGACCTCCACGGTCCGCCACCGATGAGGTCCTCGACACTGCGCACGAAGTTCGGGCAGGTGGTCATGTCGTGCTGGTCGCACTCGAAGGCGTGCATCGTCATCTCCCGTGACCGCTGCATCTCGGCCATGCGGCGGTCGAGATCGGCGACGTGCTCGGTGAGGATCGCGTGCCGGTCCGGCGCTCCCTGGTCGAGCAGGACCCGGATCTGCTCCAGCGACATGCCGGCCGCCTTGTTGCGCAGGACGGCCGCGATCCGCACGACGTCGTTCTCCCCGTAGCGCCGCCGTCCTCCGCCGTCGCGCCCCGGACGCAGCAGTCCGACCTCCTCCCAGTGCCGCAGGACGTGGGCGGGCAGGCCGAAGCGGGTCGCCGTGTCACCGATCGACCACGAGGTGGCGCTTGACTTCATGTTGACATGAAGTCACACGATGACGTGGACAGCAACCCTCGGACCCAGGAGACCACCATGCACGACGTCCTCGTCATCGGCGCCGGCCCCGCCGGCCTGCAGGCCGCACTCACGATCGGCCGGGTCCACCGGACCGCGTTGGTCGTCGACTCCGGTGAGTACCGCAACGCGGCGACGGCCCACCTGCACAACCTGATCGCCCACGACGGGTGGGACCCGGAACGGCTGCGCGCCGCGGCCCGCGCCGACCTCGAGCGGTACGACACCGTCTCCGTCCTGCGGGGACGGGTCACGTCGGTCGCGGGCAGCTCGGGCGACTTCGTCGCCGAGCTGGCGGACGGATCGACCCGCCGGGCCCGGCGGATCGTGCTCGCGACCGGTGTGCGCGACGAGCTTCCGGACGTGCCGGGCCTCGCGCAGATGTGGGGTCGCCAGGTGGCGCACTGCCCCTTCTGCGACGGCCACGAGCTGAGCGGGCGACGGGTCGGGGTGCTGGGCGCCTCTGCGCCGCACCTCGGGCACGTGGCGGCCCTGCTGGCTCCGATCGCGGCCGACTGCGTGCTGCTGGCCGGCGATCTGGAGTTCGACGAGCAGGTGCTGGCCCAGGCGTCGGCCGACGGCGCCAGGGTCCGCGGGGGGCTGGTCGAACGGGTCGCCCCCCGCGGCGACGGCCTGACCGTGCACCTGGTCGACGGGGAGACGCTGGAGCTCGACGGGCTCTTCGTCGCTCCGGCCGTGGTGCAGTCGGCTCCGTTCGCCGAGCAGCTCGGCGTCGAGCTGAATCCGTCGGGCGGGGTCGCGATCGACGCGACGGGCCGGACCAGCGTCGCCGGGGTCTACGCGGCCGGCGACTCCGCCCACCACCGGGAGCTCCCGATGCCGATGGCGTCGGTGGCAGGGGCGATCGGGTCGGGCATGGTGGCCGGCGCCGCCAGCGTGGGTGACCTGGTGATGCAGCGGGACCCCGTGCCGAGCGCTGCCTGACGCCTCAGGCCTCGACCACGGCCGCCACCGTGCCACCGAGCTCGGTGGCGGCCTCGGTGTGGGTGTCGCCGACCTCGCCGGTCATGACCAGCGGGTCGGCCGCCAGCCGCCAGCCCAGCCCGGTCGTGATCGACTCCATCGCCCGCTCGGCGCCCGTCGTGTCGTAGCCGCCGTGGATCCAGTACGAGAAGGGACGACGCGCCGTCTCGTCGCGCACGTGGTCGTAGACGGTGTCGAAGAAGTGCTTCAACGCTCCGCTGATGTACCCGAAGTTCGCGGGGGTCCCCAGGACGAACCCGTCGGCGCCGAGCACGTCCTCCACGCCGGCGTCGAGCGCGGCGAGCTCGACGACCTCGACGTCCGCGATCAGCGGGTCCCGTGCTCCTGCCAGCACGGCGTCGCCGAGGCGTCGCAGGGTCGGGGTGGGGGTGTGGTGCACCACGAGCAACCGGGGCATGCCACGAGCCTAGCCAGCCGGCGCGACCGTGCCGAGTCCCCGGCGCGGTTGGCCGGATGTGCCTACCATCAGGCATGGAGTTCCGCGACGCGGCCCGCGCCGTCTGCGCCAACATCGAGACGGTCCTGGGCGGCAAGCCCCAGGCCGCGGAGACCGCCGTGGTCGTGCTCCTCGCCGAGGGGCACCTGCTGATCGAGGACGTGCCCGGGGTCGGCAAGACCGTGCTGGCCAAGGCGCTGGCGCGATCGGTCAGCTGCTCGGTGCGACGGATCCAGTTCACCTCCGACCTCATGCCGTCGGACGTCACCGGGGTGTCGGCCTTCAACCCGGCCACGACGGAGTTCGAGTTCAAGCCGGGACCGGTGTTCGCCAACATCGTCGTCGGTGACGAGATCAACCGCGCGTCACCCAAGACCCAGTCCGCGCTGCTGGAGGCCATGGAGGAACGTCAGGTCACCGTCGACGGCACGACCTACCGCCTCGCCAGCCCGTTCACCGTGGTCGCGACCCAGAACCCGCACGAGATGGAGGGCACCTACGCCCTGCCCGAGGCGCAGCGCGACCGGTTCATGGCCCGCATCGAGATCGGCTACCCCGACGCGGCGGCCGAGGTGGACATGCTCGCCGACCGGGACGAGGAGAACCCGTTCGACCGGCTGCGTCCGGTCGTGTCGGTCGAGGACGTGCAACGGATGATCGCCCAGGCCCGGGGAGTGCACGTGTCGGGCGCGGTGCAGCGCTACGTGGTCGACCTCGTGCAGTCGACCCGGCGCGACCACCGGATCCGGCTCGGGGCCAGCCCTCGCGCGAGCCTGCAGCTCGTGCGGGCCGCGAAGGTGCGCGCCGCGGTGGCCGGACGGTCCTTCGTGCTGCCCGACGACGTCGACACCCTGGCGGTCCCGGTGCTGGCCCACCGTCTGCTGGCGGTCCGAGGGGCACCGTCGGCCGACGACCTGGTCCGGGAGGTCGTGGCGTCGGTCGCGGTCCCCGCCGGCGACCTCCGGCCCACCTGATCGTCGTCTGATGGGACGGATCCGCACCTCACCGCTCGGAGCGGGCTTCGTGGTCGCGGCCGTGGTCTGTCTCGCGGCCGCCGCGGTGGCCTCGGTGCCGACGCTGCTCTACGTGACCGGCCTGCTGCTCGGGCTGGTCGGCGCCGCTCTGGTGCTGGTGGTGCTGGCTCCCGTCCGACTCGCCGTGGCGCGGGAGTTCTCGCCCGAGGAGGTCGCCGTCGGCGACGAGGCGACGGTCCGGCTCACGTTCACGCGGTCGTCCCGGCTGGTGCCGACGTCCGGCACGTGGTCCGAGATCCTCCCTCGCGGGGTGCGAGGCGTCGCCCGAGGAGACCTGCCCCCGCTCAGCCGTGCGAACCCCGTGGCCACGGCCGCGTACACCGTCCGGCCGACCCGCAGGGGGCGACCGGAGGTCGGACCGGTCGTCCTGGAGGTCACCGACCCCTTCGACCTCGTCCGCCGCCGGGTGCAGGTCGGCGGGACCGACGAGATGCTCGTCGTCCCGGCGCGTGTCGACCTGCAGCAGACGTCGGCGGGACCGCACCGCCGCGAGGAGGACTCGCGGTGGGTGTCGGTACGGCCCGGTCGTGGCGAGGACGACGTCGTCGCCAGACCGCACCGGCCGGGGGACTCCCTGGCCCGCACCCACTGGAAGGCCACCGCGCGTCGGGGCTCGTTGATGGTGCGGCAGGAGGAGGAACCGTCGGACGTCCGCTCGGTGGTCGTGCTCGACGTGGGAGCCGGCGCCCATGCCGTCCAGCGAGACGCGGACGGCGTGGACGAACTCTCGGACAGCCTGGAGTGGGCCGTGGTCGCCGCGGCGTCGATCCTGACCGAGCTGCTCCGGACGGGCCACGGGGCCGAGCTGCTGACGAGTGACGGTCGGGTGCGCCGGACGATCGGGGACGGGCACGACGACGTGTCCGACGCGCTCGTCGACCTCGCGCTCGTCGAACCCGACCGCGGACGGGGGCTGTCGGTGCGGCTCGACCAGCTCCCGGGCGGCGGCCCCGTGCTGGTCCTCGGCGACCTCGACGCCCGGTCCGCCGCCGACTGGCTGACGCTCGTGCCCGGCCCGGCCCGGGCGCTGGTGGGTGCGGCGAGCGAGCGCGACGCCCGGCGGCTCCTGCGGGACGCAGGGTGGCACACGGTGACCTACCGCCCGGGCGACGACCTCCTCGAGGCCTGGACGCGACTGGTCGGGAGCGGTGCACCGTGACGCCCACGTCGACGGCGTGGTCCACGGGGCGGTCCAGCGGGCGGCCTGCCGAGCTCTGGTTGCGCCGGGCGGTGCTGCTGATCGGCACGGGTGTCGCCCTCGCCGGGTTCTCCACCGTGATCTCCGGACGCTCCTGGTGGACGACCTCGATGGTCGTCGCCGCCGCGGTGTGCCTGGCCGGAGCCGTCCTGCGGACCTTCGGCGGCCGGTTCGTGCCGGTGTTCACCACGGTTCTGGCGGTGCTGGCCGTGGGATGGATCTTCGTGCCGTCGACCCTCTGGGTGGTCCTCCCGACGCCCGACTCGGTCCGAGCGCTGGGCGACCTCGCCGATCGCGCCTTCCTCCTGATCGCGGAGGAACCTCCTCCTGTCGTCGACGTGCCCGCCGTCGTGCTCGTGCTGACGGCCGGCGTGGCCGTGCTCGCCGTGCTCGGTGAAGCCGTGGTCGGCCGACGCCACGGGGTGCTGCTCGTCGGTCTGGGCTGGCTGGTGCTGCTCGTCATCCCCTCGGTGGTCGTCGGACGCGTGCCGTCGGCCTGGTGGTTCGTCGCGACCGCTGTCCCGTGGCTGGTGCTGCTCGGGGCCGCCCGGGCGCGCGACGCGTCGTGGTGGCGGCGTCCGACGGCTGCTGCGATCGCCGGACTGGCGGTGGTCAGCGCGGCCGTCGGACCGGCCGTGCTGCCCGACATCTCTGCCGTCGCCACCACGTGGGGCCGGCCGGTCGGGCCGGTCTTCGGCACGGGCATCAATCCGCTGGTGGAGCTGGGTTCGAACCTGCGCCGCTCCACCCCGGTGACCGCGTTGTCCTACACGACGACCCTCGATGCACCGCCCTACCTCAAGGTCGCGACCCTGCGGGACTTCAACGGCCGTACGTGGACCCCGACGGTGACCCAGCCGATCGACCCGCTCGAGGGGCAGGCGGGGCTGCGTGACGACGTCCGTCGCACCACCGAGACCACGACGGTGAGCATCGTGTCGCTGCGGTCCTCGATGCTGCCCGTGCCGTACCCGGTCGTCACGCTCGACGGCCTGGACAGCTCGTGGCGGGTCGAGGCCGCGGGTCTGACCGTGCGGTCGTCGGAGGACGACACCCGGGGGCTGGCCTACGTGGCACGCAGCCTGGACATCGCCCCGACGGCCACCCAGCTGCGTGCGGCCGATCCGATCGAGGGCACCGAGATGGCCGCCAACGTCGCCCTGCCCCCTGACCGTCCGGCCGTGATCGGTCGGACGGCCCGACAGGTCGCGGCCGGTGCGACCAACGACTACGACCGGGCCATGGCGCTGCAGGCGTTCCTGCGCGCCGGCGACTTCGAGTACTCCGAGGAAGCCCCGGTGCAGGAGGACTACGACGGCACCGGTCTCGACGTGCTCGAGGTGTTCCTGGAGCGTCGCGCCGGCTACTGCGTGCACTTCGCGTCGGTGATGGCCGTCATGGCTCGTGAGCTCGGGATCCCGTCGCGGGTCGCCGTCGGCTACGCGCCGGGCACGGGCTCGGGCACGACGGGCGACGAGACCCGCTACGTGGTGACCTCCGCCGACCTGCACGCGTGGACCGAGATCTACTTCGAGGGCGTCGGCTGGATCGGTTTCGAGCCGACGCCGGGCATCGGCCGTGCCACTCGCTTCCAGGAGCCGGCCGCGCCGGTGCAGGACGGGGGAGCGGCCGGTCAGGTGGTGCCGGACGTGATCCCGCCGGAGGTCCTCGACGCGCGCGAGGCCGAGGCCGAGGCAGCGGCACGCGATCGAGGCTCGCCCGCGGGCCGGTCGGCCGCCGCGGGAGCTGCGGTGTTGATGCTGCTCCTGGGGGCTCCCGCAGCGGTCCGTGCGGTCCGACGGCGACGACGTCTGGGCGCCGGGTCCTCGCCCGTGGATCACTGGGCCGAGATCGTCGACACCGCGGCCGACCTGTCCGTCGCCCTGCCGGCGGCCGGTACCCCGCGGCAGGTCGCCGACGAGCTCGCCGCCCGGGGGGACCCCGTGCTCGTCGACCGGGTGCTGCTGCGGGTCGAGTCCGCGTGGTTCGGGCCGGCCGGGGGCGCCGGGACCGACGACCCGGCCGCGCGCGCGGATGCGCGGCGACTGGTGGGCGAGCTCGCCCACGCGTCGCCGACGGTGGCGCGGATCCGGGCGCTGGTGCTGCCGGTCTCGCTCAGACCCGCTCGCGTCCGTGCGGGGTCGTCCACACCCGGGGGTCCGGTCCGGCCGGCACGATCTGCGTCGGGTTGATGTCGGTGTGCACCACGTAGTAGTGCGCCTTGATCTGGTCGAAGTCGATCGTCTCGCCGAACCCCGGGGTCTGGAACACGTCGCGTGCGTACCCCCACAGGTTCGGCATCTCGGTCAGCTTGTTGCGGTTGCACTTGAAGTGGCCGTGGTAGACGGCGTCGAAGCGGGCGAGGGTCGTGAAGAGACGCACGTCGGCCTCGGTGATGTGGTCGCCCATCAGGTAGCGCCGGTCGGTCAGACGGTCCTCCAACCAGTCCATGGCCGTCCAGAGCCGTTCGTAGGCAGCCTCGTAGGTCTCCTGCGACCCGGCGAACCCGCAGCGGTAGACCCCGTTGTTGACCTCGGTGAACACCCGCTTCATGACGTCCTCCATCTCGTCACGGACGTCGTCGGGCCAGAGGTCCGGAGCGTCCGGACGGTGGTGGTCGCGCCACTCGTGGAACAGGTCGTGGGTGATCCACGGGAAGTCGTTGGTGACCACGGCGCGGGTCGGTACGTCGACCATCGCCGGGACGGTGATGCCGCGCGGGTAGTCCGGGTAGCGGGCGAAGTACGCCTCCTGCAGGCGCTCGTACCCCAGCACCGGGTCGACGCCGCCGGGGTCGAGGTCGAAGGTCCAGCTGCGCCGGTCGTGCACGGGCCCGCACAGGCCCAGGCTGATGACGTCCTCGAGGCCGAGGATGCCGCGGACGATGATGGCCCGGTTGGCCCACGGGCAGGCCTTCGCGGCCACGAGCCGGTACCGACCCGGTTCGACCGGCCACTGCGAGGAGTCGCGGGTGATCCGGTCGGGGATGTAGTTCATGTCGCGGTCGAACTCCTGGCCGGTCGTGACGTAGGCACCCGTGGTCGATTCGTCGCTCATGCTGCTAGCCTAGGCGCATCATGCGGATCGCGAATCTTCTCCTTCGCTGCCGCGTCGAGGTCCTCTAGGTCGGACCCCTCGGCGCGGAGTTCGTCACGTCCCGGCCCCACCCGCCCGACGAACACACCCCGAGGAATCCCATGACCCGCTACGTCACCTCCCCGCAGCGCCCCAGCGGCATGCCGCACGACCGCTACCAGCCGTTCGCCCCCGTCGACCTGCCCGACCGGACCTGGCCGAGCCGCACCGCCACCGAGGCGCCGCGCTGGTGCGCGGTCGACCTGCGGGACGGCAACCAGGCCCTGATCGACCCCATGACGCCGGCCCGCAAGCTCGCCATGTTCCAGCTGCTCGTCCGCATGGGCTACAAGGAGATCGAGGTCGGGTTCCCCAGCGCGAGCCAGACCGACTTCGACTTCGTGCGCCAACTGGTCGAGGGCGACCACATCCCCGACGACGTCGTGATCCAGGTGCTGACCCAGTGCCGCGAGAACCTGATCGACCGGACCTTCGAGTCGCTGGTCGGTGCGAAGCGGGCGATCGTGCACTTCTACAACTCGACCTCGACGTTGCAGCGACGGGTCGTCTTCGGGCTCGACCGCGACGGCATCACCGACATCGCCACCCAGGGCGCCCGGCTGTGCATGAAGTACGCCGAGATCCACACGCCCGACACCGAGATCTCCTACCAGTACTCGCCGGAGTCCTACACCGGCACCGAGCTGGACTTCGCCCTGGAGATCTGCTCGGCGGTCATCGAGGTCATCGACCCCACGCCGGAGTGGCCCCTGGTCATCAACCTGCCGGCCACCGTCGAGATGGCCACGCCCAACGTGTACGCCGACTCGATCGAGTGGATGCACCGCCACCTGCCGCGCCGCGACAGCCTGGTGCTGTCCCTGCATCCTCACAACGACCGGGGCACGGGGGTCGCCGCTGCCGAGCTGGGTCACCTGGCCGGAGCGGACCGCATCGAGGGCTGCCTGTTCGGCAACGGTGAGCGCACCGGCAACGTCTGCCTGGTCACGCTGGGGCTCAACCTGTTCACCCAGGGCGTGGACCCCCAGATCGACTTCAGCGACATCGACGAGATCCGCCGCACGGTCGAGTACTGCAACCGGCTGCCCGTGCACGAGCGCCACCCCTACGGGGGCGACCTGGTGTACACGGCGTTCAGCGGGTCCCACCAGGACGCGATCAAGAAGGGGTTCGAGCACCTCGAGGCCGACGCGGCCGCTGCCGGTGTCCCCGTCGGCAGCGCCCCGTGGGCCGTGCCCTACCTGCCCATCGACCCCAAGGACGTCGGCCGCACCTACGAGGCCGTCATTCGGGTCAACAGCCAGTCGGGCAAGGGCGGCGTCGCCTACATCCTCAAGACCGACCACCAGCTGGACCTGCCCCGGCGTCTGCAGATCGAGTTCAGCCAGGTGGTGCAGGCGCTGACCGAGGGCGAGGCGGGCGAGATCGAGCCGGCCGAGATCTGGTCGGCCTTCCGGCGGGAGTACCTCGACCGTGAGGAGCCGTACTCGCTGACGACGTTCTCGTCCACCACCTCGGCCGACGGGCACGACCACCAGGTCGTGGAGCTGGTCGTCCGCGGTGAGCAGCAGTCGTTCACGGGGGAGGGCAACGGTCCGGTGGCCGCCTTCGTCGACGCGCTGCGGCAGGCCGGGGCCGAGATCCGGGTGCTCGACTACTCCGAGCACGCCCTGTCGGCCGGTGGCGACGCCGTGGCCGCCGCCTACGTGGAGTGCGAGATCGGCGACGAGGTCGTGTGGGGCGTGGGCATCCACGCCAACATCGTCATGGCGTCGCTGCGCGCCGTCGTGTCGGCGGCCAACCGTGCCGTCGCCGTGACGATCCCCGTCACCCGCAGCTGACCTCACCGTCGCGCTGATCCCACCCCGCGAGGACCTCACCTTCCCGCTGGGAGTGACGTTTCTGCCCTCGAATCGACGATCTCAGGGCCGAATCGTCACTCCCAGCGCGGACGGGAGGGAGGGGCTCGTCACCGAATCGACACCTGTGTACCGGCTGGACGGTATAGCCACCTGACCGGGCCGACTCCTACGATCGTGACCACCACCACACCCGGTGGCCGATCGATGTCCGCGGCGTGATCCGCCGCGGCCCAGGAGGTGTCATGGCGCGCAGCATCCGGACGGTCGCCGTCTTCGGGCTCGGCAAGGTGGGGGAGCTGGTCGCCGGCCTCCTGCGGGAGTCCGGCTTCGAGGTCGTCGGCCACGACCAGGTCGCCCGGGCCGGGCTCGAGGTGCCCACGACGGTGCTCGACGTGGCCGACGAGGCCGCGGTGCGAGCCGCCCTCGCGCACGTCGACGCCGTGGTCTCGTGCCTGCCCTTCCACCTCAACATCGCCGTCGCCGAGGCCGCCTACGACACGGGGGTCCACTACTTCGACCTCACCGAGGACGTGCCGACGACCAACCGGGTCATCGAGCTCTCCGCGCAGAAGCCCACCTCGGTGTTCGCCCCGCAGTGCGGTCTGGCGCCCGGACTGATCGGCATCATCGGCACGTCCATCGCCGAGACGTTCGAGGAGATCCGGTCGATCGAGCTCAAGGTCGGCGCTCTGCCCCAGCACCCCACCGGCCTGCTCGGCTACGCGGTCAACTGGTCGCCCGAGGGTGTGGTCAACGAGTACCTCAACGACTGCGAGGTGCTGCGTCAGGGACACCGCCAGATGGTGCCGGCGATGACCGAGAAGGAGCGCGTCGTCATCGGTGGTGTCGAGCTCGAGGCGGCCCTGACCTCCGGCGGGCTCGGCACGATGTGCTCGACCTACGAGGGACGCGTGCACCGGCTCGACTACAAGACGTTGCGGTACCCGGGGCACTTCGAGCAGATGCACTTCCTGTTCGACGAGCTGAACCTGCGGGACCGTCGTGAGCTGGTCGGACAGATGTTGGTCGACGCCAAGCCGCCGGTCAACGACGACGTCGTCTATGTCCACGCTGCGGTGGAGGGGCTGAAGAACGGTCAGCCGTTCCGCGAGAACCACGTCCGCGCCTACAAGCCGATCGACATCTCGGGCCGTACCTGGCGGGCGATCTCGTGGACCACGGCCGCCTCGGCCGTCAGCGTCGTCGAGCTCGTCGCCGACGGGGTGCTGCCGGATGCCGGCTTCATCCGCGCCGAGGACATCAGGTTGGAGGCGTTGTTCTCGACCCGCTCGGGTCGGCACTTCGTCGAACAGGGAAAGGTGTGACCATGACCGACATCGCCGAGCAGGCACGGGCCGTCCTCGGGCGGCTGGGAGTCGCCGACCCGTTCGACCCGGACGGGGACCTCGTCTGCCGGTCACCGATCGACGGGCACGAGATCGGCCGGCTCGTGTCCCACCGGCCCACCGAGGTGTCCGCCGCGGTCGACCGGGCCGTCGTGGCCTTCGAGCAGTGGCGCCAGGTCCCCGCGCCCGTCCGAGGACGGTTCGTGCGCGAGCTCGGCGAGCTCCTGCGCGAGCACCGGGACGACCTCGGCACGCTCGTGACGATCGAGGCCGGCAAGATCGTCTCGGAAGGCCGCGGCGAGGTCCAGGAGATGATCGACATCTGCGACCTCGCGGTCGGTCTGTCGCGCCAGCTGCACGGACTGACGATCGCCACCGAGCGGCCCGGGCACCGGATGATGGAGCAGTGGCACCCGTTGGGTGTCGTCGGGGTGATCTCGGCCTTCAACTTCCCCGTCGCGGTGTGGTCGTGGAATGCGGCCCTGGCGTTCGTGTGCGGTGACGCCGTCGTCTGGAAGCCGTCGGAGAAGACCCTGCTGACCGCACTGGCGTGTCAGGCACTCGCGGAGGAGGCAGGCCGTCGAGCCGGCGCCCCCGAGGGACTGAGCGCCGTGGTGCTGGGTGCGCGCGAGGTCGGCGAGGCGCTGGTGGACGATCCCCGGGTCCCGCTGGTGTCGGCGACCGGGTCGACCCGGATGGGCCGGCAGGTCGCGCCACGGGTGGCAGCGCGTCTCGGGCGCACCCTGCTCGAGCTCGGCGGGAACAACGCCGCCATCGTGGCACCGTCGGCCGACCTCGACCTGGCGGTGCGCGGCATCGTGTTCTCGGCGGTCGGCACGGCCGGTCAGCGGTGCACGTCGCTGCGGCGCGTGATCGTCCACGAGTCGGTCAAGGACGACCTGCTGACGCGGCTCGCGGCGGCCTACGAGTCGCTGCCGATCGGGTCGCCGCTGGACCCGGCCACGCTGGTGGGGCCACTCGTCGACGAGCAGGCGTGGGCGGCGTTCGACGCCGCCATCACGCAGGCGACGGCCGATGGTGGCGTCCTGGTCACCGGTGGTCGACAGGCAGCGGTCGACGGCGGCGGGTCCTACGTGGAGCCGGCGATCGTCGACATGCCGGACCAGACCGAGATCGTGCGCACCGAGACCTTCGCCCCCCTGGTGTACGTGCTCACCTACGACACGTTGGAGGAGGCGATCGCCCTGCACAACGGCGTGGCGCAGGGTCTGTCTTCGTCGATCTTCACTCTCGACGTGCGGGAGGCGGAGACGTTCCTGTCGGCGGTGGGGTCGGACTGCGGCATCGCGAACGTCAACATCGGTCCGTCCGGCGCCGAGATCGGTGGTGCCTTCGGCGGCGAGAAGGACACCGGCGGTGGTCGGGAGTCCGGATCGGACGCATGGCGGAACTACATGCGTCGCGTCACGAACACGGTCAACTACTCCACCGACCTGCCGTTGGCGCAGGGCGTGGAATTCGCGTGAACCGTCCGGGCGAGGCGCTGGTCGGACCCACCGACCTGCGCTCGCGCCTGGCGGCGGGCCTGTCGGCGCTCTACGGCAGCGAGGTGCCGGCCTACCGCACGCTCGTCGAGGTGTCGCAGCAGGTGAATGCCGAGGTGCTGGAGGACCGGACGGACGCTCAACGTCTCGGCAGCATCGATCGCGTCACGGCGGAGCGGCACGGGGCGATCCGGCTGGGCACGCCCGACGAGCTCGGCCAGGTCGCCTGCATCTTCGCCGCCTGCGGCATGAAGCCGGTCGGGTTCTACGACCTGAGGGACGCCACCCCGGCCATCCCGGTCGTCTCGACGGCCTTCCGGCCCACCGGTCGCGAGGAGCTGGCCGCCAACCCGTTCCGCGTGTTCACGTCGCTGCTGGTGGTCGACGACCGCCGGTTCTTCGACGAGCGGCTGGAGGCCGACCTGAGGAGCTTCCTGGAGGCGCGCACGCTCTTCCCCGACGAGCTGCTGGTGCTGGCCGACCGTGCCGAGCGTGGGGGCGGGCTGCCGTCGACCGACGCCGACCGGTTCATCGAGCTGGCGACCGCCGCCTTCGCCCTGTCGCCGGAGCCGGTGGACCGGGCCTGGTACACCCGGCTCGAGGCGGTCTCGGGTGTCGCGGCCGACATCGGGGGTGTCGCCTCGACGCACATCAACCACCTCACGCCGCGGGTGCTCGACATCGACCTGCTGTACGAGCGGATGGCCGACCACGGGATCGAGATGATCGACCGCATCCAGGGCCCGCCCCGCACCGACGGGCCGGACGTGCTGCTGCGCCAGACCTCGTTCCGAGCCCTGGCCGAGCGCCGCACCTTCCGGGAGGCCGACGGCTCCCTGACGTCCGGTGACCTGCGGGTCCGATTCGGGGAGGTCGAGGCTCGCGGGGTCGCCCTGACCCCGAAGGGCCGCGAGCTGTACGACGCCGAGGGCATCGGGGCGTTCCCGCGGACCGAGAGTGAGCTCGATGCAGCTGACCTGGCCTACTACCGGCGCGACGACGTCGGTGCGCTGTCGCCGGTCGTCTACGAGGACTTCCTGCCACGGTCGGCCGCCGGCATCTTCGCGTCCAACCTGACCGGCGACGGGACCGTCGACCGGACACGTGCCGGAACCACCCGAGATGTCACCTGGCTCCGGTCCGTGATCGGTCGCACCCTCCACGACCCCTACGCGCTCTACGAGGCGGAGCGCGGCTGAGCGACAGCCGCACTCCTCTCGAGGTGCTGCCCGGGCCGGGCCGCTTCAGTCTGGCGGCCGGCGCGGGAGTCGGACATACGTCGTTCGACGTAGTCGTGCCCGTGGGGCCACCGGCCGGCGGTCCCACGGGCACGACCCCTCGGTCAACGCACGATGGTGCTGCGACCGAACGTGAGCCCCGTGAAGGTGATGAGGAGCCACAGGCCGCTCACGACTCCGGGGAAGCCCGGCAGGCCGAACGCCACGACGGTGACGACGACGGGGAGCAGCACGATGATGCTCACCACGCCGATCCACCGTGAGATCAGCCGTTCACGCAGGGCCATCCACGCCACGGCGCCGGCCGCGACGCTGACGCCGAGGTACCCGATGAACGAGCCGAAGTCGTTCAGCACGAACAGGACGTACAAGCCGTCGCGGTCGAAGGAGCCGTCCTCGCTGCCGCCGTTGTACAGACCGAGTGCGCCCTTCCATCCGTACCCGAGCGACAGGGCACCGGCCGCGGCCGTGAGCCCGAGCGGTACGACCCGCGCCGCCGTGCTGGTCAACGCGCGCGGTTCGACGTGGCGGCGCCAGGCCGCCGCCAGGACGAGGAGCAACGCCACCGTCACGTATCCGGCGATGATGCTCACCTGGGCCGTGACGGAGCTGACGTCGTCAACGACGGCAGCGGTGTAGGTGTCGGGTCCGTCGACCGGGTGGAGGTCGGTGACGATCGTCGCGACGACCGCACCGATGCCGGCGACGATGCCCAGCACGGGCCATCGGGGCCGTCCCGCGTGGGCCGCAGAGGGTTCGGTTCGGAGGGCATTGATGTCGGTCATCGGGGGGTTCCTTCGTTGTCGTGGGTGGAGATGATGACCAGACCGTAGGAGGGGACCTGTCCCGGTCGGTAGGGACGAGTGCCCCGGTTCTTCGGGACCTCGAAGGCCCCCGGAATTGCTGACGACACGGCCCGGCCGGTGTGAGGATGTCTGCGTGACGACCGAGCTTCCCGCAGCCGCGCCGGTTGAGGCCACGCCGCCTCCGGCGACTCGCCTCGGTGACTCCCCGTTGCGATTGCTCGGTCTGGTGACCGCCGTCGTGGCAGTCCTGGCCGCTCTCGCCGCGGTCGTCGCGCACGCCATGATCGAGTCGCGCGTCGATGTCGAGCCGCTCTACCTGGCCAACATCGTGGTCGGCGCTGGATGGCCGCTGGCGGGGGCCGCGGTCGTGTGGGCCCAGCCGCGGAACCCCTGCGGCTGGTTGCTGGTGTCGACCGGCTCCTTGGCGCTGTACGAGTTGATGAGCCAGTACAGCCTGTGGAGCGAGCGGGTCGCGGACCGCCCGCTGCCCGGTGCGGCCGCCACCGACTGGGTGTCGATGTTCGGCTTCGGTGCCTACTTCTACGTGCTGCCGCTGCTGCCGCTGTTGTTTCCCGACGGCCGCGCGACAGGGTGGTGGCGATGGCTGGCCCGGACGGTCGTGGTCGTCGCCACCTGTGCGGTCATGGCGCGGATGGTGGTACCGGAACGGTCCGACACCGACGCGGGCATCGTGAACCCCATCGGTGTGCCGGGCCTGGAGTTCTTGAACTGGGTGGTGCTGGCGGGTTCGTACTTCTGCATCGTGGTCGCCACGCCGGCTGCGGTCGTCCACCTGGTGGCTCGGACCCGACGGTCGGTGGGTGTCGAACGTGCACAGCTGCAGTGGCTGATGCTCGGTGGCATCTGGCTCGTCGTGGGAATCATCGTCTCTCAGCTGGCCCGAGGCCTTCCGTCGGCCGACCTCATCTTCGCGCTCGGGCTCGTCGGTCCGCCGCTCGGCGTCGTGGTCGCGATGATTCGGCACCGGTTGTTCGACGTCGAGTTCGCGCTCAGCCGCACCCTCGTCCTCGTGGTGGTGCTGGGCGTGGTCGGGACCGTGTGGGCCGCGGCGGTTCTGCCAGCGGGTCCGGATCTGACGGGAACTCGCCCCGGGATCCTGCTCGTCGCCGCGTCGGGGGTGGCTGCCGTGGTGTCGTGGGACATCCTGCTGCGTCATGTCGACCGGTGGTGGTTCCCTCACCGGCGGGCTTCTGCAGCGCTGACGCGCAGGATCATGACCGCGGCCCGCACGGCGGCGGAGCCGCATGCGGCGATGCGGCTCCTGCTCGAGTCCTTGCGCCACGAGCTGAAGCTGCCCTACGTCGCCTTCGTCGGACCGGTGGGTGCGCAGGTCGGACATCGATCCGAACAGGTGGAGATGCTGGACGTGTCGGCTCTGGGCCGTGCCATCGGAGTGCTGGAAGTGGGACACCGCCGCGGGACGTCCGGATTCAGTGCGCAGGAACGGGATGTGCTCGAACAGCTCGCGGCCCACCTCGGTGTCCTGGCCCACACCTCGTCGCTGATCGCTGACGTTGCGGAGAGTCGGTCCCGGATCGTGATCGCCCGGGAGGAGGAGCGCCGCCGGCTCCGCAACGACCTGCATGACGGCGTCGGGCCGAGCCTGGCCGGTATCGCCCTCGAGCTGGATGCTCTGGCCGGCCGGCTGGAGCAACGAGAGGAACACGACCTGGTGACCGTGACACGACGCGTGCGTGACCGAGCACGGGCGGCCGTGGGTGAGGTGAGGGCGGTGGCACACGGGCTGCGTCCGCCGATCCTGGACCAGGTCGGGTTGGCCGGTGCGCTCGAGCAGCTCGTCGGATCCCTGGGCACGATCGAGGGGAGCGCCGATGTCGTCGACATCGGGCCGTTGCCGGCAGGTGTCGAAGTCGCTGCGTACGCGATCGCAGCGGAGGCGGTGGCGAACGTCGTGCGACACAGTGCGGCCAGCCGCGTACGGGTCGAACTGCATCGGACGGGCGAGGCGATCGTCGTGGGCATCGTCGACAACGGCCGCGGCATGCCGGGGCGCCCCCCGGCGGGCGTCGGGTTGGCGAGCATGCAGGCCCGCGCCGCCGAGGTCGGGGGACGGGTCGACCACGTCGACACCGACGGTGGTGGCACCACGGTCCGTGTGGTCCTCCCGTGGGACGGCCCGTTCCGGTCGACCGAGCAGGTCCGGCCGTGACGACCGTCCTGGTGGTCGACGACCATGCGATGTTCCGGGCGGGGATGATCGCGGTCCTGTCCGCGATGGACGGGATCACGGTGGTGGGGGAGGCGCCGGACGGTGCGACCGCGATCCGTCTCGTCGGTGAGGTGCGACCGGACGTGGTGCTGATGGATCTGCGGATGCCGGGCCTCGACGGGCTCACCGCGACCGCGCGCATCACCGAGCAGCACCCGGGGGTCGCCGTGGTGGTGCTGACGATGAATGACGACGGCGACTCGGTCTTCGCCGCACTGCGCGCGGGCGCCCGGGGGTACCTGCTGAAGGAGGCCGGGGCGGACGACGTCGAGCGGACCCTCGCGGCCGTCATGCGGGGTGAAGCGGTGTTCGGTCCCCGGGTCGCGGAGCAGGTCGTCGGATTCTTCTCGGGAATCGGTCGTTCGTCACCGCAGGCCTTCCCTCACCTCACCGTCCGGGAGGGTGAGGTGCTGGACCTGATGGCGCGCGGACTGGACAACGCCAGCATCGCTCGACGCCTGTTCGTGTCGGAGAAGACCGTCCGGAACCGTGTCAGTGACGTGTTGGCGAAGCTGCAGGCGCGGACACGCGCCGAGGCGGTGGCGCGGGCACGCGATGCCGGGATCGGCGGCGAGGCGGGCCGCTGACCCGCCGGGGACGCGGCACAATGGGTGGGTGAGCCTCTACCGCGACGTGGGCGTCGTCCTGCGTACCCACAAGCTGGGCGAGGCCGACCGCATCATCACGCTGCTCACCCGCGAGCACGGCCAGGTCCGTGCGGTCGCCAAGGGGGTCCGCAAGACGACCTCGCGGCTCGGCGGGCGGGTCGAGCCGTTCATGCACGTCGACGTGCAGTTCGCCGTGGGTCGCACCCTCGACATCGTGACCCAGGTCGAGACGATCACGCCGTTCGCGCAGCACCTCGGCGCCGACTACGGCGCCTACACCGCCGGGACCGCCATGCTGGAGACCGCTGAACGGCTCGTCGACGACGGGGGCGAGCCGGCCGTGCAGCAGTACCAGCTGCTCGTCGGGGCGCTGCGGGCCCTCACCGAGGGTCGCCACAACCCGGGGATGATCCTGGACTCCTACCAGCTGCGGGCCCTGGCCATCGCCGGCTACGCGCCCAGCTTCGGCCTCTGCGCCCGGTGCGGTGCCCCGGGTCCACATCGCAACTTCCACGCGCCGTCGGGCGGCATCCTGTGCGACACGTGCCGCATGCCGGGGTCGGCCGCGCCGTCACCGTCCGCCGTCACCCTGCTGGCGGCGCTGCTGAGCGGCGACTGGGAGACCGTCGACGTCTCCGACGACCGGGCACGGCGGGAGTCGACCGGCATCGTCAATGCCTACCTGATGTGGCATCTCGAGCGGTCGTTGCGCTCGTTGGTCCACGTGGACCGCTGATGGCCGCCCCGACCCCGCGCCGTCCGACCCCGCACCCGTCCGGGGCCACGCCCCCCGACCTCCCCGCCGACCAGGTGCCGGGACACGTCGCCATCGTCATGGACGGCAACGGCCGCTGGGCCAAGGCTCGCGGTCTGCCCCGCACCGCCGGCCACGAGATGGGAGAGGCGGCCCTGTTCGACGTGGTCGAGGGCGCCATCGAGGTCGGGGTCACGGCCGTCTCGGCCTACGCGTTCTCGACCGAGAACTGGAAGCGGTCGCCCGAGGAGGTCCGCTTCCTCATGGGGTTCAACCGCGACGTGATCCGTCGACGCCGCGACCAGATGCACGAGCTGGGGGTCCGGGTCCGGTGGGCCGGTCGTCGTCCTCGCCTGTGGCGCAGCGTCATCAAGGAGCTGGAGGCCGCCGAGGAGCTCACCCGCGACAACCGGGTGCTCACCCTCACGATGTGCGTCAACTACGGCGGGCGGGCCGAGGTCGCCGACGCTGCCGCCGCCCTCGCGCGCGATGTCGCGGCCGGCCGGGTCAACCCGAACCGGGTCGACGAACGGGTCTTCGCGCGCTACCTCGACGAACCCGACATGGCCGACGTGGACCTGTTCTGGCGCACGTCCGGCGAGCAGCGCACCAGCAACTTCCTGCTGTGGCAGTCCGCCTATGCCGAGATGGTGTTCAGCGACATCGCCTGGCCGGACGTCGACCGGCTGGCCCTCTGGGCCGCGATCGAGGAGTACGCGGCGCGCCACCGTCGCTACGGCAGCGCCTGACCGGCCGGTCGGGCGCCAGCGGCGCCGAGGATCGGGATGCGCCGCACCGCTAGGGTCGGGTCCATGCGTGTAGCCAGGTTTGCGGGAGAGGACGACCCCCAGTTCGGCGTCGTCGGGGACGACGACGGAGTGCCCACCATCGCGGTGCTGAAGGGCGATCCCCTGTACGCAGGGTTCGAGCTCACCGGCCAGAAGGTCGCCGTCGAGGACGTGCGCCTGCTCGCGCCGGTCATCCCGCGCAGCAAGGTCGTGGGGATCGGCAAGAACTACGCCAAGCACGCCGCCGAGATGGGCGGCGAGGTGCCGGCGGAGCCGCTGGTGTTCCTCAAGCCCAACACCAGCGTGGTCGGGCCGGGCGAACCCATCGTGTACCCGCCGCAGACCTCGGAGCTGCACTTCGAGGGCGAGCTCGCCGTGGTGATCGGCCGCATCTGCAAGGACGTCCCCGTGGATGACGTCGACAAGGTGGTCTTCGGGTACACCGTCGCCAACGACGTCACGGCGCGCGACCTGCAGGCGCGCGACGGACAGTGGGCCCGCGCCAAGGGGTTCGACTCGTTCTGCCCGCTCGGGCCGTGGATCGAGACCAACCTCGATCCTTCCGACCTGCGGGTGCGCACCGCCCTCAACGCGGAGACGAAGCAGGACGGACGCACCTCCGACATGGTGTTCAGCGTCGCCGAGATCATCGCGTACGTGTCGAGCTTCATGACCCTGCTGCCGGGCGACGTCGTCCTCACCGGCACTCCCGACGGCATCGGCCCGATGCAGGTCGGTGACACCGTCAGCGTGACGATCAGTGGCATCGGCACCCTCGTCAACCAGGTGGTCTCCCATGACTGAGACGTCCAAGCCCGTCGTCGCGAGGTTCTGCCCGTCGCCGACCGGCAACCCGCACGTCGGCATGGCCCGCACGGCGCTCTTCAGCTGGGCCTTCGCCCGCCACCACGGGGGCCGGTTCGTGTTCCGGATCGAGGACACCGACACGTCGCGCGACAACGAGGAGTCCTACCGTCTCCTGGTCGACGTCATGCGGTGGCTCGGCCTGGACTGGGACGAGGGCGTGGAGGTGGGGGGCCCGCACGGCCCCTACCGGCAGAGCGAGCGGATGGACGTCTACGCCGACGTGGCGGCCCGCCTCGTCGAGGCGGGTCTGGCCTACCCGGCCTACGACACCGCCGAGGAGCTGGAGGAGCGACGCGAGAAGGCCAGGGCCGAGGGCCGCCCGAGCGGCTACGACGGCCTGCACCGCGACCTGACGCCGGAGCAGTGCCGGGCCTTCGAGGCCGAGGGGCGGCAGCCCGTGATCCGGTTCCGGATGTCCGACCGCGACTACACCTTCGACGACCTCGTCCGCGGTCCGATCACGTTCGGCTCCGACAACGTGCAGGACTTCGTGATCGTCCGGGCCAACGGACAGCCGCTGTACACCCTGACCAACCCGACCGACGACGCCCTCATGGGCATCACCCACGTGCTGCGCGGCGAGGACCTGCTGAGCTCCACCCCGCGACAGATCGCGCTGTACGAGGCGTTCGCCCAGATCGGGGTCGGCGACGGCTCGGTGCCCCGGTTCGGACACCTGCCGTACGTCACCGGCACAGGCAACCGCAAGCTGTCGAAGCGCGATCCGGAGTCGAACCTGCTGGGGTACCGCGACTCCGGCTTCCTGCCGGAGGGCCTGTTGAACTACCTGGCGCTCCTGGGCTGGTCGCTCGACGCCGAGCGCGACGTGTTCAGCCTCGCCGAGATGGTCGAGGCCTTCGAGATCGGTCGGGTCAACCCGAACCCCGCACGCTTCGACCTGGACAAGGCACGCGCGATCAACGGGGACCAGGTCCGCCTCCTCGCCCCCGAGGACCTCGCCGCACGGTTGGTGCCGTACTTCCGGGCGGAGGGCCTGGTGGCCGAGCCGCCGACCCCCCAGCAGTCCGACCTGCTGGCCGCGGCCACGCCGCTCGTGCAGGAGCGCATCGCCGTCCTGACCGAGGCGGTCGACATGCTGCGCTTCCTGTTCGTCGACGACGGCGCCTTCACGATCGACGAGGCCGATCGGGCGAAGAATCTCGACGAGTCGGGTCTGGTCACCGCTGCGGCGGCCCATGCGGCGCTGTCCGGCGTGGGGGAGTGGACCACCGAGGGGATCGAGGCGGCCCTGCGTGCCGCACTGATCGACGGACTCGGGCTCAAGCCGCGGGTGGCGTTCGGCCCGGTGCGCGTCGCGATCACCGGCAGCCGCGTCTCGCCCCCGTTGTTCGAGTCGCTCGAGCTGCTGGGGCGCGAGCGCTCGCTGGCCCGGCTGGCGGCCGTGCTCTGATCGTCCGTGCCGCTCCGCCCGGTTTGGGACCGGCCGACGGCATCCGGTAGAGTCGGTCCTCGGTTCGGAACCGGTTCGCAAGATCTGGATCCGATACCCCTTGGGGTATGGTGTAATTGGCAACACGGCTGATTCTGGTTCAGTTGTTCTAGGTTCGAGTCCTAGTACCCCAGCGACACCGTGGCAGGTCTTTCCTGATACGGTTTCACCGGCCTTCGGGCCGTGGCCCCGTTGTGTAGCGGCCTAGCACGTCGCCCTCTCAAGGCGGTAGCGCGGGTTCGAATCCCGTCGGGGCTACCCGTGAGAAGACCCCCTGATCAGCAGCGATGCCGGTCAGGGGGTCTTTCGCATCCGGTCTGCATGGACGCTGCCGAGTCGGGTACCGCGCCGCCATGACATCACCCGCCGAGCGCGATCCGGAGCATCAGGACGACCCGTCCACCGGTGGACAGACGGCCGGACAGGGGCCGGTCCCGGCCGAGCCCGAGGACGTCCCGGACGCCGGCGAGGGCCGGCTCGGGCCCCAGCCGGGAGGGGACCGCCTGGAGGAGGAGTCGGACTGACCGGCCGCGCCACCGCGCGACCTCCGGTGAGCACGGCGGTCCTGACGGCCACGTCCGATCACCGCTAGCCAGCGCCGCTCCGGGCCCTCAGGATGAGGGAGTGACCTCACTCCACGACGCCCGCTACCGCGCGGTGCTGGCGCGCGACGCCCGGTTCGACGGGGTCTTCTACACCGGGGTCCTGACCACCGGGATCTACTGCCGCCCGTCGTGCCCTGCGGTGACGCCGAGGTCCGGCAACGTCGCCTTCCACGCATCGGCTGCGGCGGCCCACGAGGCAGGATTCCGCGCCTGCCGCCGGTGCCGTCCGGACACCACGCCGGGCTCGCCGGAGTGGGACGTCCGCGGCGACACGGTGGCCCGCGCGATGCGACTGATCGGCGACGGCGTCGTGGACCGCGACGGTGTCGAGGGGCTCGCGCGTCGCCTGGGCTACAGCACCCGGCACGTGCACCGCGTCCTCGTCGAGGAGCTCGGTGCGGGTCCGTCGGCCCTGGCCCGCAGCGCCCGCGCGCAGACGGCGCGGCTGCTGATCGAGACGACGGTCATGCCGATGTCCGAGGTGGCGTTCGCGGCAGGCTTCGCCTCGATCCGCCAGTTCAACGACGCCGTTCGCATCGTGTACGACCGCACCCCGAGCGAGCTGCGCCGAGCGGCCACCCCGACGAGGGTGGCGACCCCCGGCCGGTTGGAGCTCCGCCTCGCCGTGCGGCAACCGTTCTGCGCGGACGCGTTGCTCGACTACCTTGCCGCCCACGTGGCTCCGGGCCTGGAGTCCGTCGACGGGCGCACCTATGCGCGCGTCGTCGACCTGCCGCACGGGCGCGGGGTCGTGGCCCTCACCGTGCACCCCGACCGGGTCGACTGCCGGCTCGAGCTGGACGACCTGCGTGACACCGCCACCGCCGTGCACCGGAGTCGTCAGCTGTTGGACCTCGACGCCGACCCCGTCGCGGTGGACGCGGCGCTCGGGGCCGACGCGGTGCTGGCGCCCCTCGTGGCCGCCGAGCCGGGGCTCCGGGTGCCAGGGGCCTTCGGCGGCTTCGAGAACGCGGTGCGCACGATCGTCGGCCAGCAGGTGTCGGTGGCGGGCGCGTGCACGGTCACCGGACGGCTCGTGCGACGCCTCGGTCACGCGGTGGCCGGTCACGCGGAACTGACCCATGCGTTCCCCACGCCGGAGAGCATCCTCGCCGCCGATCCCACGACCTTCGGCATGCCGCGGTCGCGCGCATCAGCCGTGGTCGGGCTCGCCGAGGCGGTCCTGCGCGGCGACGTCGACCTGGAGCCGGGGGCGGACCGCACCCACACCCGTCGCCAGCTGCTCGGACTGCGCGGCGTCGGACCCTGGACCGCCGACTACGTCGTCATGCGGGCGCTCGGCGACCCCGACGTGCTGCTCTCGACCGACCTGGTCCTGCAGCGCGCCCTCGCCCGCCGGGGGCTCGACCTCGACCACACCGACCAGTGGCGACCCTGGCGGGCGTACGCCGGCATGCACCTGTGGCGCGCGAGCGCCACCGACGAAAGGCCCACGACATGAGGACCCGGTTCATCGACACCCCGATCGGCGGGCTGCGCCTGCACGTCTCGGCCGGCCTGCTGACCGCGATCGACTTCGACGCCACGCCGCGAGGGGTCCCGGTGGCCGACCCGGTCCTGGACGACGCGGAGCGCCAGCTCACGGAGTACTTCGCGGGGGAGCGGACGGGGTTCGACCTGCCGCTGGCGCAGGACGGCACGGAGTTCCAGCGCAAGGTCTGGAGCGAGCTGCAGACCATCGGGTACGGGCAGACCGCCACCTACGGCGAGATCGCCCGGAGACTCGGCTACACGGCGGGCATCTCGCGGGCCGTCGGCGCCGCCAACGGAGCCAATCCGCTGCCGGTCGTGGTGCCGTGTCACCGCGTCATCGGGGCGGACGGCACGCTCACGGGCTACGCCGGCGGTGTCGAGCGCAAGCGGATCCTGCTCTCCCTCGAACAACCCGGTCTCTTCTGACCCGGAAGGTTTCCCAGGAAATCCCAGAAAACTGACACCGGGCACAGGTTGCAACCGGGGTGAAGTGCCAGTTTTCTGGGATTTCCTGGGAATCAGCGGGTCAGACGGCCTTGGCGAAGACGACGCGGTTCTCGGTGTAGCGACCGATCGACCGGTCGTAGTCCCCGATGCAGGTGATGAGGCGGATCTCGTCGGCCAGGGCCGCGCCGTAGACCTCGTCGGTCGGGAAGTTGGCGTCCTGCGGCACGTCCTTCACCTCGTAGACCACGTAGGTGAACTCGGTGCCGCGCTCGTCGAACACCGTGACCTGTTCACCGACCTGCACCTCGGCCAGTCGCGCGAAGACGGCCGGTCCGGTGCGGGAGTCCACGTGTCCGGCCATCACGGTAGGCAGGAAGTCGCCGGGGCGTCCGCCTCCGGTGAACCAGCCGACCCGGTCGTAGTCCTGAGGCACCTCCAGCTCGCCGTTGCTGGCATCGATCCCGAGGTCGATCAGCTCCTCGTCGATGCCGATCGACGGCACGACGACCCGTGCGGGGTCGGCGGGGGCGGCCGGCGGCTCGGCAGCGGCCGGGGACGGTTCTGCCGAGGGGGCTGCAGGAGGTGACGGCGACACGACGACGTCCTGCCCGCCGCACCCCGTGAGGAGTGCGGCGAGCAGGACGAGTCCAGCGAGCCGTGGGAGCTCAGGCACCCTGACGACGACGCAGGGCGACGGCGCCGGTGACGCCGAGACCGGCGACGGCGGCAGCAGCGAGCAGACCCATGGGCAGGGTGGAGGCAGCTCCGCCCTCACCCGTTCGGACGCCACCGGACGGGGCCGGGGTGGCGGGCTGCGCGTTGGCGGCGGCCAGTCCGGCCGGGTCGGCCACCAACTGGCCGCGGACGGCTCCGGGGCGGAAGTCGTTGGTGTGGATGTTGGCGTAGTAGCCGCTCGGATCCTCTTCGATGTCCGAGAGTTCGAAGCCGGTCGAACTGCCGGCTTCGTTGGGGTTCCCGGGCGCGTGGGTGGTGAACGGTCCGGCAGAGCAGCCGCTGGAGGTCAAGGTGTCGCCGTCACCCGTGAGGTCGGGGAAGGCAATACGCGGCGGGCCCTGCATTCCGGCAGGGGCATCGTGCAGGTGGTTGGCGGTCTTGGCCGGGCTCGCGCCGACGAAGTCGTTGTCGACGCCGTTGGTCGTCATGTCCCAGCAGATGACGTCCAGGTCCGTGTTGATCAGGAACTTGAACGTGCCGGTCGCACCGGGCTGGCCGGGCGCCGGCTCCGAGCCCATGAAGACCTGGTCGGGGGTTCCGTTGGCGATGAACGCACTCGTGAAGGTGGCCGGACGCTCGACCTGGTCCGGGGTGTCGGCGTTGGCCGGGGCGGCCAGGGCGGTCAGGATCAGGGGGCTGACGGCGGCGAGTGAAGCCGCGCCGGCCAGTCGGGTCGATCGCTTGCTGGTCATGAGATTCCCTTCGAGAGATGGCGCCTGAGGGCGTCTTTCCGAGAGTGATACGCCTCACGGCGCGCACTCGTTCACCGATCGTCACACTTCTTTCGCGGGTCCGCTCGGTGGCCGCCCGTCGACGGTCGTGATGAACGCACACGGCCGGTCCGGCGTACCCCTTGCATGACCTCGACCGTGGCGTTCGCCTTGTCGCCCGGCCGCGTCGGGGCGACACTGGAGCGCGACCGCGGACGGCGGTCCGGCCGATCGCGGGAGGCGATGTCGACGATGGCGCGTGACCCGCGGACCTTCGACGTCGCGCGCGCCTACCGCGACCACGGCCCGGCCATCTTCGGTTTCGCCGTCAATGCGGTGCGTGACCGGTCCTTGGCCGAGGAGTGCCTGCAGGAGACGTTCGTGCGCGCCTGGCGTCACCGCGAGCGCTTCGACGAACGACGCGGCAGCGAGCGCACCTGGTTGTTCACCATCGCCCGTCGGGTCCTGGTCGACCTGATCCGGTCCCGTGACCGCCGGACCGCCTTGGTCGTGCGGGCGGGGGACCCGGTGGAGCACGATGGCCGGCCGATGGAGCAGGCGGTCGACCGGTTGGCGCTCGTCGAGGCCCTGGCCCGGCTGACCGACGCCCACCGCGAGGTCGTCGTGGCCGTCACGATCGGCGGCGCGTCCTACCAGGACGTCAGCGACCGCACCGGGGTCCCGGTCGCCACCCTGCGGACCCGCATGTTCCACGCACTGCGCGCCCTGCGCACCCACCTTCAGGAGGAGGACGACGATGACCGATGACCGCGACCGACGCCACGACCTGATCGCCGCTGCGGCATCGGGCGACCTGACCGAGTCCGAGCGGCAGGAGCTCGCGCTGCTGGCCGCCGCCGACCCGACCGTGTGGCAGGAGGTGGACGAGCTGCGAGGCGTCGTCGAGCAGCTGAGGGGGCTCGACCACTGGGACCCGTCGCTGCCCCGGCCCGACCTTGCCGACCGCATCGCCGAACGGGTTCGGTCGGGCGACGAGGCCGCCGCACCCGGCCGGTGGCGTCGCTCGGCCCTCCTCGCGACCGCGGCTGCCGTGCTCCTGCTGGCCGGTGCCGCCGGCGGGCTCGCCGTCCAGGACATCCGTGAGGCGCCGCCGATCGGACCGCCGGGGACCCTGGGCGCCGTCGAGGTGGTCGACTTCGACCGGGCTCCGGCGGGGGTCGACCTGACGGCGTCCGTGGTGGCCCACACCTGGGGCACCGAGGCCATCATCGACGTGAGCGGGCTGGCGCCGGGGGAGACCTACGAGATCGTCTTCGTCGACGAGACCGGTGCCGACGTGTCCGCCGGCGCCTTCCTGGGGTCCGACGTCGTCATCCACTGCCGGATGAACGCCGCCGTGCTGCGGGACGACGTGATCGCCCTGCGGATCGAGCTGGACGACGGCACCGTCGTGGGGGCCGCCCGGCTCCCCGAGGTGGCGGGCTGACCCGAGCCCGTCTGGGACCACCGGCTGTTCACCCGGATCGTGCATGATGTGCCCGTGAGTCACACGGAGGAGCACTGATGGCCAGGTCGAAGGCGTCCAGCGGCACCGGGGTCGAGCCCGACAGCGGCGCGGGCAAGAAGGAACTGAAGGCCAGGGTGGCTGCCCTCGAGAAGACCGTGGCCAAGCTGGAGTCCAAGCTCCAGAAGCAGCGTGACAAGGTCGTCGCCGCGGAGAAGAAGGCCGCCAGGTCGGCCCGGGAGGCTGCCGCCGAGATCGAGAAGTACCGCGCCAAGGCGGCGAAGGCCCGGCGCCGGGCCCGTGCCGCGTCCGAGCAGCCCGCCGCGGTCGATGCGGTCGATCCCGACACCGCCTTCGGCGACCTGCCGGTGCGCCTTGGCGGCGGTCCGGTCCGGGTCGCGTCGGTCGACTCCGAGAAGGTGCCGCAGAAGCCGGTCCTCGCACCGGCGGTGGCCGGGTCGTCGGTCCCGGACGAGACGTGGACGGTCACCCGCCTGCGCGCCGAGGCCAGGTCGCGGGCGGTGCCGGGCTACTCGCGCAAGTCCAAGGCCCAGCTCCTCGAGGCGCTCGCCGCCTCCTGAGTCGGCGGCTCTGCGTCAGGCGGGGACGTCAGGCGTGGCGCCGCAGGCTCTGCGAGAGGCGTTCGCCGGCGGCGACGACCGCCGGTGCGTGCATGCGGCCGGGCTGGCGGGTGAGGCGCTCCAGCGGTCCGGAGACCGAGACGGCGGCCACGACCTTGCCCGAGGGTGAGCGCACGGGCGCCGACACCGACCCGACACCGGTCTCCCGCTCGCCGATGCTCTGCGCCCACCCGCGCCGCCGGACCGCCGAGAGCTCGGCGGCGGAGAAGGTCGCCTTCAGCAGCCCCTTGTTCATCCGCTCGGGGTCCTCCCACGACAGCAGGATCTGCGCGGCGGAGCCCCCCGTCATCGTGAGCTGGCTGCCGACCGGGATCGAGTCGCGCAGGCCGGTGGGGCGGTCGGCGGCGGCGACGCAGACCCGGTGCTCACCCTGCCGGCGGAACAGCTGCGCCGACTCGCCGGTGATGTCGCGCAGGCGGGCCAGGACCGGTCCGGCGGCGGCGAGCAGGCGGTCCTCGCCGGCGGCGGAGGCCAGCTCGCCGAGCCGCGGCCCGAGGATGAAGCGCCCCTGCAGGTCGCGCGCGACCAGGCGGTGGTGCTCCAGCGCGACGGCGAGGCGATGAGCGGTGGGGCGGGCGAGTCCCGTGCTCGCGACCAGGCCGGCGAGGGTGGCCGGACCCGGCTCGAGCGCGGCCAGCACGAGAGCCGCTTTGTCGAGGACCCCGACTCCGCTAGAGTTGTCCATGAGTTGATACTGCCGTATCGCATGGTGAGACGCAAGCGACCGGAACCGCAGGCGACACACCCCGGGCACCGCACAGTAGGGACGACACATGGGCAAGACGCTGGCCGAGAAGATCTGGGACGAGCACGTGGTGCGCAGCGCCGCGGGCGAGCCCGACCTGCTCTACATCGATCTGCACCTCATCCACGAGGTCACCAGCCCGCAGGCCTTCGACGGACTCCGTCTCGCCGGGCGTACCGTGCGGCGTCCCGACCTGACCCTGGCCACCGAGGACCACAACATCCCGACCACCGATCTCGACCAGCCGATCGCCGACCTGGTGTCGCGCACGCAGGTCGAGACGCTGCGTCGCAACTGCGAGGAGTTCGGCGTCCGACTCCACCCGATGGGCGACATCGACCAGGGCATCGTGCACGTCGTCGGCCCGCAGCTGGGTCTGACGCAGCCCGGCATGACCGTCGTGTGCGGCGACTCCCACACCTCGACCCACGGCGCGTTCGGGTCCATCGCCTTCGGTATCGGCACGTCCGAGGTCGAGCACGTCCTGGCGACCCAGTCGCTGTCCCAGGCCCGTCCGAAGATGATGGCCGTCGAGGTCGTGGGTGAGCTGCCGGTCGGCTCCACGGCCAAGGACCTGATCCTCTCGCTGATCACGCAGGAGACCACCGGCGGTGGGCAGGGCTACATCGTGGAGTACCGGGGCGAGGCCATCCGGGCGCTGTCGATGGAGGCCCGCATGACGATCTGCAACATGTCGATCGAGTGGGGCGCCAAGGCCGGTCTCATCGCGCCCGACCAGGTCACCTACGACTACCTGCAGGGCCGTCCGCACGCGCCGACCGGCGCCGACTGGGACGCTGCCGTGGCGCACTGGGACAGCCTGGTCACCGACGACGACGCCGTGTTCGACAAGGTCGTCACCATCGACGCCGCCACGATCACGCCCTTCGTCACCTGGGGCACCAACCCCGGTCAGGGCGTGCCGCTGTCGGGCAGCGTGCCCGACCCGGCCTCCTTCGAGGACGACAACGAGCGCATCGCCGCCGAGAACGCCCTGCGCTACATGGGCCTCGAGGCCGGCACCCCGATGAAGGACATCAAGGTCGACACGGTGTTCATCGGGTCGTGCACCAACGGCCGGATCGAGGACCTCAGGGTGGCCGCGTCCCTGATCGACGGTCACCACGTGGCCGACGACACCCGCATCCTCGTGGTGCCGGGCTCGGTGCGGGTGCGGCTGCAGGCCGAGGCCGAGGGGCTCGACCAGATCTTCCTCAAGGCGGGCGCCGAGTGGCGCGGCGCGGGATGCTCGATGTGCCTGGGCATGAACCCCGACCAGCTCGCACCGGGGGAGCGCAGCGCGTCGACCTCCAACCGCAACTTCGAGGGACGTCAGGGCAAGGGCGGACGCACCCACCTCGTGTCGCCCGACGTGGCGGTCGCCACCGGCGTGCTCGGTCACCTGGCCGGCCCCGCCGACCTCGCCCAGCTCTCGACGGCAGGAGCCTGACATGGAGAAGTTCACCCGCCACACCGGCGTCGGCGCCCCGCTGCGCCGCAGCAACGTCGACACCGACCAGATCATCCCGGCGGTCTGGCTCAAGAAGGTCACCCGCGACGGGTTCGAGGAGGGTCTGTTCTCCGCGTGGCGCAACGACCCCGAGTTCGTCCTCAACCAGGACGCCTACCGCGAAGCAACCGTGCTCGTCGCCGGACCCGACTTCGGCACCGGGTCCTCGCGCGAGCACGCGGTCTGGGCCCTGCAGAACTACGGCTTCAAGGTCGTCATCTCGCCGCGCTTCGGTGACATCTTCCGCGGCAACTCCGGGAAGGCCGGGCTGCTGGCGGCCCAGGTCGACGACAAGGTCGTCCAGCGGCTCTGGGACCACCTCGACGAGCACCCGGGCGCGACGATCTCGGTCGACCTCGAGGAGCGGACCGTCCGAGCCGGCGAGGGCCCGGACGCGATCGAGGACTCCTTCACGATCGACGACTACACGCGGTGGCGGCTGCTGGAGGGTCTCGACGACGTGGGCATCACGTTGAGCCACGAGGCCGACATCGCGGCGCACGAGGCGGCTCGCCCCGCCTTCAAGCCCGCCACCCTCTGATGGGCCGGCAGCACGTCGTCACGCGGGAGTCCGTGGTGCCGGCAGCTGCCGACGACGTGTGGTCGCGCGCCGTGACCTTCGACGGGATCGACCACGAGCTGCGGCCCTGGCTGTCGATGACGGTCCCGGCCGGGGCCGACGGGCTCAGCCTCGACTCCGTCGTGCCACCGCACCGGGTCGGGCGCTCCTGGGTACGGATGTTCGGTGTCGTGCCGGTCGACTTCGACGACATCACGATCGCCGAGGTCGGTCCCGGGCGACGATTCCTGGAGCGCTCACGCATGTTCAGTGCCCCGGTGTGGCAGCACGAACGGACCGTGGAGCCGGTCGACGACCACTCCTGCCGGGTGCGGGACGAACTCACCTTCGAGCCACGGCGCGGTGCCGGGTGGGTGGCCCCGCGCGTGGTCGGGGCCCTGTTCACCCACCGGCACCGACGGCTCGTCGCGCACTGGTCGGTCCGACCTTCCGGCTGAACGGAGTCAACGGCACCGGCTGTACTCGGCGATCACGACGCCTGAATCGCAGGCTCGGGTCGAGGTGAGGGCAAAGCCACGGGGCATGTGGGTCGTCTTGCCGAAGAGGCGGATGCCGTCGCCGAGCAGCAGCGGATTGATCTTCAGGACCAGGTGGTCGATCTCGTCGATGACGGTGGCGGCCAGCTGACCACCGCCCGCCAGGTAGACGCCGGTGCCGTGGGTGTCCGCCTTGAGTGCCCGGACCGTCTCGAGTGGGTCCGCGGTCACCGTGATCCCAGCCGGCACCGTGCGAGACCGGCGGGACGCCACGACCTGGCGCAGGTGTCTGTACGGATTGTCGATCCCGACCGAGAGCGCGGGCAGGTAGGTGTCCCACCCCATCACGACGGTGTCGAAGCGTGACTGGTCTGAGGTGATGCCGACAGCGTCCTGCACGTGAGTCGGGATGGTGTCGGCGTACTCGTCGAACAGCACGTCCATGTGGTCGCCCTCGGTCGAGAAGGCGTCGTAGCTCCCGTCGGGCGCGGCGATCAGGCCGTCGAGACTGACGGCGACGAGGTAGGTCAGTTCACGCATGCGATCTCCCATCACAACATCTGTAGTGAGTTCGAGACTACTACAGATGTTGTGCATGAACTAGGGTGTCGGTCATGGCCCCCAATGCCGAACGCCGACGTGACCTCGCCGATGCCGGTCTGCGGGTCATGGCCGGCGAGGGTGCTCGAGGCCTGACCCACCGAGCGGTCGATGCCGAGGCCGGCGTCCCGGTGGGCACGACGTCCAACTACTTCCGGACCCGGGACTCGTTGGTGGCGGCGCTCGTGGACCGGATCGGCGAGCGGATCGCTCCGGACCCCGAGATCCATGCGCGTCTCGCGGTCCGGCCGCGTGACCGCGAGACGTTCGCGGACTACCTGCGGGACATCGTCGCCCGCCTGACGGCTGAGCGGGACGTGACGCTGGCGCTGTTCGAACTTCGTCTCGAGGCTGCGAGGCGCCCCGAGGTCGCGGATCGTCTCGGCGAGTGGCTACGGGCCGGATTCGACGCCGACGTCGAGTTCAACCTCGGTGCGGGGCTTCCCGGCGGCCGTGAGGAGATCGCCTTGTTCCACTACGCGATCGACGGCCTGATGCTCGACCGGCTCACCACGCCGATCGACCCCGGTACCTCGAGCGAGGACATCGTCGAGCGACTGGTCGCCGGACTCCTTCCCGGCAGCTGACCGCCCCCGGCCCACGCCGGCGATTCGTGGAGTTTGGTGGGCGTTCTCTCGGCGGAATCCGACCAGAATCCCGCGCATCCGGTGGGGGCTAGCCCTTCGACGTCACCGCCGCGTGGATGGCGGCGACCTGCTCGGCGATCTGCGGGACCTGCTTGATCAGCTCCAGCTCACCGGCCAGCTCGGTCAGCAGGTCCTTGACCTGGGTCAGCACCTCGTGGGTCTCGGTGAGGGTCCCGCTGACCGTGGTCAGGGTGCTGTCGACCGAGCTGAGCGTGCCGTCGACACGTCCCAGCACCACGTCGACGTTGTTGATGGTCTTGTCGGCGCGGCTGATCAGCGCAGCGGGGTTGCCGGGGAGCAGGGCCATGGGTCCTCCTGAGCGAAAAGATGTCGTGTCAGAAGCGACCGTAGTCGCTCCCGGTGATGCTCGTCACGGTGGGTCCGGGCAGGGACTAGGGTCGGGGCATGAGCAGGTGGTCGGGCATGCCGCGGACGACGCGGTGGGTCGTGCGGGTGATCCGGCCCTTCCTGCAGGTCTTCACCCGTCGGGACTGGTCCGGCGCCGACCGGCTGCCGACCGGTGGGTACGTGCTCGCGCCCAACCACCTCTCGCACCTCGATCCGTTCCTGATCTCCCACTTCATGGTCGACCACGGCATCGCGCCGAGATTCCTGGCCAAGGACACGCTGATGACGCTGCCGGTCGGCGGCCGGCTGCTGCGGGGCACCGAGCAGATCCCCGTCTACCGCAACACCGAGGGCGCGGCGGAGTCGCTGCAGGCAGCCGTGCGCGCCGTCGAGGCAGGCCAGGTCGTGACCATCTACCCCGAGGGCACCCTCACCCGTGATCCCGACGCCTGGCCCATGTCCGGGAGGACCGGGGCGGTGCGGGTCGCGCTGGCCACCGGGCGCCCTCTGGTCCCGATGGCGCAGTGGGGAGCACAGGAGATCCTGTGGCCCTACTCGCGCCGCCTCCGGCTCCTGCCGCGCAAGACGGTGCGGATCCGCATCGGAGATCCCGTCGACCTCAGCGACCTCGAGGGGCGCCCGCTCACCGAGGACCTCCTGCACGAGGCGACCGACCGGTTGATGGACACCCTCACCACCATGCTGGCCGAGGTGCGCGGCGAGCTGCCGACCCGGCCGCGACTGGACGTCCGCACCCTCGAGCCACCCCGGACCACCTACAAGAGACTGGAGCCCTAGATGGCCACGATCGCCGTGATGGGTGCCGGATCATGGGGCACCGCGTTCGCGCTGGTGCTCGCCGATGCCGGCAACGACGTGACGATGTGGGGGCGTCGCGCCGAGCTGTGCGAGGCGATCTCGACGACCCACGAGAACCCTGACTACCTGCCCGGGATCGAGCTGCCGGACGCCGTCCGTGCGACGTCGGACCCCGCCGAGGCGCTGGCCGGTGCCGAGGTCGTGGTGCTCGCCGTCCCGTCCCAGCAGCTGCGGGCCAACCTCACCGACTGGGGGCGGCACATCGGACCCGACGCCGTGCTGGTGAGCCTCATGAAGGGCGTCGAGCTGGGCACCCACCTGCGCATGAGCGAGGTCATCGCCGAGCTCACCGGTGCCGGGCCCGAACGGATCGCGGTCGTGAGCGGACCGAACCTCGCCCGCGAGATCGCCGAGCGGGAACCGGCCGCGAGTGTCGTCGCCTGCGCCGACCGGCAGGTGGCCGAGTCCCTGCAGCGGATCTGCCACTCGCCGACCTTCCGGCCGTACACCAACGACGACGTCGTGGGGTGCGAGCTCGGCGGCACCACCAAGAACGTCATCGGGCTGGCCGTCGGCGTGGCGGTCGGCCTCGGCTTCGGCGACAACGCCAAGGCGTCGATCATCACCCGTGGCCTCGCCGAGACCGCCCGGCTGGGTGCCGCGCTGGGCGCGGACCCGCTGACGTTCTCGGGGCTGGCCGGCATGGGCGACCTGGTGGCCACGTGCTCCTCGCCGTTGTCGCGCAACCGCAGCTTCGGCGAGAAGCTCGGCCAGGGGTTGACGGTCGACGAGGTCGTCGCCCAGACCCGGCAGGTGGCCGAGGGGGTCAAGTCCTGCACCTCGGTCAAGGAGCTGGCCGAGCTGCACGGTGTCGACATGCCGATCGTCCAGGGGGTCAACGCGCTCGTGAAGGGCGAGGTCGGCCCGCGGGAGCTGGTCGCCGCGATGATCTCGCGGGCCACCCAGCCGGAGGTGCGCTGAGCCGGGCCGGTCAGCCCACCACGTCGAGCGCGGCCGCCAGGTCGTCCCACAGGTCGTCGACGTGCTCGATGCCCACCGAGAGCCGCACGAGCGACTCCGGCACGTCGACCGGCTCGTTGGTGTGGCGGCGTCGCCGCTCCCAGGTGGACTCCACGCCGCCGAGGCTCGTCGCGTAGGTGATCAGCCGGCTGACCTCGGTCATCTTCTGGGCCGCCACCGGTCCCGCGGCCACCTCGAACGCGATGATGGTGCCGAACCCCGGGTAGCGCAGGCCCGTGACCTGCGGCGCGAGGGCCAGTCGTGAGCTGAGCTCCCGGGCGTTCTGCTCGGCGCGGTCGAGCCTCACGTGCAGGGTGCGCAGGCCGCGCAGGGCCAGGTAGGTCTCCAGGGCCCCCGGGATCGCCCCGTGGCTGCTGCGTCGTGACGCGAGGGCCCGGTACGCACGGTCGTCGTTGGTGACGACCGCGCCCAGGACCACGTCGCTGTGTCCGGCGATCAGCTTGGACGCGGAGTGCACCACGAAGTCCGCTCCGAGCTCGAGCGGCTTCTGGCGCAGGGGGGTGGCGAAGGTGTTGTCGACGGCGACGGCGGTCCCCGCGGCCGAGACGGTGGAGGCGATCGTGCGGATGTCGGCGACGTCGAGACCGGGATTGGTCGGGGACTCCAGCCACAGCAGCGCCGCATCCTCCGAGGCTCGCACGACCGCCTCGGTGTCGGTCACGTCGACCAGACGCAGGTCCACCTGGCCGCGACGGACGCGTTCGGACAGCTGGCTGGTGGTGCCGTAGTACGAGCCGGCAGCCGCCACGACGGTCCCCCCGGGTGGCACCAGCTCGAGCAGCGCGGTGGTGGCGGCCATGCCGGAGGCGAACGCCAGCGCGCGACCGCCCTCGAGCGCCCCCAGCGCCGCCTCGAAGTCGGTCCAGGTCGGGTTGCCGTGGCGCGCGTACTCCGAGTCGCCTCCCGGGACCAGCGCGCTGGCCAGCGTGATCGGTGAGTTGAGCGGACCCCCGGGGGTCGCGGCGGGGCGACCCGCGGCGACGGCGACGGTCTCGGGCGCACGTGGTCGAGATCGCATGCGTCCATTGTGCAGGTCGACCCCGGTGCGGGCTATAGGCTCCGGTGTGATGTCCCCGAACCCCGGTACCAGCGTCCGCCGCCCCCGGCTCGCCGTCGTGTTCGGCGGCAGGTCCAGCGAGCACGGCGTGTCGTGCCTGACCGCTCGTGAGGTGCTCGCGGCCCTCGACCCCGATCGCTACGACGTCCGACCGATCGGCATCACGACCGACGGTGCCTGGGTCGAGGAGACCGCTCGGTGGGACGACCTGGCCCCCGGCACCCTGCCGGCGGTCCGTGCCGACGGTCCGGTCTTCGCGTGGGAGCGGTTGGCGGAGTTCGATGCCGTGTTCCCGCTGCTGCACGGTCCGTGGGGCGAGGACGGAACGGTCCAGGGGCTGCTGGAGATGGCCGACATCCGGTACGTCGGCGCCGGCGTGCTGGCGAGCGCGGTCAGCATGGACAAGCCGTTCACCAAGACCGTCTTCTCTGCGGCCGGTCTCCCGCAGATCCCGTACGTCACCATCCGGCCGTGGGAGTGGAACCGCGAGCGGTCCCGGGTCGAGGCCCGCATCCGCGCGCTCGGGCTGCCCGTGTTCGTGAAGCCGGCGAGAGCGGGGTCCAGCTCGGGGGTCGCGATGGTCGAGTCGTGGGACGACCTGGACGCTGCCGTCGTGGCCGCTCGGGCCTTCGACCCCAAGGTCATCGTCGAGGCGTTCGCCCGGGGCAAGCGTGAGCTGGAGTGCGGCGTCCTGCAGGGCCCGGACGGCCGGCCGGTGGCCAGCGTCGTCGGCGAGATCACCGTCGCCGCGGAGTCCGACCACGACTTCTACGACTTCGAGGCCAAGTACCTCGACGGGACCAGCGTCAACCTGGTCCCGGCCGACATCCCGGTCACGCTCAGCGAGCGGATCCGGACCTACGCCGTGCAGGCCTTCGAGGCCGTCGGCTGCGAGGGCCTGGCGCGCGTCGACTTCTTCCTCACCGACGACGGTCTGGTCGTCAACGAGATCAACACGATGCCGGGCTTCACCCCGTTCTCGATGTTCCCGCTGCTGTGGGAGGCGTCAGGCGTGCGGTACGAGGACCTCGTCGACCGGCTCGTGCGCCTGGCGCTCGACCGCGACACGGGTCTGCGCTGACGTGGCCGGGCGGCTCAGATCCGGACGACGGGGCAGGTCAACGTCCGGGTGATCCCGGGGACCTTCTGGATGGTGCCGACGACGAGGGTCCCGAGCTGGTCCATCGACGTGCCCTGGGCCCGCACGATCACGTCGTAGGGACCGGTGACGTCCTCGGACGTCGTCACCCCGTCGATCCCGGCGATCGCCTCGGCGACCTCGGCCGCCTTGCCGACCTCGGTCTGGACCAGGACGTAGGCCTGCACGGTCATCGGGGCTCCTTCGGGGCGGTACGGGGACCTGCCCACGCTACCGGACGGGCGCGCGGGCCCGAGGGCCGCGTGCGTCAGAATGGGGTGATGGAGCCATCTGCGGGTCGACCTGACGACGTGTCCGTCCTGACCGTGGGCGAGCTGGGGGAGTTCGGGCTGATCGACCGGGTGCGCCGGATCATCGGGTCCGATCC
Organism: Aeromicrobium marinum DSM 15272; assembly: GCF_000160775.2. Classification (NCBI taxonomy): domain Bacteria; kingdom Bacillati; phylum Actinomycetota; class Actinomycetes; order Propionibacteriales; family Nocardioidaceae; genus Aeromicrobium; species Aeromicrobium marinum. Next base: position 1,636,423 of record NZ_CM001024.1, on the reverse strand, counting down.
CCGGGTCCTGATCGGACCGGGTGACGATGCCGCCCAGGTGGCCACCCGTGACGGGCACGTGCTGGTCACGACCGACCTGCTGATCGAGAACCGCCACTTCAGGCGCGACTGGTCCACGGCCGCGGAGGTCGGTCGCAAGGCCGCGGCGTGCAACCTGTCGGACATCAACGCGATGGGTGGCATCGCCACGGCCCTCACGATCGGTCTCGGGGCGCCGGCGAGCCTGCCCGTCGCGTGGGCCGAGGAGTTCACCCGCGGCTTCGTCAGCGAGTGCGACCTCGTCGGCGCCCAGGTCGTCGGCGGCGACGTGACCGCGGCCGAGGTCGTCGTGGTGGCGGTGACGGCGATCGGCGACGCTCCGCGGCCCGTGCGCCGGGCGGGTGCACTTCCCGGTGACGTCGTCGCGGTCGCCGGCACGCTGGGGCTGGCCGGCGCCGGCTTCGCGGCGCTGAGCCGTGGGTTCCGCTCGCCCCGGGCAGCCGTCGACGCCCACCGGGTGCCTCATCCGCCGTACGCGGCGGGCCCGCAGGCGGCTGCTGCCGGCGCGACCTCGCTGGTGGACGTCAGTGACGGGCTGCTCGCCGACCTCGGCCACGTGGCGCGGGCCAGCGGGGTGCGGATCGAGCTGGAGTCCTCACGACTGACCGTCCCGGAGGCCGTCGTCACGGTGGGGGAGGCCCTCGGCCGCGACCCGGTGTCGTTCGTGCTGACCGGGGGCGACGACTACGCGTTGGCGGCGACCTTCAGCGCCGAGACCCCGCTGCCCGACGGGTGGACGCAGATCGGCCGGGTGTCCGACGGCGAGGCCGCCGTGCTCGTCGACGGATCACCGTACGACGGCGACCCGGGCCACCAGCACTTCCGCTGATCCCAACCCAGAAGTGCTCCCGGATCAACCGTTTCGAGGACGAAAAGGGTGCGTTCGGGAGCACTTCTGGGTCGGGTTTCAGGGGTGGATGCGGGCGAAGGGTCGGGCTTCCTCGAGCTCGAAGGCCAGCTCCAGCAGGGTGCGCTCGTCCCCGAGGTCGGCCGACACGTGGATGCCCAGCGGCAGCCCGGTCGAGGTCTGCGCGAGCGGCAGCGAGATGGCCGGCCCGCCGCTGGCGTTGTTGGCGGGCGTGAAGCCCACGTACTGCAGCAGGCGGGGGAACAGCACGTCGAAACCGTTCGCCGGTGACAGGTGCCCGAGCAGCGGCGTGGTGTGCGCCAGCACCGGGGACATGATCACGTCGACGTCCCGGAAGGCCTCGCGGTAGATCTGCGTCGAGCGCCGCAGACCCGCGATCGTGCCCGGCAGGGTCCAGGGACGCCGTGAGAACTCGCGCGCCAGCCCTTTGGTCAACGCGTCGTTGCGGCTGCGGTCGTAGCTCGGGTCCATCAGCCGGGGACCGAACCGGTGCAGCGAGAAGCCCAGCAGGGCCCAGTAGTTCGAGAAGTGCTTGACGAACTCCGGACCGACCGGGAGCGGCCGTTCGACGACCCGGTGGCCCAGGCCACGAGCCAGTTCGGCCACGTCCAGCACCGCGGCGCGGGTCTCGTCGTCGGTGGGCTCGGGGGTCAGCGAGTCGAGGATGAGCCCGATCCGCAGGCGGCGGGTCGACGGACCCGTCACGTGACCGATGCGCGGCAGGCGGGCGACCGGGCGGTACTGCTCGATCGCCGCAGCGAAGGCGGCACTGTCCCGGACGGAGCGGCTCACGATGCCGTTGGACACGATGTTGACCGGCATGCCCTTGGCGTCCGCGCCGATCTCCTCGCGGCCGCGGGTCATCTTGAGCCCCACCAGACCGCAGGCGGCGGCCGGGATCCGGATCGAGCCGCCACCGTCGTTGGCGTGGGCGAAGGGCACCACCCCGGACGCGACCATCGCCGCTGATCCACCGGACGACGCCCCGCACGAGTAGTCGGTGTGCCAGGGATTGCGGGTCGGTCGGCCGTCCTCGAACTCCGTCGAGGCGTTGAAGCCGAACTCCGGCAGGGTCGTCTTGCCCAGCACCACGGCACCGGTCGAGCGGTACTGACGCGTGAACGGTTCGTCGGCGGGGGCCGGGCGGGCCACGAAGGCGCGGGTGCCGTGGTTGGTCGGCATCCCGGCCACGGCGGTGTTGTCCTTGATGAAGGTGGGCACGCCGGAGAAGACCCCGGGAGCGGGGGCTGCCGCTTCGGCCAGGGCCGCGTCGAACGCGCGGTGCACGATGCCGGAGAGGTGCGGCTCGACGGACTCGGCCCGGGCGATCGCCGCCTCGGTGGCCTCGACGGCCGTGATGGTGCCGCTGGCAATGGCATCGGCGACCCCGACAGCGTCGAGATCGCCGATCGCGTCGTCACCGAAGGCGTGGACGCGGGTGTCGGAGGTGTTCTTCACACCCCGGACTGTAGTGACTAGCGCGAGACCTTGCCGGCCTTCAGGCAGGACGTGCACACGTTGACCCGCTGCGGCGTGCCGTTGACGACCGCGCGCACCCGCTGGATGTTCGGGTCGAAGCGGCGCTTGGTGCGCCGGTGCGAGTGGGAGACGTTGTGACCGAAGCCGGGTCCCTTGCTGCACACATCACAGACGGCTGCCACGGTGACCACTCCTGAAGTTCATTCTCGAAAGTACGGGGACGATGGGCCCGCCGGCGAGGACGCCGGAGAGCAACCGCTCAAGAATAGCCGACCTCCCCGCCGTGAGGCGAATCGGCTCGGCGCACGCCCGGACGGGCCTGGTTCGACGCCTCCCACCCGCAGCCCTGGTCGGGCGATAACCTCTAGCGCATGGTCCTGCGTATCGATGCCGCGGCATTCACCGCGTGGACCGAGCTGTGCGTCGCGTCGCTGTCGTCGACCCGGGCCGAGATCGACGCGATGAACGTGTTCCCGGTGCCGGACAGCGACACCGGCACCAACGCCTACCTGACCTTCGTGTCCGGTGCGGAGGCGGTCGCCGACGCTCCGGCGGATCTCGAGCTGCCGGCCCTGGTCCGGCACTATCTCGACGGCCTCCTGACCGGCGCGCGGGGCAACTCCGGCGTCATCCTGTCCCAGCTGGTGCGGGGGTGCTTCGCTGGCCTGCCGCTGGACGGCGAGGTCGACGCGGCGCACGTGGCCGAGGCCTTTGAACGGGCCACCGACGCCTCGTACGTGGCGGTCGGCGACCCGAAGGAGGGCACGATCCTGTCGGTGGCGCGCGCCGCCAGCGAGGGTGCGCGCCGCGCGGCCGAGGAGGGGCGCGACGCCCGTGACGCGTTCACGATCGCCGCCGCCGCCGCCCGCAAGGGTCTGCGGCGCACCCCCGAACAGATGGAGGTCCTGGCGCGGGCCGGGGTGGTCGACGCCGGCGGCCGAGCGCTCGTCGTGGTGCTGGACGCGACCGAGCAGGCGCTCACCGGCCGCATGCCGGACCCGGTGAGCGCGACGGTGCCCGTGCCGGTGGCCGCGGGTGACGACCTGGTCGAGGGAGGACCCGGCTACGAGGTCATGTACCTGCTCGACGCCGACGACGACCGCATCGCCGAGCTGCGCCGGGCCCTCGCTCCGCTGGGCGACTCTCTCGTCGTGGTGGGCGGCGACGGGTTGTGGAACGTGCACGTGCACGTCGACGACGTCGGAGCCGCCATCGAGGCCGGGATCGCCGCGGGGCACCCGCGCCGCATCACCGTGACCCACTTCGCCGACCAGGTCGCCCGCCAGCGCCGCTCCGCCGGCCGACGCGTCGTCGTGGTCGCCACCACGGGGCCGGGCATCACCGCCCTGTGCGAGCAGGCCGGGGCGGTCGCGGTGCCGTTCACCCGCGACGAGCCCCTGGGCGGCGACCTCGTGCGGCGGACGATCCTCGGCACCGACGCCGACGAGGTCATCGTGCTGCCGAACAACCAGCGGTACGTGGGTCTGTTCGAGGCGGCGGCCAAGGAGGCCCGGCAGTCGGGGGTGCGGGTCGCGGTCATCCCCACCGCGGCGCAGGTGCAGGGTCTTGCGGCGCTGGCCGTCCACGACGCGGGCATCGACTTCGACGACGACGTGGTCGCGATGTCGAGCGCGGCCGGGCACACGGCGCACGGCGCCGTGACGGTGGCCACCGAGCCGGGCATGACGATGGTGGGTCCGTGCGTGGCCGGTGACGTGCTCGGCGTCGTCAGCGGCGACTTCGCCGTCGTGGGAGGTGGCCAGCTCGAGGTGGCCGCCGCGGTCCTCGAGCGGCTGCTCTCGCCGGCCTCCGAGCTCGTCACCGTCGTCACCGGGCACGGGGCGGAGGAGGACCTCGGTCCGGCGCTGGTCCGTCACCTCGCGCGGTCCCGGCCCGACGTCGACGCCGAGGTGCACGAGGGTGGCCAGGAGAACTACCCGCTGTTCCTCGCGGTCGAATGAGGAGGACGCGCCCGGCGGGGTCGGGGCGGGCGGTCGACGCGAGCCGTGCCGCGGCGGGTGCACCGTGACGTCCGGCCTGACACCGTCGGCCCGCCTGAGCGCGGCGATCGGCGACACGTCGGCCCGGGCCCTCGAACGGGCCTTCGGCATGCGGACGGTCGACGACCTGCTGCGGCACTACCCACGCCGCTACCTGGAGGTGGGGGCGCTGACGCCCCTGGGCGACCTCGTCGAAGGCATGCACGTGACCGTCATGGCCCGGGTGAAGTCGGCCCAGAACTTCCGGTTCGGTCCCGGTGGGCGGCGCACGCGCAGCGAGGTCGTCGTCACCGACGACACCGGCGAGCTGTCCCTGACGTTCTTCAACCAGGCGTGGCGCGGCACGATGCAGCCGGGCCAGGTGGGGCTGTTCGCGGGGGTCGTCGGATCGTTCCGCAACCGTCTTCAGCTGACCCAGCCCGACTACGACGCCGTCGGTGACCGTCTCGCGCGAGGCGTGGTGCCCATCTACCCGGCCACGGCGAAGGTGTCGTCGTGGGCGATCGAGCGCGCGGTGGGCACGTGCCTGGACGTCGTGGTCGACCTGCCCGAGACCCTGCCCGAGTCGGTCCGGACCGAGCACGGCTTCGTGCCGGTGGCCGAGGCGTTCGAGGCCGTGCACCGGCCGCACGACGTCGCTGCCGCCTACCGGGCACAGGCCCGGTTCCGGTTCGAGGAGGCGTTCGTGATCCAGACCGTGCTGGCCCAGCGGCGCCGCGCCGCGGCCGAGGCGTCGGCGACCGCGCGTCCGCCGCGGACCGGGGGACTGCTCGACCGGTTCGACGCCCGGCTGCCCTTCGCCCTCACGGCCGGGCAGCTGGAGGTGGCGGCACAGATCGAGGCGGACCTCGCGGCCCCCCATCCGATGCACCGCCTGCTGCAGGGCGAGGTCGGGTCGGGCAAGACGGTCGTCGCCCTGAGGGCCATGCTCCAGGTGGTGGACGCCGGAGGGCAGGCGGTGCTGCTCGCCCCCACCGAGGTGCTGGCCGCCCAGCACCACCGCAGCATCTCGTCGATGCTCGGCGACCTGGCGGCCTCGGGCCTGCTGGGTGGCGCGGAGGGGGCGACGCGGGTCCGTCTGCTGACCGGGTCGATGGGCGCGAAGGCCCGCCAGGCCTCCCTGCTCGACGCCGTCTCGGGCGAGGCGGGGATCGTCGTCGGCACCCACGCCCTGCTCTCCGACGGCGTCGACTTCGCCGACCTGGGCCTGGTCGTGGTCGACGAGCAGCACCGGTTCGGCGTCGAGCAGCGGGCAGCGCTGGTCGACCGTGCCGCGACGCGCCCCCATGTGCTGGTCATGACGGCGACCCCCATCCCCCGCACGGTCGCCATGACGGTGTTCGGCGATCTCGAGACGTCGGTGCTGCGCGAGCTGCCCGCGGGCCGGCAGCCGATCCAGACCACGGTCGTCCCGGTCGCCGACCGGCCAGCCTGGCTCGACCGGGTGTGGCAGCGGGTCCGCGAGGAGGTCGGTCGGGGCCGCCAGGGGTACGTCGTGGTCTCGAGGATCGGGGAGTCCGAGGCCACCACCACCACTCGTTCGCTGACGGACCTGTTCGCCGAGCTCGAGGTCGGTCCGCTGCTCGGACTGCGCCTCGGTTTCCTGCACGGCCGGTTGCCGGCGGACGAGAAGGACGCCGTGATGCGAGCCTTCGCCGCCGGCGACGTCGACGTGCTCGTGGCCACCACCGTCATCGAGGTCGGGGTCGACGTCCCGAACGCGACCGTCATGGTCGTGATGGACGCCGACCGGTTCGGCATGTCGCAGCTGCACCAGCTGCGAGGACGGGTCGGGCGCGGCCAGGAGCCGGGTCTGTGCCTGCTGGTGACGACGACCGACGCCGCTTCGTCCGCCGCCGAACGACTCGTCGCGGTCGCCTCGACGACCGACGGGTTCGAGCTGTCCCGGCTCGACGTCGAGCTCCGCAGCGAGGGCGACGTGCTCGGGACCCGGCAGTCCGGCTTCCGGTCGAGCCTGCGTCTGTTGTCCGTCGTCAGGCACGAGTCAGTGATCACCGAGGCGCGGACCGCGGCCGAGGCCGTCGTCGCAGCCGATCCCTCGCTCGCGAGCAGCCCGGCGCTCGCCGCGGCGGTGGAGGCGCTCGAGGCCAGCGAGCGCGCCGAGTACCTGGAGCGCACATGACGCGGATCGTGGCCGGCCGGTTCAAGGGTCGCCGTCTGCACACCCCGGCCGGTGACGTGACCCGCCCCACGAGCGACCGGGTGCGGGAGTCCCTGTTCGCCTCGCTGGTGTCGGAGTTCGGAGGGTTGGAGGGTCTGCGGGTGCTCGACCTCTTCGCCGGGTCCGGCGCCATCGGGCTGGAGGCGGTGTCCCGTGGCGCGACCCTCGTGGACCTGGTGGAGCACGACCGCAGGGCCGTCCAGGTCGTCCGCCGCAACGCCACGGACCTCGGTGCCGGCGTGGCCCGGGTGCACCTCTCGACGGCGCAGAGGTTCCTCCGCACCGCGCCCGCGGAGCCGTACCACCTGGTGGTCCTCGACCCGCCGTACGGCATGGCGACGCAGGACGTCACGGGGCTGGTCGAGGTGCTGGCCGACCCGTCGTGGTGCGTCCCCGACGGACTCCTCGTGGTGGAGCGGTCCACCCGCGACCCGTTCGTGTGGCCGGCCTCTGTCACCCCGCTGCGCGACCGGGCGTACGGCGAGACGACGCTTTGGTACGGTCGCTGACATGCCGTCCGTGGTGTGCCCCGGGTCCTTCGACCCTGTGACCAATGGTCACCTCGACATCATCGAGCGCTCGGCCCGACTCTTCGACGAGGTCGTCGTGGCGGTGCTGGTGAACGAGAACAAGCGCGGCCTGTTCGACATCCCCGAGCGGCTCGATCTGCTGCGTGAGGCCACCGCGCACCTGCCCAACGTCTCGGTCGACACCTTCTCGGGTCTGCTGGTGGACTTCTGCACGCAGCGCGGCATCGCCGCCATCGTCAAGGGCCTGCGCGCGGTCAGCGACTTCGACTACGAGCTGCAGATGGCCCAGATGAACGGCAGCCTCACCGACGTCGACACCGTCTTCGTGCCCACCAGTCCGGAGTGGTCCTTCCTGGCGTCGAGCCTGGTCAAGGAGGTCGCCCGCCACGGGGGCGACGTCTCCAGCCTGGTGCCGGCGCATGTCCTCGCCCGCCTGCACGAGGCCTACGGCACCGCCTGACCCCCGCCCTCCCCGGGTCAGTCGGGCAGGATCGGCTGGGGAGCGCGCTCGGGTCGGTCGAGCTGTCCGGCGCGGCGCACCGACGCCGCTCCGAAGCGCTCGCGGACCGCGTCGATCGTGCGGTCGAGCTCGGGATCGGGGGCGTCGTCGAGGGGCAGGCTCAGCTGCGCGGCATGGTCGTCGAGGCCTCCCACGGACACCCCGACCAGCGTCAGCCCGCGGGTCTCGACCTCGGGCCACCGTGAGGCCAGGAGGCGTCGGGCGACGTCGAGCACCACGGCCGTCTGCGCGGTGGGTCGCGCCAGCGTGTGTGCCGTGGTGGAGGCACCGAAGTCGCCGAACCGGAGCCTGACGGTGACGACGTCGCCGACCCGGTCGGCCGCACGGAGCCGGCGGGTGACCCGGTCGACGAGGCCCAGCAGGATCGTCTCGACCTCGGCGCGCGGACGCGGACGGGACCCGAGGGCGTGCTGCGCGCCCATGGATCGTCGTCGGCGACCGGTGTCGACCCGCCGTGGGTCCTCCCCGCGGGCCAGGGCGTGCAGGTGTCGGCCGCCCCCGGACCCGAGCAGGGCGACCAGCTCGCGCTCGTCGAGAGCGGCGACCTGGCCGACGGTGCGCAGGTGTGCCGCGTGCAGCCGTCCGGCCGTGACGGCTCCGACCCCCCACAGCCGCTCGACCGGCAGCGCGTGCAGGAACTCCCGCTCGGTCTCGACCGGCACGACCAGCAGGCCGTCGGGCTTGGCCGACCCGCTGGCGACCTTGGCCAGGTACTTGGTGCGGGCGACGCCCACCGAGATCGGCAGGCCGACCCGGGCGGCCACGGCGGCACGCAGGTCGGCCGCGATGCGCGACGGCTCGCCGCGGATGCGGCGCAGCCCCCCGACCTCGAGGAACGCCTCGTCGATCGAGACGGCCTCGACGAGCGGACTGGTGTCGGCGAACACGGCGAACACGTCGCGGCTGGCCCGGGTGTACGCCTCGAACCGCGGCGGCACCACGATCGCGGCCGGGCAGGCTCGCCGTGCCTCCCGCAGGCTCGAGGCGGTGCGGACGCCGAAGGCCTTGGCCTCGTAGGACGCCGCGAGCACGACCCCGCCGCCGACGATGATCGGCCGACCCCGCAGACGGGGGTCGTCGCGCTGCTCGACCGACGCGAAGAACGCGTCGAGGTCGGCGTGCAGGACGGTACCCTCGGTCACGACGGCAGCCTGCCACCGTCCGCCGACGTTTCCGGTGGCGGACGGGGGAGCGGGCTCGCCCCGTCCGGCCGATTGGCTCCGGCGCTCCCGCACGGGTTACCATGATCGTCGGCCTGCTTGCGGGCCGAGATGTGTTGTGCACTTCGACGGATGGACAGGCGTGCAGTCGGGACCGCTGGTGGTTGACACCTACGAACTGGGTCGGCGACCGGGCAACGAGCGCACGTACCACCTGTCGGTCGAGGCGCCGGTGCGTCTGGGCTACGACGTCTACGGCGTGGCCGAGGGTTCTGAGCTGGACATCGAGCTGCGGCTCGAGGCAGTGATGGACGGTGTCCTGGCGACAGGAACGGCCTCGGCCCGTGCCACCGGCGAGTGTGTGCGGTGCCTGGACGACGTGGAGGAGGATCTCGACGTCGACTTCCAGGAGCTGTACCTCTACGACCGGCCCTCCAGCCAGGAGGAAGCCGACGACGTGGTGGCCCTCGAGGGCGACCTGCTCGACCTCGAACCCGTACTGACCGACGCGGTGGTGTTCGCCCTGCCGCTTCACCCGTTGTGTGGTCCGGAGTGTCCGGGACTGTGCCCCGATTGCGGTGCACGGCTCGCGGATGATCCCGATCACACGCACGGCGAGCCGATCGACCCCCGGTGGACGGCCCTGACCCGATTGACCGAGCAACCCGAGGAGTAACCGTGGCAGTCCCGAAGCGGAAGATGTCGCGCAGCAACACGCGCCACCGTCGTTCGGCGTGGAAGACGACCAAGACCCCCTTGGTCGACTGCGCCAGCCCCACGTGCGACAGCAAGGTCGTCCCGCACCGCGCCTGCACCGAGTGCGGCCAGTACGGGGCCCGTGGCGAGCGTCGTCAGGTCCTCTGACGGACCTCGCTCCCGTGGATGCCCTGCGGGACGTGCTGGGAGTTCCGGATCTTGATCCGGAACTCCTTCGTCATGCCCTGACCCACCGCTCGTACGCCTACGAGAACGGTCAGATCCCGAACAACGAACGGCTGGAGTTCCTCGGCGACTCCGTCTTGGGCCTCGTCGTGACCGACTCGCTGTTCCGCGCCCACCCGGACCTGCCCGAGGGCCAGCTGGCGAAGCTGCGCGCGGCGGTCGTCAGTGCCAAGGCGCTCGCCGTCGTGGCGCGGACGCTGGGGATCGGCGACGTCGTGCGTCTCGGTCGCGGTGAGGAGACCACCGGCGGTCGCGACAAGGCGTCGATCCTGTCCGACACGGTCGAGGCCGTCATCGGGGCGGTGTTCCTGCAGTTCGGCATCGAGCGGGCCGCCGAGGTGGTGCACCGGGTGTTCGACCCCGTGATGGCCGACGCGGCCTCGCTCGGCGCGGCCCTTGACTGGAAGACCTCCCTGCAGGAGATGGCGGCCCACCACGGGCTCGGGGTGCCGCGCTACCACCTCGAGGGCACCGGGCCCGACCACGCCCGTTCCTTCACCGCCGAGGTCCACCTGGGGGAGCGGGTGTTCGCCGGAGGCGCGGGCCGGTCCAAGAAGGAGGCCGAGCAGGAGGTCGCCGAGATCGCCTGGCGCACCCTCGCCGACGAGCTCGAGGACGCCTCCGCCCGTGCCTGAGCTGCCCGAGGTCGAGGTGGTCCGCCTCGGCCTGGTGGACCACGTCGTGGGGCGCACGGTGTCGGACGTCCGGGTGCTCGACGCGCGGTCCCTGCGCCGGCACCTGCCGGGGCCCGTCGACTTCGCCGATCGGCTGCGCGGTCGCACCGTCGTCGACGCCTGCCGCCGGGGCAAGTACCTGTGGCTGCCGCTGGACGACGGCTCGGCGCTCACCGCGCACCTCGGCATGAGTGGTCAGATGCTGATCGGCACCGAGCAGACCCCGGACCCGCGGCACCTGCGCGTCGGTCTGGACCTGGACGACGGCACCCGGCTGCACTTCGTCGACCAGCGGATCTTCGGCGGGCTGGCCGTCAGCGATCAGGTGTCCGACGGGGTGCCGGCGGCGATGGCGCACATCGCCCGTGACCCGCTCGACCCGGCGTTCGATGCCGAGGAGTTCTCGGCGAGGCTGCGACGCCGGCAGACCGGGGTCAAGCGCGCCCTGCTGGACCAGACCCTCGTGTCGGGCATCGGCAACATCTATGCCGACGAGGCGCTGTGGCGCGTGCCGCTGCACTACGCGCGCAACACCCGGCACCTGCGAAGGGCCGAGATCGACGCACTCGTCGAGCACGTCACCGACGTCATGCGGGCGGCCCTGGAGCAGGGCGGCACCTCCTTCGACGCCCTCTACGTCAACGTCAACGGGCAGAGCGGCTACTTCGACCGGTCGCTGCACGCCTACGGCCGCGAGGGTGAGCCGTGCGACCGGTGCACCACGCCGATGCGCCGCAGCCCCTTCATGAACCGCTCGTCCTTCTGGTGCCCCGCCTGCCAGCCACGCCCCCGCCAGGGCCGCTGGTGACCCCCGTCCGGGCGGTGGATCCGCGACCGAATGGTGGTGACCATCGGTGGGAGGTGTGCCTGCGACCGAATGAGCGCCCAGACGGTCGCACATCCACCGCCCGACGGGGGAGTCGCCGCGGGGCGCCCCGGCGACTACGGTGCTGCAGGTGACGACGAGCTACGGCGCCGAGGCGCGCGCCCGCTACGTCGCCGAGCCGCCCAAGCGCGCGGGACGGACCGCGTTCGAGCGCGACCGCGGCAGGATCGTGCACTCCTCGGCGCTGCGACGGCTGTCGGCCAAGACGCAGGTCATGGGGGCCGGCTTCGACGACTTCGTGCGCAACCGGCTCACGCACTCCCTCGAGGTCGCGCAGGTCGCCCGCGAGCTCGGTGCGTCGCTCGGGTGCGACCCCGACGTGGTCGACTCCGCGGCCCTGGCCCACGACCTCGGGCACCCGCCGTTCGGACACAACGGTGAGGTGGCGCTCGACGCTGTGGCCGCGGCGTGCGGCGGGTTCGAGGGGAATGCCCAGACCCTGCGACTGCTCACCCGGCTGGAGGCCAAGACCATCACGGCCGGCGGGGTCGGCGTCGGCCTCAACCTGACCCGCGCCACCCTGGCCGCGTGCGTCAAGTACCCGTGGGAGCGGGGCGCCGCTCCCGACGGGAGCGGCAAGTTCGGGGTGTACGCCGACGACCGCCCGATCTTCGACTGGGTGGTGGCCGGAGCGCCGGCGCCCCGGCGACCGGTCGAGGCGCAGGTGATGGACCTCGCCGACGACATAGCCTACTCCGTGCACGACGTCGAGGACGGCGTCGTGGGGGGCTGGTTCGACCTGCTCGACGTCGACGGACCGGCCGTGCTCGGCGTCGCCCGGGACTGGTACGACCCGAGCCTGCCCGACGACCGGTTCTCGGCGGCCTGGGATCGGCTGCAACGTCTCCCGGAGTGGCCGACCCGGCCGCTCGGTGCCGGACGGGAGTCGATGGCGGCGCTGAAGGGTCTCACCAGTGCCCTCATCGGGCGGTTCGCCACCGCTGCCCACGCGGCGACCGTCGAGCGGTGGGGACGAGGTCCGCTGGTGCGGTACGAGGCCGACCTGGAGGTCCCGGACGCCACGCGGGACGAGATCACCGTCCTGAAGTCGGTGGCGGCCCACTACGTCATGCGGGCGACCGACCGGGCCGAGGACCTGCGCGCCCAGCGGGACCTGCTCGCGGGTCTGGTCGCCGCACTCGCCGCGCGCGAGGGACGCGACCTCGAACCGGACCTGGCGCAGGACTTCGCCCGGGCCACGGACGACGCAGCCCGACTGCGGGTCGTCATCGACCAGGTCGCGAGCCTCACCGACCTCTCCGCACCCGTGTGGGCGGAGCGCCTGCGGCTGTGACCGGTCGGCCTAGGATGCGCGCATGGCGCTGATCAAGGACGAGGACATCCAGCTCGTCCGCGAACGCGCGCGCATCGACGAGGTCGTCGAGCAGTACGTCACGCTGCGCAACGCCGGCGGCGGCGCCCGCAAGGGGCTGTGCCCGTTCCACGACGAGAAGACCCCGTCGTTCAACGTGCGCCCGGCCCAGGGCTTCTACCACTGCTTCGGCTGCGGTGCCGGCGGCGACTCGATCAAGTTCCTCATGGAGATCGAGGGCCTGCCCTTCGCCGAGGCGGTCGAGCGGCTGGCCGGCCGGTACGGCATCCAGGTGCGCTACGAGGAGGACGGGCAGCGGTCCGGCCCGCGCCGCGACCCTCGCCAGCGCCAGCGGCTGCTGGAGGCACACCGGATGGCCGGCGAGTTCTACGCCGCCGCCCTCACCACGAGCGCGGAGGCGCAGCCCGGTCGCCAGCTGGTCACCGACCGGGGGTTCACCTCCGCCCACGCCGAGACCTTCGGCATGGGGTGGGCGCCGCGCAGCGGAACCGCCCTGACGGCGCACCTCACCGGTCGCGGGTTCACCGAGGAGGAGCTGCTCGTCGGCGGACTGGCCCGGCGCTCCTCCCGCGGGATGTTCGACGTCTTCCAGGGCCGCCTGCTGTGGCCGATCCGCGAGATGACCGGCGAGATCATCGGGTTCGGCGCTCGTCGCATGTTCGAGGACGACTTCATGAGCGGCAAGTACGTCAACACCTCGGAGACGCCGATCTACAAGAAGAGCCAGGTGCTCTACGGCATCGACCTGGCGCGTCGGCAGATCTCCGGGTCGAGCCAGGCCGTCGTCGTCGAGGGCTACACCGACGTGATGGCGTGCCACGTCGCCGGTGTCACCACGGCGATCGCGACCTGCGGCACCGCGTTCGGCGAGGGCCACACCCGCATCCTGCGCCGCATCATGCTCGACCACGACGCGTTCCGGGGGGAGGTCATCTTCACCTTCGACGGCGACGAGGCCGGCCAGCGGGCGGCGGTCAAGGCCTTCGAGGGAGACCAGGAGTTCGCCGGTCAGACGTACGTGGCGATCGAACCGCGGGGCATGGACCCGTGCGACCTGCGGATGGCCGACGGCGATCCCGCGGTGCGCGAGCTGATCGCCTCGCGGGTCCCGCTGTACCGGTTCGTGCTCGACAGCATCCTGGAGCGCTACGACCTCGACCGTGGAGACCAGCGGGTCGACGCCGTCCGTGAGGCGGTCGGTCTGGTGGTGGCCATCCGCGACCACGCGAAGGTCGAGGCCTTCCTGCGCGAGATCGCCGGTCGGGTCGGGGTCGAGGTCGACCAGGTACGGACCGAGCACCGCCGTTCGGCGGCATCGGGAGCCAGGCCGGCGGCCCGCCCGGCGCCACGTCGCTCGTCCGTCGACGCACCCGACGACACCCCCGTCCCCGCGGTCCCGGCAGGTCCACCCTTCGGAGCCCCGGAGTTCACCGACGAGCGTGAGGCGCTGAAGGCCATCGCCCAGTACCCGCACCTCGTCGGCTCGGTCGCCGACGACCTCGGCGAGAACGACTTCACCCATCCGGTGGCCCGGCGCCTGTGGGCGGCGCTCGCGGCCGAGCCCTGGCCGACGGCCGAGGACGCCTCGTGGATCCCGAAGGTGGCGGAGTCCCTCGACGAGGACCTCCGACCGATCCTGGCGGTCGCCGCCGTCGAACCGCTGCGCGCCCGCGAGACCTCCACGGCGGCGATGGTCGCGGTCTCGGTGTTCCGACTGCAGGCGCTGACGCTCGGACGTCAGGTCGCCGACCTCAAGAGCAAGCTGCAACGGACCAACCCCGTCGACGAGGCGGAGTCCTACAACCGGATGTTCGGCGAGCTGATCGCGCTGGAGCAGCAGCACCGGGTCCTGCGGGACAGGGCCGTCGACGGCACCGTCGCGGACTGACCTCCTCGTCCCCAGGGCCGGGCCGCGGGCACGCCGTCCACAGGCCCCGGCGGACGGTCGACCCTGAGGGTGGAGCGTCGGCACGGTGGACCCATGTCGTCCACCACGCACTACGTCCACCGGATCCTGGAGCTGCCGGTGCTGGATCGCGAGCGGGAGGTCGAGCTCTCCCGGGCTGCCCGAGCCGGCGACGCGGCGGCGCGGGAGCAGCTGATCGTCTCGGGGCTGCGACTGGTGGCGATGCGGGCCCGTCTGCTCGGCTTCACCGGTGATGCGCTGGGCGACGCGATCCAGTGCGGCACCGTGGGACTGATCGCGGCGGTCGACCGGTTCGACCCCGACCGTGGGGTGCGGCTCGGCACCTACGCCTGGTGGTGGATCGGCGACGCCATGCGAGCCGCCGTCCCCGTCGTCGAGCCCGAGCTGCCGCGAGACCTCGCCGGGACCACCACACCGGCCTCGGCCCTGGACGGGATCGATGTGCCCGAGGTGCTCCGCCTGCGGTACCGGATCGGCGAGCTGCCGGGTCCGCCGCGCGCCCGGCACGAGGTGTCGCAGCTGCTCGGGATCAGCGTCCACCAGGTACGCGTCCTGGAGACCCGGGCCATGCACCGCCTCCGTCGAGGACTTGCTAGGGTGGTGCACCGTGCTCCTGGTTCAGGAGCCGATCCCCTGTAGCTCAATTGGCAGAGCATTCGACTGTTAATCGAAGGGTTGCTGGTTCGAGTCCAGCCGGGGGAGCACCGAACGACCACGGGCCGGGAACGTCATGTTCCCGGCCCGTCGTCGTCACGGCTCGGGCTACAGTCCGGAGCGTGACCGACGAAGCGTTCTACGTGCCGGTGGGCGACGACGAGTTCGAGGCGACCCGGGCCACCGAGAGTCCGTGGGACCGCAGCCAGCAGCACGGTGGCCCGCCGTCCGCCCTGCTGGCGCGTGCCATGGAGCGGACCGGCGACGACGACGCGATGGCGATCAGCCGCATCACCGTCGACCTGCTCGGACCGGTCCCGCGGGGACCGGTCCGCACCACGGTCGAGGTGGTGCGTCCGGGTCGTCGGGTCGAGATGCTGCGGGCCGAGCTGTGGGCCGGCGACCGGGTGGCGGCGTCGGCCACGGCCTGGCGGATCCGCCGGACGTCCGGGTCCACCGCACCCCTGGCCCGGGCGGAGCCGGTCCCGGCGCGGCCGGAGGTCGCCTCGACGAGCTTCGCACCCGGCTTCCCCGACGACTGGGGGTACGGGCACGCCGTCGAGTGGCGGTACGTGAGCGGCGGTCCGGACGCCCCCGGGCCTGCGGTGGTGTGGACCCGCGTGCGGGTGCCCCTGGTGGCCGGGGAGACGATCTCGCCGCTGCAGCGGCTGCTGGTGGTGGTGGCCGACTCCACCAACGGGCTGTCCGGCGGCCTGCCCATCGACGAGTGGTGGTTCATCCCGCCGACCCTGACGGTGACGCTGCAGGGTGAACTGGCGGGCGAGTGGATGCTGCTGGACGCCCGCACGACCTTCGGTCCCGATGGCCTCGGTCTGGCCGAGGGTCGCATCAGCGACGACCACGGGCTCGTCGGCCTGGCCGCTCAACCCCTGCTGGTCGCGCGGCGCTGAACCGGCGGCGGGCGCAGCCTCAATCGCCCCACGTGCGGCTGTGGACCTCGAAGGTGGTGGCATGGGTGACCCCGAGCCGGGACCCGGCCGGCCGCGACTGACCCTCCAGCATCTCGGCGGGATCGAAGTTCTCCCACCCCAGTCCGTCGATGTAGGCGCGGTGCGCCTCGAGCGACGCGACCCCCCGGTCGAAGGTGTCCGTGATGTCGGCCGCGTGTCCGGCCTGCGGTGAGCCGGCCGCCCAGACCTGCCGGACGTCGCCCCAGGGCTGCAGTCCGTCGGTGAGCTGTTCGGTGAAGATCCACCGGTTGCCCGCGTCGCCGGCCGCGTCCAGGGTCGCCCGACCCACGGCGATGTGGTCGGGCTGGTTCGGTGTGGAGCCGCCCCACGTGTCGTGGAAGTTGCCGGTCACCAGGATCTCGGGACGGTGCCGCCGGATGACGGCACAGATCTCCCGCCTCAGCGGCACCCCGTACTCCACGATGCCGTCGGGCAGGCCGAGGAACTCCACCACGTCGACCCCCACGATGCGGGCCGACTCGATCTCCTCGGCCTCGCGGACCCGACGGGCCTCGTCGGGGTGCATCGCGTCGATCCCTGCTTCCCCGCTGGTGACCATGCAGTACACGACCTCCTTGCCCTGCCCGGTCCAGCGGGCGACGGCGGCGGCAGCACCGAACTCGACGTCGTCGGGGTGCGCGACCACCACGAGGGCGCGCTGCCAGTTCTCGTCGACGTGCTCCAGGGGAGAGGGTTCCATGTCGCTACGCTAGCGGCTCCGGGGAGGTAGCTCAGCCGGTCAGAGCAGGGGACTCATAATCCCTGGGTCGTGGGTTCGAGCCCCACCCTCCCCACCAGTGGTGGTTCCCCCGTCGCGCACCAGCCCTCCCGTACAGTGGCCGGATCCCGCCTCGAGCATCCGGCGGGACCACCGGTGCCAAGGGGGTTGGTATGTCCGTCACGTTCGTCGTCCGTCAGCTCGTGCTGCGGGTCCGTCAGGTGTTCACGCACTTCGACAACCCGTGGGCCATCCTGTGGTCCATCGCGACCCGGCGGCAGGACGTGGTGTTCGAGGTCGACGGTCTGCGCGTCCGCACCCTGAACTCACCGGCCGCCTGGGGCCCCGTGCTCGAGGTGTTCGTCGAGGACGAGTACGCGTTCGAGTGGTTCACCGGCGACCTGCGGTCCGATGCCGTCGCGGTCGACATCGGTGCCCACGTCGGGTGCTTCGCGATGGCCTTCGCCCGTCGGTTCCCCGGTGGCTCGGTGGCGTCGTACGAGCCCACGCCGTCGACGGGGGAGTACACCGTCGGCAACGTCGAGACCAACGGGCTCGCCGAGCGCGTCACCGTGCACCGGATGGCGGTCGCGGCTCGCACCGGGTCGTTCCGCATGGCCGACAACGGGCCCGGGCGGGCGCACAACGGCGTCCTCTACCTGGGACAGGCCGGCAGCACGACCATCGAGGTCGCGGCGCGCAGCTTCGTCGAGGTCATGGCCGACGCCGGCGACACGGTCGACCTGGTCAAGCTCGACGCCGAAGGGGCCGAGTACGACATCCTGCTCGGCACCGACCCGGGCCTGCTGGCGCCGGTCCGCCGCTTCGTCCTGGAGTTCCACCCGTCGCCGGACCACCACTTCGGCGAGCTGCGGACCCACCTGGAGTCGGCCGGCCTGGAACTGGTGAGGGAGACCAGCCTCGGTCCGGACCTGGGCCTCGCGTGGTTCTCGCGCGATCCGCTCGACCGCACGGCCTGATCGCGCGTCGGTCAGGCGTCCGCGTCCGCGGCCAGCGTCTCCAACGTCGCGTGGGGCACCTCGCGGGCGATCGACTGCATCCTCCACCGGTCCGTGAACAGGATCAGGTCGGTGCCGTCGCTGCGGGTGAACGTCTCGGCGCCGCGATGGCCGGCGAGGTCCTCCCGGAACGTCGGGTCGAAGCTGCGCGCCATCGTGTAGGGCAGGTGGTCCAGTCGCGTCTCGGTGGAGAACTCCCGCAACAGCCGGTGGGTGACCACCTCGAACTGCATCGGGCCGACCGCCGCCAGCACCGGCGCCTGGTCGCCACGGGCGGGGGAGCGCAGCACCTGCACGACCCCCTCGCGGTCGAGGTGCTCGATGCCGCGCCGGAACTGCTTGTAGCGGGAGGGGTCGCGGGCGCTGATGACGGCGAAGTGCTCCGGCGCGAACTTCGGGATCGGCGGGAAGGTGACCGGGTCGCCCGCGTGCAGGGTGTCGCCGATGGCCAGGTGGGAGGCGTTGACCAGGCCGATGACGTCGCCGGGGTAGGCCTGGTCGGCCGTCTCGCGGTCGCGTCCGAACATGCTGAGGGCGTACTTGGTGGCGAACGGTCGCCCTGACTGCGCGTGGGTGACGACCACGCCGCGCTCGAACACCCCGGAGCAGACCCGGGCGAAGGCGACGTGGTCGCGGTGGTTGCTGTCCATGCCCGCCTGGACCTTGAACACGACGGCACTGAAGTCGTCGTCGACCTCACGGCGTCCACCGCCGACGGCGGGCCGGGGTCGGGGCGCCGGTCCGAGCTCGACGATGCAGTCGAGGAGCGGATGGACACCGAGGTTGAGGGCTCCGGAGGTGAAGAGCACGGGAGTGGTCTCGCCGGCGAGGAACCGGTCGTGGTCGTGGGTGTGGCCGCCGCTCTCCAGCAGCTCGACCCCCTCGAGCGCGTCGGCGTGGTCGACGCCGAAGCGCTGCGCGGCCTCGTCGGCGGTGAGGTCGTCCTCGCCCGCCCGCGTGGCCCCGCCCGCGGTCCGGGTGTACGCCACGGCGGTGTCGCGGCGCCGGTCGATGACGCCGTGGAACTCCCCGGCGATCCCGATCGGCCACGTGACGGGGGTGGGGACGATCTTGATGCGTTGCTCGATCTCGTCGAGCAGCTCCAACGGGTCCATGCCGGGCCGGTCCCACTTGTTGACGACCGTGATCACCGGGATGCCACTGCGGTGGCACACGTTGAACAGCTTCAGGGTCTGCGGCTCCAGCCCTTTCGCCGCGTCCAGGATCATCACCGCGAAGTCGACCGCCGACAGCACCCGGTACGTGTCCTCGCTGAAGTCGGCGTGACCGGGGGTGTCGACCAGGTTCACGATGTGGTCGCGGTACTCGAACTGCAGCGCCGTGGACGCGATCGAGATGCCGCGCTCCTGCTCCATGTCCATCCAGTCCGACACCGTCGCGCGCCGACCGGCCTTGCCGTGGGTGACCCCGGCCTCGCCGATGGCCCGGGCGTGCAGGGCCAGGGCCTCGGTCATGGTCGACTTGCCCGCGTCGGGGTGCGAGATGATCGCGAAGGTCCGTCTGCGAGCCGCTTCGTCGCCGACCGAGCGGGTCGTGGGTGCAGTGCTGATGAGGGACTCCGCGGATCGGGGAAAGGGCGAACCTCACCCTACGGCAGGGCGGTCCGCGCCTCCCACCTCCGACCGCCGGTGTGAGTCTGCCCACTTCGGGGCCGTCCACGGCCACATCGGATCGAACCAACCCTTCCGTGAGGATAGAGTTGCCCCCGAGGTCGTCGCGGCATCCTTCGCGCCCGGCGGGCTCCTCGCGCGGTGGCCTCATGGCCGCTCCCGCGGGGCCGTCCCTCCCTCCCTGTTCTTCGGGCTCCGCGGAGCCCCGCCCCGCCATGGTCTGGAGCCGCATGTCGTTCATCCCCGCGCCCGAGCCGGACACCGGTCGTCCCGCGACCGTGCGAGCAGCGCTGGCCTCGCCACGAGCCCTGCGGACGGAGGTGCTGGCCGGCCTGGTCGTCGCACTGGCCCTCATCCCCGAGGCCATCTCCTTCTCGATCATCGCCGGGGTGGATCCGCGCGTGGGCCTGTTCGCGTCCTTCACGATGGCCGTGACCATCGCCTTCGTGGGCGGGCGTCCGGCCATGATCTCGGCGGCCACCGGCGCCATCGCGCTCGTGATCGCCCCGTTGGTGATGCAGCACGGGCTCGACTACCTGATCGCGACCGTGCTGCTGGCGGGTGTCCTGCAGATCGTGCTGTCCCTCATCGGCGTCGCGCGGCTCATGCGCTTCATCCCGCGATCGGTGATGGTGGGCTTCGTCAACGCGCTCGCCATCCTGATCTTCCTCGCCCAGGTGCCCTACATGGTCGACGTGCCGTGGGTGGTGTACCCCATGATCGGCGCGGGCCTGCTGGTCATGTTCGGCCTGCCCCGACTCACCACGGTGGTCCCCGCCCCGCTGGTCGCGATCGTGGCGCTGACCTTCCTCACCGTCGCCGCCGGCATCGCGGTGCCGGACGTCGGCGACGAGGGCGAGCTGCCCAGCAGCCTTCCGCAGTGGTTGATCCCCGACGTGCCCTTCACCCTGGAGACCCTGCAGATCATCGCGCCGTACGCCGTCGCGATGGCCCTGGTGGGCCTGCTGGAGTCGTTGATGACCGCGAAGCTCGTCGACGACATCACCGACACCCGGTCCGACAAGACCCGTGAGGGGTGGGGCCAGGGCGTCGCGAACATCGTCACGGGACTCTTCGGCGGCATGGGCGGTTGCGCCATGATCGGCCAGACGATGATCAACGTGAAGGCGTCGGGAGCCCGCACCCGGATCTCCACCTTCCTGGCCGGCGTCTTCCTCCTCGTCCTCGTCGTCGGGTTCGGTGACGTCGTGGCGATGATCCCGATGGCTGCCCTGGTCGCGGTCATGATCGTCGTCGCCGTCTCGACGTTCGACTGGCACAGCGTCCGTCCGGCCACCCTGCGCCGCATGCCCAAGAGCGAGACCGCCGTCATGGCGATCACGGTGGCGGCGACCGTCCTGACCCACAACCTCGCGATCGGCGTGGGCGCCGGTGTCGTGACCGCGATGGTCATGTTCGCCCGGCGGGTCGCCCACTTCACGCAGGTCGTCGTCGTGGACCACCCCGACGAGGACACCTGCGTCTACAAGGTCGTCGGTGAGCTGTTCTTCGCCTCCAGCAACGACCTGGTGTACCAGTTCGACTACGCCGGGGACCCGCAGAACGTCATCATCGACATGTCCGAGTCACACATCTGGGACGCCTCCACGGTGGCGGCGCTCGACGCCGTCGAGACCAAGTACCGCGCCAAGGGCAAGAACGTCGACATCCAGGGTCTCAACGAGTCGAGTCTGCACCGTCACACGCGGCTCGCGGGTAACCTCGGCACCGGTCACTGACCGGCGGAGCGCAGGACCTCCCCGACCTCGTCGGCCAGGACCTTGGCCCGCTCGACCTTGGCGAGCAGGGCGGAGATCCGGTCCTTCAGGTCGTCGTGGATCGTCGCCAGACGGTCCAGCTCCTCGCGGCCCGCGCCGACGGCCGCGGCGTCGAGGAGGTCCAGGAACTCGGCGATCTCCTCGACGGAGTAGCCGAGGGGCTTGACCCGCTTGATCAGCTCGAGCCGCTCGACCGAGACGTCGGTGTACAGGCGGAACCCGCCGTCGGTCCGTGCCACCGGCAGCACCAGGCCGGCCTCCTCGTAGAACCGGATGGTGCGGAGGCTGAGCCCGGTGCGCTCGGCGACCTCGCCGATCTGCATGTGCGCCACCGTGGCTCCTCGGTCTCGTCGCTGTCCGACGCCGCGCGCCGGGCTACGTTTGTACCAGAGCCACCGCGGCGCGGCGGCAGCGTCCGCCGGACGACCGGTCCTGACGGGCACACTGGTGCCATGCGCGACGCGGCGATCTTCGACCTCGACGGCACGCTCTGCGACACGTCGGGCGTCGTCCACCTGCTGGAGACCGAGGGTGGGTTCGCCGCGTTCCAGGCCGCGGCGGTGGGCTGTCCGCCGAACCCCGACGTGGTGCGGGCTGCGCGACAGGCGGCCGCGGACGGTCTGGCCGTGCTGGTCGTCACCTCGCGTGAGTTCGTGTGGCACGACGTCACCCTGGACTGGCTGGTCGAGCACGAGATCCCGCACGAGAACGTCCGCATGCGGATCGTGGGCGACTACCGCAAGGACGTCGCCGTGAAGGCCGACATGCTGACCGGGCTCGTCTCGGACGGGTACCGGGTGGTGGCGGCGTGGGACGACAAGCCCGCCGTGCTCGACCTCTGGCGTGAGCACGGCATCGAGGTCCATCCGGTCGGGTGCTGACCGGGCGTCAGAGGCCGAACTCGGCGCGCCGCGCCTCCGGCACCAGTGCGGCCAGGTCGGGTCGGTCCCGCATGACCCACGGCACGAACGAGCAGTACGGCAGCACCTGTCCGCCCTGCTCGGCGATCTGCTCCAGAGCACCCACCACCAGCACCGTCCCGAGGCCCCGGCCGCCGAACTGGTCGAGCACGCGGGTGTGCGGCAGTGCGTACTCGCTGCCGGACACGCGGTAGTCGACGTACCCGGCGAGCACGCCGTCGACGTGGAGCTCGAACCGTCGGTCGGCGGGTCGGTCGGTCACGATCTCGGCCATGCTCCCACTGTGCCACGGCGGCCCACCGTGGGCCTGCTCTTGGAACGACGGGTGTTCTGGTGCACAATGGACGCAACTTCACACCCGCTCGTGCGGGCCGAGGGACCGATGACGCTGGGGAAGGCGCACCATCGAGATCCAGGAGGCCTGATGAGCGTTCCCACCCGCGGCGTGCTGTACGTCCACTCCGCGCCCTCAGCGTTGTGCCCGCACGTCGAATGGGCCGCCGCCGGGGTCCTCGGCGACGCCCCCGACGTGGCCTGGCACCCTCAGCCGGCCGCCGCCGGTTCGTACCGGGCCGAGGTCTCGTGGCAGGCCCCCGTGGGAACCGCCGCGGCGCTGGCCAGCGCCCTGCGCGGCTGGCAGATGCTGCGGTTCGAGGTGACCGAGCACGCCACCGCGGCGTCCGAGGGCGCCCGGTACTCGTACACGCCCGATCTGGGGATCTTCCACGCGGTCACCGGGACGCACGGCGACATCCTGATCCCGGAGGACCGGATCAAGGCGTTCCGGGTCAAGGCGGCCCGCGGGGAGATCACGATGGACCAGGCCCTCGACGGACTGCTGGGATCGCGCTGGGACGCCGAGCTCGAACCGTTCCGCCATGCCGGCGACGGGGCGCCCGTGCGCTGGCTGCACCAGGTGGTGTGACCGTCACCCGATGGTGACGACGACCTCCGGAGTGGTCCCTCCGGTGGGCACGTGGACCAGGCGGAACCGGCGTTCGCCCGTCCGTGTGGTGAACACGAGCGTGCGGAACGTCTCGTCGGCGGCCGTGGTGGCCGTGACCGGGAAGTCGCTCCACTCCGTGGTGGGCTCCTTGGCCTGCACCTGCAGCACGGCGCCCTCACCGAGTCCCGGGAACGTCCCGGCGAGCTCGATCCGCTCGCCCGGCGCTGCGCGGGGCGCGGGCTGCTGCAGCGTGGGCTGAGGCACGTCCGGGTCGACCGGGGCCGGTTCCTCCTCGGGGGGAGGAGCCTCCGAGGTCGGCGTCGGCGCCGGGGTGGCCGACGGCAGTGGCGGCAGGGCGGCCTCGTCGAGCCCGGCCGCGTCGACCAGGGCGGAGCCGCCGATGCCGATGAGGCCACCGATCACGACGCCCACCACCACCATGACCGCCGCGGCCCCGGCGAGACGGGAGCCCGACGGTCGAGGGTCGGGCAGTGGCTCGGACGACGACGCGACCACGGCCGTCGCCGGCACGCGGGCGGCGGTGGACGGGTGGTGCGCCACCGAGCGCACGACATCGGCGACGGTGCGGTACCCGTCGACCACCTCGTCGGCCACGTAGACGTCGAAGCGGCGGCCGATCTCGTCGGCCATCTCGACCGTCATCAGGGAGTCGACCCCGAGGTCACGCAGCGGCGTCGAGGGGGCCACCTCGTCGGCTTCGCAGTCGACGAGCCGCACCAGGATGTCGGTGAGGGCCTCGTGGACTGCGGTGCTGGTGGCCATGGGGGTGAGTTTATCCACGTCGAGGAAGCCCAGGTTTTCACCTCGCTGCAACACAGCGCCCCTACGATGGGGTGATGCCGACAGCCGAGCTGCAGTACGTCGTGGTCCATGGCTATCGGCGGGCCTACCGCACCGCCGGCACCGGGCCGGCGCTCCTGCTGGTGCACGGCCTGGCCTGCGACTCCAGCACCTGGGACGAGGTCATCGCCCCCCTGGCCGAGCACTTCACGGTCATCGCGCCCGACCTGCTCGGGCACGGTGAGTCCGACAAGCCCGACGCCGACTACTCCCTCGGCGGCTACGCCAACGCCATGCGCGACCTGCTGACGATCCTGGGCGTCGACAAGGTGACGGTGATCGGTCACAGCTTCGGTGGAGGCGTCGCGATGCAGTTCGCCTACCAGTTCCCCGAGCGCACCGAGCGGGTCGTCCTGGTGTCCACCGGCGGTCTCGGACGCGAGGTCACGCCGATGATCCGGATGCTGACCCTGCCCGGCAGCGGGACCATGCTCGCGGTCGCGACGGCGAAGCCGTGGCGTCCCTTCGTCCGCACGGGCCTGCGCGCCCTCGCCGGCACCGGCTGGTCGGTGACCCGCGACCTCGGCGAGGTCGCCCGCATCTACGACGCGATGGCCGAGCCCGGGGCCCGCAACGCGATCCGCCGGCTGACCGGCAACGTCCTGGACTGGCGGGGTCAGTTCGTCACCATGACCGACCGCACCTACCTCGCCCAGCTGATGCCGGTGCTGGTGGTCTGGGGTCGCCAGGACCAGGTCATCCCGGTCGCGCACGCCGCCCACGCGGCGAGCCATTCGTTGTCGGACGTCCGCGTCTTCGACGACTCGGGGCACTTCCCCCACAAGGACCACCCGGCGGAGTTCGTCGCGATGGTCACTGCCTTCGTGCAGGACAACCCACCCGCGATTTACCATCGCGGCAAGTGGCGGGCGATGCTGCGACGCGGCGATCAGGCGGTGCTGACGACCGTCCCGCCGGCGCCCTCGTCGCCTGCCGTGCTCTGACTCCCGCCCGGTGGACCCTCGCCCGACCCGGCCTCCGCGCGTTCGCGCGCCCGACGCTCCTTCTTGAGGTTGCGTCCGCTGTTGCCGGTGGCCCAGGCGCCCAGCGACACCGAGGCCCAACCGATCACGAGCCCGCCGATGTCGTCGAGCACGTAGTGCCAGCCGAAGTACACCGTGGCCAGGACGGTGCCGGCGAAGTACGTCCACGCGACGACGCGCAGCGTGCGAGGGATGCCGGTGCGCTCGAAGAACAGGCAGGCGGTGAACACGACCGACACGTGCAGTGATGCGAACCCGGCGATGCCGTAGATGCTGTCGCCCGTGGGGTCCTCGCGGAACGCCGACCCGTTGCGGAACAGTGACTGCTGCAGCGCCGAGGCGCCCGAGCCGTCCAGCTCGCGGAACAGCTGCGGCTGGAAGAACGCCGGCCCCTGGGTCGGCAGCATGTAGTAGCTGGCGGTGCCGAGCACCCAGTTGAGGCTCAGGGCCGTCGCGTACCAGGCGCCGATCGACGCGTCCTTGTGCAGGACCAGGTAGGCACCGAGCGTGATGGGGATCAGCATCAGGTAGCTGATGTAGATCGTCGCGAGCACCTGCGCCGACACGCCCGTGCCGAGGACGTCGTGCATGATCGTCGCGGGGTAGTTGCCGAAGAACATCCAGTAGTCCATGCGCTGCAACGCGTTGTCGTACAGGTCCTCGCGCAGCAGCGGCAGGTAGCTCTTGAGGTTGCGGTAGCTGACGTAGCAGGCGTAGAACGCCAGGAGCCCGACCGCGATGTGGCTGAACCGGTACCACGTCCACTCGGTGCGGATGATCTCGCGCACCCCGTGCGGGATCCGCTTGATGCCGTAGCGGTGGATCGCCTGCGGCACGATGCCGGCCGAGAACATGAGGACGGCGATCAGCGGCAGCCGCACGTACGCCGGCCCGAGAAAGCCTTCGGGGTCCTTGAGGGACAGGCCGACGTGGTTCGACGCGACCAGGACCGTGATCCCGATGGCGACCGACACGCCGACGATGAACGTGTAGGGCCACCGACGCATCTGGACATCCTAGAACAGGAGCCCCACGGATCCGAGCGGTCGTGACCGATCCCTCAGGCGTCGGCGCCCTCCTGGGGCACGTCGGCGACCGCGGTCGGGTCGTCGATGCGGAAGCGCCGGGCCGCGTCCACGACGACGGAGCGGTCCAGCTCACCCCGGCGCGCCAGCCCGTGCAGCGTCGACACCACGATCGAC
Source organism: Aeromicrobium marinum DSM 15272 (assembly GCF_000160775.2). Lineage (NCBI taxonomy): Bacteria > Bacillati > Actinomycetota > Actinomycetes > Propionibacteriales > Nocardioidaceae > Aeromicrobium > Aeromicrobium marinum. The sequence goes on along the minus strand of NZ_CM001024.1, from coordinate 1,610,200 downwards.
TCGGTGTCGATCTGGAAGAACCGCCGGGCCGCCGGGCGGGTGTCGGCGAACCCGAATCCGTCGGCGCCGAGCGACTGCCAGGTGCCGGGCACCCAGCGGGCGATCTGGTCGGGCACCGCTCGCATGTAGTCGCTCACCGCCACCGTCACGCCCACGGCGTCGCCCAGCGCGCCCGTGACGTACGGGGTGCGCTCGGTCTCGCCGGGGTGGTTGAAGTTCCAGTCCTCGACGGCCAGGGCCTCGCGGGACAGCTCGTTCCACGAGGTGACCGACCAGACGTCGGCGGCCACACCGAAGTCGGCGGCGAGGATCTGCTGCGCGGCCAACGCCCACGGCACGGACACGCCGGACGCCAGGATGCGGGCCGTGGCGGTGCCGTCGGCGGCCGGCCGCAGGAGGTAGCCGCCCCGCAGGATGCCGTCGACGTCGACGTCGTCGGGCTCGACCGGCTGCGTGATCGCCTCGTTGTAGACCGTGAGGTAGAAGACGATGTCCTCGCCGTGCGGGTGGGACTCCGTGGAGCCGTACATGCGCTCCAGGCCCGACTGCACGATGTGGCTGATCTCGTAGCCGTAGGCCGGGTCGTAGTGCACCACGGCGGGGTTGGTCTGCGCGAGGAGCGGGGAGTGGCCGTCGGCGTGCTGCAACCCCTCGCCGGTCAGGGTGGTGCGACCGGCCGTGGCCCCGACGAGGAAGCCCCGGGACAGCTGGTCGGCCATCGCCCAGATGGAGTCGCCCGTGCGCTGGAAACCGAACATCGAGTAGAAGAGATAGACCGGGATCATCGGCTCGCCGTGCGTGGAGTACGAGCTGCCGGCGGCGATCGCCGACGCCATGGCGCCGGCCTCGCTGATGCCCTCGTGCAGGAGCTGACCCTGCGCCGACTCCTTGTAGGCGAGCAGGAGCTTGCGGTCGACCGCGTCGTAGGTCTGACCCGCGGGGTTGTAGATCTTCGCCGACGGGAACATCGAGTCCATGCCGAAGGTGCGGTACTCGTCCGGTGCGATCGGCACGATCCGCCGTCCGATCTCGGGGTCCTTCATCAGGTCGCGCAACAGCCGCACGAACGCCATCGTCGAGGCGATCTGCTGCTTGCCCGAGCCCTTCTTCAGCTCGGCGTAGGCCGACGCGGCGGGTAGCGTGACCGGTGCGGGGTCGACGACCCGCCGCGGCAGCGAGCCGCCCAGCGCCTCGCGCCGGGCCACCATGTACCGGATCTCCTCGCTCTCCGGACCGGGGTGGTAGAACGGCGCGAGCGCGTCGCCGTCGATCTGCTCGTCCGACACCGGGATGTTCAGCCGGTCGCGGAACCCCTTGAGGTCGTCCTTGGTCAGCTTCTTCATCTGGTGGGTGGCGTTGCGACCCTGGAAGGACTCCAGCAGCCAGCCCTTGATCGTGTGGGCCAGGATCACCGTCGGCTGCCCGGTGTGCTTGCTCGCCGCGTCGAACGCCGCGTACACCTTGCGGTAGTCGTGACCGCCGCGCGGGAGCCGCTCGATGTCGGTGTCGCTGAGGTGCTCGACCATCGACCGCAGACGGGGGTCGGGCCCGAAGAAGTTCTCGCGGTTGTAGGCACCGGACTCCACCGAGAGGGTCTGGAACTCGCCGTCGGGGGTGCGGTTCATCTGGTTCACCAGGACCCCGTCGGCGTCACGCGCGAGCAGGTCGTCCCACTCCCGGCCCCACACCACCTTGATGACGTTCCAGCCGGCACCGCGGAAGAACGACTCCAGCTCCTGGATGATCTTGCCGTTGCCGCGGACCGGGCCGTCGAGCTGCTGCAGGTTGCAGTTGACGACGAAGGTGAGGTTGTCCAGCTCCTCCCGGGCCGCCAGGCCGATGGCACCGAGCGACTCCGGCTCGCCCATCTCGCCGTCGCCCAGGAACGTCCAGACGTGCTGCTGGCTGGTGTCCTTGATGCCGCGGTTGTGCAGGTAGCGGTTGAACCGCGCCTGGTAGATCGAGTTGATCGCCCCGAGGCCCATCGAGACCGTCGGGAACTCCCAGTAGCCCGGCATCAGGCGGGGGTGCGGGTACGACGAGAGCCCGTTGCCCGCACCGTGCGAGTGCTCCTGACGGAAGCGGTCGAGCTGCGTCTCGGTCAGTCCGCCCTCGAGGAAGGACCGCGCGTAGATGCCGGGCGCCGCGTGACCCTGGAAGTAGATCTGGTCGCCGCCCCCGGGATGGTCCTTGCCCCGGAAGAAGTGGTTGAAGCCGACCTCGTACAGGCTGGCCGCCGACTGGTACGACGCGATGTGGCCGCCGACGCCCAGGCCGGGACGGTTCGCGCGCGACACCATGACGGCGGCGTTCCAGCGGATGTAGGACCGGATGCGTCGCTCGATCGCCTCGTTGCCGGGGAACCACGGCTCACGCTCGGGCGGGATGGTGTTGATGAAGTCTGTACTGCGCAGCGCGGGCACACCGACCGCTCGTTCACGGGCCCGCTCCAGCAGTCGCAGCATCAGGTACCGGGCCCGCGACCGCCCGCTGCTGTCGACCATGTCGTCGAGCGAGCTGAGCCACTCCGCGGTCTCCTCGGGGTCGATGTCGGGCAGCTGGGTGGGCAGACCCTCGTGGATGACGGGCTGGCGGTCGGACGGGCCGGATGACGGCATGGTGTCTCCCTCGGTGTCTCGTGGACGTGTCCATCCTTCCACGACAAGTTCGCTAGGGTGAGACCGGTAAACGTGCAGGAGACCCTACTTTTCAGTAGGTTTTCGGTACACCGACGAGCAAGGAGGATCGTGGACGCGGCCAAGTGGGGATTCATCCCCGACACCGTCATCCAGGAGCTGGGCTGGGACGAGGACACCGATGACGAGCTGCGGGACGCGATCGAAAAGGTCACGGGCAGTGGCCTCGTCGGCGGGGACATCGGAGATGTCGTCGACGGCGTGATCCTGTGGTGGCGCGACGGTGACGGCGACCTGGCCGACGACCTGATGGATGCGCTGCAGGACCTGGTCGAGGGCGGTTCGATCTGGCTGCTCACCCCCAAGGTCGGGCAGCCCGGCTACGTCGAAGGTGCCGAGATCGGCGAGGCGGCACCCGTGGCCGGACTCTCGACCACGACCACGTCGTCGACCGGCGGCAACTGGGCGGTCACGAAGCTGTCGACGCACAAACGCTAGGGCGCGCGGCTCCTTCGTCGCCGCACCACCGGCTCGTTCCTCGCCGGTGCCGGGCTTCGCCCGGGCGCCTGCCTCGCTGCGCTCGGCCCAGGGGTGCGACCCGTGGGTGCGTTGCGTGGTTGCGCTCGGTGGTCGCGCCGTCGCGAGCGGGCGGGCCTAGGCTGGGGGCATGACGATCGAGATCGGTTCCCCGGCCCCTGACTTCACCCTCAAGAACCAGCACGGCGAGGACATCTCGCTGTCGTCCTTCCGCGGCGAGAGCGCCGTGGTGCTCGTGTTCTTCCCCTTCGCGTTCAGCGGCATCTGCACCGGTGAGCTGTGCGAGATCAGGGACAACCTCGCCGACCTCGAGGGCGACGCCGGCGGCACCACCGTGCTGGCGGTGTCGTGCGACCACTTCTTCTCCAACCGGGCGTTCGCCGAGCGCGACGGCTACACCTTCTCGATCCTCTCGGACTTCTGGCCGCACGGCGACGTCTCCCGCGCCTACGGGACCTTCAACGAGGGCGCCGGCGCCCCGGACCGCGGCACCTACGTGATCGACCGCGAGGGAGTCGTGCGCTGGAAGATCGAGAACGGCATCCCCGACGCCCGGTCGCTGCAGGAGTACCGGGCGGCGTTGGCCGACCTCGCCTGAACCGGCGCCGATTGGTTCATTTCCCTGCGAGCTGAACCTTCGGTGCGGTTGAATGGACCAGCACGGCCGCCCGGGACCCGAGACCTTGGCGGCCGTGCCTCTTTCCCCGCCGGATGCGATAGCGTGGCGCGCTGTTGCACCCGTTCCAGGGCGAATAGCTCAGTTGGTCAGAGCGTCCGGCTTACACCCGGAAGGTCGGGGGTTCGAGACCCTCTTCGCCCACCGACCCCCGGCGGCACCTTGCCTCGGCAGCCGGCAGAGGACCGATCGGGTACGGTCTCCCGGGTGACGACCCGGCGCCGTGAGGCCACTCGAGACCGCCTCCTGGAGGCCGCTCGGGCGCTGCTCGCCGAGACCGGCATCCAGGGTGCCACGGTCGAGATGCTGTGCGAGCGGGCCGGCTTCACCCGCGGGGCGTTCTACTCCAACTACGAGTCGAAGGACGAGCTCATCCTCGACCTGTTCGACCGCGAGAAGAACGCCATGCTGCAGATGGTCCAGGACGCCATGGAGTCCGAGCTCACCGCCGAGGACGACATCGGCTCGATCATGCGCGCGGCCGACCACTTCCTCGCCGCCTACCCGAAGGACCGCACCAGCTTCCTGGTGCACCAGGAGTTCGTGACCCACGGCATCCGGGGACGCCAGATCGCCGAGGTCTACCGCGAGCTGTGGACCGAGACCCGGCGCGACTTCACCGAGCTGCTCGAACGCGGACTCGGTCTGCTGGACCGGCGCCTGATCGTCCCCATCGACCAGGCCGCCGTCGTCCTGATCGGCGCGTGGGAGATGACCATGCGCGACGCGTTCCTCGAGACCGACGCGGACGAGGCGGACCTGGCGCTGCTGGCCGAGATGATCCCGGCCCTCCTGACGGCCTTCCTCGAGCCGGCCTGACCCGTCCGCGTCGCTCGCCCGCGCTTCGCCGGACGCGGTGTCCGACCCGGCTGACACGATGAGCCCATGAGCACATCCGAGGCCGCCCTGTCGACGCTGCGTCGCCTGACCGGCCGCGGCGACGCGGTGTTCCACGACGGACAGCTCGAGGCGGTCACGGCGCTGGTCGACGACCACCGGCGCGCCCTGGTCGTGCAGCGCACGGGATGGGGCAAGTCCGCGGTCTACTTCATCGCCACGTCGCTCCTGCGGGCCGCGGGAGCCGGGCCCACCCTGCTCGTGTCACCCCTGTTGGCCCTCATGCGCGACCAGGTGGCGGCGGCCGAGCGGGCCGGTGTGCGCGCCGTGGCGATCAACTCGGCCACCGCGCACGAGTGGGACGAGGCCCGGGCCCGCCTCGACGCCGACGACGTCGACGTGCTCCTGGTCTCGCCCGAGCGCCTGAACAACCCCCGGTTCCGGGCCGAGCAGCTGCCGGCGCTCGTCGACCGGCTGGGGCTCCTGGTGGTCGACGAGGCGCACTGCATCTCCGACTGGGGGCACGACTTCCGTCCCGACTACCGCCGGCTCGCGGACCTCATCGGACAGCTGCCGGCCGGCGTCCCGGTGCTGGCGACCACGGCCACCGCGAACGCCCGGGTCGTCGCCGACGTCGCCGACCAGCTGGGCGACGACGTCCTCACCCTCCGCGGGTCGTTGGCACGGCAGTCGTTGCGTCTCGGGTCGCTCAGCCTGGCCAACCAGCGTGAGCGGCTCGGGTGGCTGGTGGGGCATCTCGCCGAGCTGCGGGGGAGCGGGATCATCTACACGCTCACCGTCGCCGCAGCCGAGGACACCGCACGGGTCCTGGCCGAGGCGGGTCACCAGGTGCGTGCCTACACCGGCCGCACCGACCCGGCCGACCGCGAGAGACTCGAGCAGGCGCTGAAGGCCAACGAGGTCAAGGCGCTCGTGGCCACCAGCGCCCTCGGCATGGGGTTCGACAAGCCCGACCTCGGCTTCGTCGTGCACCTCGGCGCCCCCTCGTCGCCGGTCGCGTACTACCAGCAGGTCGGCCGCGCCGGCCGCGCCACCGCGGCGGCCGACGTGCTGCTGCTGCCCGGGCAGGAGGACACCGACATCTGGCGCTACTTCGCCACCGCGTCGATGCCCGACCCCGAGCGGGCGCAGGCCGTCATCGCGGCCCTGGGCGCCGATCCGCTGTCGACCCCGGCGCTGGAGGCCCGGGTCGACCTCAAGCGCACCCGCCTCGAGCTGCTCCTGAAGGTGCTCGACGTCGACGGCGCCGTGCAGCGGGTCTCGGGCGGATGGGTCGCGACCGGTCGCCCCTGGGTCTACGACGCCGACCGGTACGAGCGCATCGCGCGCGCCCGCGACGCGGAGGCGCAGGCCATGCTCGAGTACGAGCGCGGCACCGTCTGCCGGATGGAGTTCCTGCAGCGCCAGCTCGACGACCCCACGGCAGCGGCCTGCGGCCGGTGCGACGTGTGCACCGAGGCCTGGTACCCCAGCGAGGTGGCGGAGGGGGCCACCACGGCGGCGGCAGGGGTCCTCGACCGGGTCGGGGTCCCGGTCGAACCGCGGGCCATGTGGCCGCAGGGCGTCGCACGGCTCGGCGTCGAGGTGGGCGGCAAGCTGCCGCCGGCCGAACGGGCCGAGACCGGCCGGGTGCTGGCCCGGCTGACCGACCTGGGGTGGGGCGGACCCCTGCGCGAGGTGTTCGCGGCCGGGCGGGCCGACGGCCCGGTCGGTGACGACCTGCTCGCTGCGTGCGTGCGGGCCCTGCGGGACTGGGGCTGGGCCGAACGACCGGCCGCCGTCGTGGCGATGCCGTCGGTGGGGCGCCCCCTGCTGGTCGAGTCCCTCGCGCAGGGTCTGGCCCGCATCGGACGGTTGCCCCTCATCGGCGCCCTCGACGTCGACCCGGACGTGCCGGTGGTGGGTCCCGGTGGCAACAGTGCGTTCCGCCTGGCCTCGGTGTGGGGTCGCTTCAGCGTCGGTGGTCCGCTCGCCGCCGAGCTCGCCGGACTGTCCGGGCCGGTCCTGCTGGTCGACGACCTCGTCGACAGCCGGTGGACCCTCACCGTCGCCGCCCGGGAGCTGCGGCTCGCCGGCGCGTCGGGCGTGCTGCCGTTCGCCCTGGCCCAGGTCGGCTGAGCGACGGGTCCGGCCGCCCGCCCCGGGCCAGCGCGGCCGTTAGGCTGCATCCATGACGACCCTGCGAGACGTCGTGGCCGTGCTCGACGGCCTGTACGACCCCCGGTGGGCCGACGACTGGGACGCCGTCGGCACCGTGACCGGTGACCCCGACGCGCAGGTCTCGAGCATCCTGTTCGCCGTCGACCCGGTGCAGGCGGTCGTCGACGAGGCCGTCGCTGCCGGTGTCGACCTGCTGGTCACCCATCACCCGTTGTGGCTGAAGGGGGTCACCTCGATGGCCGCCAGCACCCCCAAGGGGCGGGTCGTCCACGACCTGATCCGGCACGGCATCGCCCTGCACACCTGTCACACCAACGCCGACTGCCCGCCGCTCGGGGTGTCGGAGGCCATGGCGTCGGCCCTCGGGCTCCAGGACGTGCGACCGCTCGACCCCGATCCTGCCGACCCGCTCGACGCCTGGGCGGTGCACGTCCCGGTCGGCGACGCATCGGCCGTCGCCGCGGCCATGCACGCCGCCGGGGCGGGGAAGGTGGGCGACTACGACCAGGCGGTGTTCGGCACGACGGGCATCGGATCGTTCCGGCCCCTCGCCGGGGCCCGACCGGCCATCGGCACCGTCGGCGAGATCGAGCACGTCGAGGAGGCCAGGCTCGAGCTGGTCGCCCCCCGCACTGTCCGCGAGGCCGTCCGGGAGGCGCTGCGCACCGCCCATCCGTACGAGGAGGTCTCGTACCGACTGGTCGAGACGGCGGCAGCGCCGTCGGACCGGGGCAGCGGCCGCATCGGTGTCCTGCCCGAGCCGATGGAGCTGTCGGCGTTCGCCGAGCACGTCACGGCATCGCTCCCGGCGCACCGCAGCGCGACCCGGGTGGCGGGGGACCCGCAGCGACTCGTCCGCACGGTCGCCCTCTGCGGGGGTTCGGGCGACTTCCTCCTGGGAGCCGCCGGAGCCGCCGGAGCCGACGTGTACGTCACGTCCGACCTCAAGCACCACGTCGTCAGTGAGCACCTGGAGACCCCCGGCGCCTGTGCGGTGGTCGACGTGCCGCACTGGGCTGCGGAGTGGACCTGGCTGCCGGTGGCGGCCCGCGAGGTTGGGGCCCGGCTGGGCGCTACGGTGAGCACCCAGGTCTCGACCCTCGTGACCGACCCGTGGACGGCTTCCGTCCGCCCCGACTCCAGGAGCTCCCGCTGAACGCCGATCCGTCCGCCCAGCTCGTCCTGCTCGACCTCCAGGGACAGGACGCGACCCTCGCGCAGCTGGCCCACCGCCGACGCACCCTGCCCGAGCTGACCGTCATCGCCGAGCTCGAGCAGCGTGCCCACGAGCTCGACAGCCGGCGGATCGAGCTCCAGACACGGGTCGACGACCTCGGTCGTGAGCAGCGCAAGGCCGACGCCGAGGTCGAGCTGGTCAAGACCCGTCGCACCCGCGACGAGGAGCGACTGAACTCCGGACAGGTCTCCAACCCCAAGGACCTCGAGAGCCTCCAGCACGAGCTGGTCGCCCTGGAGCGGCGGATCGGCACCCTGGAGGACGCCGAGCTCGAGGTGATGGAGAGCCTGGAGTCCGCCGAGACCGAGCTCGCCGTCGTGCTCGAGGACCTGGCCGGTGTCGCCGCCGAGATCACCACCCACGCCGTCACCCGCGACGCGGCCTTCGCCGACATCGATGCCCGGACCACGGAGGCCGCCGAGGAGCGCGCCGTGCTCGCCGTCTCGGTCCCCGACGACCTCCTGGCCCTGTACGAGAAGCTGCGGACCCAGTACGGCACCGGAGCCGCTGCCCTGCGCGCCCGTCGTTGCGAGGGCTGCCGGTTGGAGATCAACGGAGCCGACCTGCGGGAGATCGCGACCAAGCCCGACGACGAGGTGCTGCGCTGCCCCGAGTGCAGCCGGGTGCTGGTGCGCACCGCCGAGTCCGGGTTGTGACCAGCCCGACGAGCCCGGTCGCGGGGTGGCGGGGCCGAGGCGATGCCGACCCCCTGACCCTGGTGCTCCTGCGGCACGGGGTCACCACCAACACCGTCGGCAAGCTGTTCTGCGGGAGCGGCGGCACCGACCCAGGGCTCACGGCCGAGGGTGAGGCGCAGGCCGAGCGGGCCGCGGAACACCTGCACCGGCTCGGCCAGGTCGAGGCGATCGTGTCGTCACCGTTGCGCAGGACCCAGGAGACCGCAGGCATCGTGGCCCGGCGTCTCGGGATGGACGTGGAGCTCGAACCGGGGTTGGCGGAGGCCGCCTTCGGGGAGTGGGACGGGCACGGTTTCACCGACATCATGCAGAAGTGGCCCGCAGAGATGGACGCCTGGCTCGGGTCGACGAGCGTCGCTCCGCCCGGCGGCGAGTCGTTCGACGACGTCTCCGCCCGTGCCGAGGAGGCGCTCACCGGGCTGGTCGACCGGTTCGCCGGGAAGACCGTGGTGGCGGTCAGCCACGTCACGCCCATCAAGCTGCTGGTGCGGCTGGCGCTGGACTCACCGATGCACGTGATCCACCGGATGGAGCTGGCGCCGGCCTCGCTCACCACGATCGCCTGGTGGCCCGGAGGTGCCCCGAGCCTGCGGGCGTTCTCGCACGTCCCCTGACGCTCGCGTCAGTGCGTGCGGACCTCGGTCACCACGATGTCGACCCGGTTGCCGGACCGTTCGACCGTCCACCCCAGATCACCGAGCAGGTCGGTGAGGTCGTCCACCGACCCGGGCACCCGGTCCTGACCCACGAGCTGACGGACGATGTGGCCCTTGGTCGCCTTGTTGAAGTGGCTGACCACGGACCGCGTGCCGTCGCGTTCGTGCAGGACCCGCAGGGTCGCGGTCCTCGGGGCCAACGCCGGTGAAGGCCGTCCGAGGGCGACGTACGTTCCGGACCGCAGGTCGACGAGCAGGCCGTCGGCGACCTCGTCGTCCAGGACGCGGGGGAGAAGGTCTCGCCACCGGCCGGCGACCGGACCGAGCCGCGGCAGGCTGACGGTGCCGGAGAGCCGATACGCGGGAATCGGGTCGGTCGGCCGGACCAGTCCGAACAGGGCGCTGGCGACAGCGACCACGCGGTCGGCGCGCTCCCGGGAGTCACGCTCGAGCGTGGCCAGGTCGAGCGCCCCGAACAGCACCCCGGTGTAGACCTCCCCGGCCGGCGCGGTGGGCTCCTCGCGCAGGCGGGCGTTGCGGGCGACCGCGTCGGCCTGGGTGGACCCCAGCCCGAGCACCTCCATGGCCCGTGACTCCCGACCACCGCTGAGGCGCACGACTGACGAGACGAGCTGCTCCCTGACCTTCGTGAGCCGCGGGAAGCTCAGTGCAGCGAGGTCGAGCGGTGCCCCGTCCACCGGTCGTGTCTTGCCCTCGGACGGGGGGAGGAGGATCAGCACCCGGCGACCCTATCCGCCGCCGGTGGGCCCGGCATCACAGCATCGACACACCCTCGACGACGAGGACCACGGCGAACACGGCGAAGGCCGCGGCTGCGCCGTAGCGGATGATCTTCTCGGGGAGCTGCTGGCCGAGCAGCGCGCCGACCGCGATCGCGAGGGCGTCGGCGGCGACCATCCCGAGGGTGCTTCCGATCCACGTGCCGAACCAGTCGTGGTCGACCGCCAGGGTGATGGTCGCGAGCATGGTCTTGTCGCCGAGCTCGGCCAGGAAGAACGCCAGGCCCACCGCGAGGATCGCCCGTCCGGTGGCCGCGGTGGCCTTCTGCGCCTCGTCCTCACTGAGGTGGTCACCGCGCAGGGTCCACAGGGCGAAACCCGCGAAGGCCACACCGGCTGCGATCGAGATCCACGCCTGGTACTCGCCGAAGGCCTCGCCGACCCAGTAGCCGATGCCCACCGAGGCCAGGTGGACCACCGCGGTCGCCAGCGTGATCCCGATCAGCACGTCGCGAGCCCGGTAGCGCGACGCGAACGTCATCGCCATCAGCTGGCTCTTGTCGCCCAGCTCGGCGACGAAGATCACCACCGTGCTGAGCACCAGTGCGTCGAACATGAAGAAGGCCCCTCGTCCTCCCGGACGAAGAGCCGCTGTGACGACGAGCCTCGACCGGGCTCGTGGTTCACGAATCCGGTCGAAAGTCTCGTCCGCCGGACCCGAGGGCCTGGCCTGCCGTGCCGGATCGTCCCGCGAGGGACTCTCAGTGTGTCGACACGACCGTTGGGGACTACTCCCTTTCGATGATCCAAGCCTAGCCCATCGCCGACGTGCGTAGGATGGGGGATTGCGAATGAGTTGGCCGGGCGGCCGCGGCGCACCCGCGAGGGGACGTCGAGGAAAGTCCGGACTCCACCGAGCACGGTGGTGGCCAACAGCCACCCACGGCGACGTGCGGGACAGTGCCACAGAGAACAGACCGCCAGCGGCCCCCTCTCCTCGGAGCGGGGGTGCGGGTAAGGGTGAAACGGTGAGGTAAGAGCTCACCAGCGCCCCGGGTGACCGGGACGGCTCGGTAAACCCCACCGGGAGCAAGACCAAGAGGGCATCGCGGCTCCGGCGGCGGTGCCCGCGCTGACGGGCGGCTCGTCCGATGTCAGCGGGTAGGTCGCACGAGGCGTCCAGCAATGGGCGTCCCAGATGGATGGTCGCCCGGCCCGTCGCTCCGGCGGCGGGCCGACAGAATCCGGCTTACAGGCCAGCTCATTCGCACCCTCGGGGGGAGCGCCGACGGCGACCGGCGGGTAGCATCGCGGCGTCCGACCGACATCCCCGGAGGTTCCCATGTCGACCGCCCAGACCGTGCGGCGTGCGCTCTACGTGCTCGCGATCGCCCTGGTCCTCACCGCAGCGGTCATCTTCCTGCTGCGGTTCCTCGACGACCAGGAGGCGCAGGACGCGCCCGATGCGGCGGTGCCGACGCAGGACCTGTCCGGCTTCTCGACGGTCGACATCGTGGAGACGATCACGGCGCAGGCGAGCCGCAACCTCGGCCGCCAGGTGACCGTCACGTGTCCGCCGCGGATCGAGCTGGTGCGTGACTTCGAGCTCACCTGCCAGATGACCGAGGCGGAGGGCGAGAACGTGGGCGCCGCCCTGCCCGACGTCATCGTCACGATCACCGACCCGTCGGCCTCGCAGGGCGCTCGCTACACCTGGCGCACGACCGGCTGAGGGCTTCGGCGCCGTCGTCGACCGAGGCGACAGCGTCGCCGCCGCATGACATCATCGCGGCCATGTCGGAACGCACCGAACAGTGGGACCGTGCCACGAATCTGCCGTTGACCGTGCTGACCTTCGTCTTCCTGGGCGCGTACGCCTGGCCGGTGCTGGACCCCGGGTTGCCCGACGGCTGGCGGACCGCGTGCACGGTCGCGGTGTGGGTCACCTGGGGAGCGCTGGCGGTCGACTACGTGGTCCGGCTGTGGATGGCCGAGAGCCGGCGCGCCTTCGTGCGCGGCCATCTGCTCGAGCTGGCCGTGGTCGTGCTGCCCCTGCTGCGACCGTTGCGGCTGCTGCGGCTGGTGACCCTGCTGAACGTGCTGAACCGGCACGCCGGCTCGAGCCTGCGGGGACAGGTGGGCACCTACCTGGTGGGATCGGTCGTGCTGCTGGTGCTGATCGGCTCCCTGGCCGTGCTCGACGCCGAGCGGGGTGCGGGCGGCACCATCACCTCGTTCGGCGACGCCGTGTGGTGGGCGTGCGCCACCATGACGACGGTCGGGTACGGCGACGTCTATCCCGTCACCGCCACCGGCCGCACCATCGCGGTGGCCCTGATGTTCAGCGGCATCGCGGTGCTCGGCATCGTCACGGCGTCGTTCGCGTCGTGGTTGATCGAACGGATCTCCGACGAGGTCGACGAGGACAGCGAGCTGACCCGGCGTGACATCGAGTCGCTGCGCTCGGAGGTCCACGAGCTGCGGGTCCTGCTGCAGAAGGCGGACTGAGGGTCAGGGCCGCAGTGCTGCGGCCTTCGCCGTCAGCACCTCACGCTCGCGGTCGTTGCGGGTCAGCCCGGCGGCCGTGAGCAGCTCGGAACGTGCCTCGTCCACCCGTCCGAGCCGGGTCAGCAGCTCGCCCCGGACGCTGGGCAGCAGGTGCGATCCCCGCAGGGAGCCGGCAGCGGCCAGCGCGTCGACGATGCCCAGGGCCTCCACCGTGTCGCCGGCCATGGACACGGCAACGGCACGGTTGAGGTCGACCACCGGGCTGGGAGCCAGCCGACCGAGCGCCTCGTACAGCACGACGACATGACCCCAGTCGGTCTCCTGGACCGAGGCGGCGACGGCATGGCACTCCGCGATGGCCGCCTGGAGGGCGTAGCTCCCGCGTCCTCGACCGATCTCGTCGACGTGACGCAGCAGCTCGCGCCCCCGCTCGATCTGCGCGTGGTCCCACCGCGACCGGTCCTGGTCGGCCAGCAGCACCGCACTGCCGTCCGGTGCGATCCGTGAGCGGAAACGTGACGCCTGCAGCTCCATGAGCGACAGGAGCCCGTGGACCTCCGGCTCGCGGGGGAGCAGCCCCACCAGGACGCGACCCATCCGCAGGGCCTCCCGGGCGAGGTCGTGACGGATCCAGCGGTCGCCGGCGGTCGCGGCGTACCCCTCGGTGAAGACCAGGTAGACGACCGCGAGCACCCCGGCCAGCCGGTCGGTCCACTCGTCGGCCTCCGGCGCCTCGAAGGGGACGCGGGCCGCCGCGAGGGTCTTCTTGGCCCGGACGATCCGCTGCTGCACCGTCGGCACCGGCACGAGCAGCATCCTGGCGATCTCCTCGGTGGTCAGACCGCCGACGACGCGCAGCGTGAGGGCGACCTGCGACTCCCGCGACAGTGCGGGGTGACAGGTGATGAACACGAGGCGCAGGACGTCGTCATCGATGGCCTGCCACTCGTCCTCGCCCGCCTCGTCCGCCTCGTGGGCCATGGCGCGGTACCGCCGGTCGAGCGAGGTGTCGCGGCGCCACCGGTCGATCGCCTTGCGCTTGGCCACGGCCGTGAGCCAGGCGCCCGGGTTCGCCGGGACGCCGGACTCCGGCCACTGCACCAGCGCGTCGACGACCGCCTCCTGGGCCAGGTCCTCGGCGAGACCGAGGTCGCCCGTCACGCGGGTCAGCGTGGCGACGATGCGGGCACTCTCGATCCGCCACACGGCGTCGACTGAACGCCTGATGTCGGGCTGCATCGTTGCGTCCTCCGCTGCCGGTCGCTCAGTCGGTCCCGAGCTCCTCGCGCCAGCCGGCCTCCTTCTGGATGTACTCGTTGTCGGCGTAGTCCTCGAAGTCGGCCTCGTCGGTGACCCGGCGGACCTCCAGCTTGCTGCCCGGACCGAGGGGGCAGCGGCCCGCCCACTGCGCCGCCTCCTCCTTGGACGACACCTCGATCATCCAGAAACCGTTGAACAGCTCGTGCGTCTCGCCGTACGGGCCGTCGGTGACGGTGGGCGTCTCGCCGTCGAAGTCGACGACGAACCCCTCGGCGGCGTCGGCGAGCCCCTCGCCCGCCTTGAGGACGCCGGCCTTCATGAGCGACTCGTTGTAGGCGCCCATCGCGTTGATGATCTCCTCGAAGTCGATCTCCGCCGAGGACTCGAGGGCGGCGTCGGTCGTGCGCATGATCAGCATGTACTTCATGGTGGTCTCCTGGTGTCGGGAGTACGCCCGGTGCGTGCTCCTACCCTCCCATCGAACGGGCGAGGCTTCGATCGACACGACCACCGAAACTTTTCTGGGAGCCCGGGCTCAGGGCAGCGTGAGGACCTCTGCGCCGTCGTCGGTCACCAGCAGGGTGTGCTCGAACTGTGCGGTGCGGGAGCCGTCGCGGGTCACCGCGGTCCAGCCGTCGTCCCACAGGTCCCACTCGACGGTGCCGAGGGTCAGCATCGGTTCGATCGTGAAGGTCATGCCCGCCTCGATGGGCGTGTCGGCGCTCGGGTCGTCGAAGTGCGGCACGACCAGTCCGTCGTGGAAGGCCGGTCCGACCCCGTGCCCGGTGAAGTCGCGCACGACCCCGTAGCCGAACCGCGCCGCGTAGGCCTCGATGACGCGGCCGATCACGTTGATCCGCCGACCCGGCCGGACCGCGCGGATCGCCCGGTCGGTGGCCTCGCGGGTCCGCTCGACCAGCAGCCGGGACTCCTCGTCGACGTCTCCCACGAGGTACGTCTTGTTGGTGTCGCCGTGCACCCCGTCCACGTACGCCGTGATGTCGATGTTCACGATGTCGCCGTCGACGAGCGGCCGGTCGTCCGGGATGCCGTGGCAGATGACCTCGTTGACGCTGCTGCAGAGCGACTTCGGGTACTCCCGGTAGCCCAGGGTCGACGGGTAGGCGCCGTGCTCGACGAGGAAGGCGTGCCCCACGCGGTCCAGCTCGTCGGTGGTGACGCCGGGCGCGATCGCGGACTCGACGGCGTCCAGCGCCCGGGCGGCGAGGCGACCGGCGACCCGCATGCGGGCGATCGTGTCGGCATCGCGCACCAGCGGGCCCCGGTACGGCAGCGGCGCGACCTGGCCGACGTACTCGGGACGCTCGACGGACGCGGGGACGGCCAGCTCGGGCGAGACCCGACCGGGGCGAAGACGGGTGGGGGAGGGCACGGCGGGAGTCTATCGACGTCGCGGCAGCGTGCAGGTGGGGCAGGATGGGGTCATGACCGACCAGTTCTACTTCTGTCTCAAGCACCGCACGGTCGAGGGCGAACACGGTTGCAAGGCGGCCGACCGGCTGGGTCCGTACGACACGTCCGCCGACGCGGCGAGGGCCCTGGACAAGGTTGCCGAGCGCAACACCGAGTGGGAGAACGACCCCGACTGGAACGACGACGCCCCCCGCGACACGCCGTGAGACAGCGTCGCCGCCGCAACCGCCAGGCCCGGCTGGACCGGTCCGGACCGTGGATCGGGACCGGCGGTGTCGTCGTCCTGGTGTGGTTGGCGATCTCGACCAGCCTCTACGCCCCGTGGTGGGGCGTGCTGCTCCATCTCGTCGCGATCGTCCCGACCGGCCGGCTGCTCGCGCGCTGGGCGAAGGAACACCCGCGACGCTGCGTGTGGATCCCGCTGATCGGGCTCGTCGTGTGGACCGGCATCAACGCGGTCGGTGTCGGCCTGCTCGGCTGGCGGACCTGATCGCCCCACCTGGTGGCCCGGTCCTGACGAGGGCGGGTCAGCTGTCGAACCGGTGCTCGTCGGCCGGGAAGGTGCCGGCTGCCACGTCGGCGGCATAGGCCCGTGCGGCGCCGAGCATGACCCCGTGGAGGTCGGCGTAGCGCTTGACGAACCGCGGGGCGCGTCCGGTGCGCAGGCCCATCATGTCCTGCCACACCAGCACCTGCGCGTCGCAGGCTGCGCCGGCACCGATGCCGATGGTGGGGATGCGGAGCACGTCCGTCACCTGGGCGGCGACCGGTGCCGGCACCATCTCCATGACGACGGCGAAGGCGCCGGCCTCCTGAAGGGCGACGGCCTCCTCGATGAGCCTCTGGGCGGCGTCCCCACGCCCCTGCACCCGGTAACCACCGAGCTGGTGCTCGGACTGCGGGGTGAACCCGATGTGGGCCATGACGGGGATCCCGCCGTCGGTCAGCAGCTGCACCTGGGGTGCCATCGGGAGCCCGCCCTCGAGCTTGACGGCGTGGGCATCGGCCTCCTTCATGAACCGCACCGCGGTGTCGAAGGCCTGCTGCGGTGAGCCCTGGTAGCTCCCGAAGGGAAGATCGGCCACCACCAGCGCACGCTGCGCGGACCTGGTGACCGCGCGGACCAGGGGGATCAGCTCGTCCACGGTGACCGGCAGGGACGACTCGTTGCCGTAGACGTTGTTCGACGCCGAGTCGCCGACGAGCAGGACGGGGATGCCGGCCTCGTCGAACACCTGGGCCGCGTACTGGTCGTAGGCGGTGAGCATGGCCCACTTCTCGCCGTCGGCCTTCCACTGCCGCAGGTGGTGCGTGCGGACGCGCTTGACGGTGGGATCGGTCGTCGGGCCGCCTCCGTACGGGGCGGGCTCCTCGGCGTGGTTCTCGGTCATCTGTCACTCCTTCTCGCAGCCCCGGGGCGGGGGTCCACGGACACCCCCAGCGTGCCAGACCCCGGGTCCGGGTGGCTCAGGCGGCTACAACGACTCCCGCCACCGGTTGGTGATCGGCACCCGACGGTCCCGGCCGAAGTTGCGGCGGCTGACCTTCGGGCCCGGTGGGTACTGGCGCCGCTTGTACTCCGCGCGGTCCACGAGGGTCACGACCCGCTGGACGAGCTCGGGGTCGAATCCCTCCTCGATCACCTCGGTGGCTCCGAGGTCGCGCTCGACGTAGGCGTCGAGGATCGCGTCGAGCAGCTCGTACGGAGGCAGCGAGTCGGTGTCGAGCTGTCCGGGTCGCAGCTCGGCCGACGGGGGCTTGGTGATGGTGTCCTCGGGGATCGGCGGGGTCTCCCCGCGCTCGGTCGACCAGGCGTTCCGCCACCGGGCCAGGTCCCAGACGAGGGTCTTCGGCAGGTCCTTGATCGGCGCGTACCCGCCCACGGCGTCGCCGTAGATGGTGGAGTAGCCGGTGGCCAGCTCGGACTTGTTGCCGCACGCCAGCACCAGGTGCCCGTGCTGGTTGGACAGGCCCATCCAGATGACCGCACGGATCCGGGCCTGCAGGTTCTCCTCGGCCAGCCCGTCCAGCGACAGCTGGGCCTGCAGGGCGTCGAACACCGGCGAGATCGGCACGGTGTCCAGGTGCAGGCCGGTGCGGCGGGCGAGCTCGGCGGCATCGCTGCGGCTGTGCTCGCTCGACCAGTCGCTGGGGTTGGAGACGCCGAAGACCCGGTCGGCGCCGAGGGCGTCGACGGCGATGGCCCCCACGAGGGTGGAGTCGATACCTCCCGACAGACCCATGAGGACACTCGTGAATCCGTTCTTGGCCACGTAGTCACGCAGCCCGAGCACGACGGCCTGGTACCGCTCGCCGAGATCGTCCCAGCGGTCGGCGATCGCCGAGGGGCGCGGGTCGAAGGCCGGCACCGGCTCGGAGGTGACGACGTGGCGCTCGACCCGCAGCCCGTGGAACCGGGTCTCGGGGTCCGGCATCGGTGCGGTGGCGGCGGGCAGGTCGAGGTCCACCACGAGCAGGTCGGTCTCGAACTGTGGGGCCCGTGCGAGCAGCTCGCCACCTGCGTCGACGACGAGGGTGTCCCCGTCGAAGACCAGCTCGTCCTGGCCCCCGACGAGGTTCACGTAGGCGACGGCACACTCGCCCTCCCGTGCACGGCGTGCGCACAGCTCGAGCCGCACGTCGTCCTTGGCCGCCTCGTACGGCGAGCCGTTCAGCACCACGAGCAGCCCGGCCTCGGCCGCGCGCGCGGCGGCCGAGGGGCCGTCCTGCCAGATGTCCTCGCAGATGGCGATCGCGACGTCCACGCCGCCGACCTGGACCACCTGGGTCTCGTCGCCGGCGACGAAGTGGCGGAACTCGTCGAACACCCCGTAGTTGGGCAGGTGGTGCTTGTCGTACCGGGTGACGATGCGGCCGCCGGTGATGACCGAGGCGGAGTTGGTGGGCGCGTTCTTCGGCACTCCGAGGCGGTCCGGCACGGCCTCGAGGGTCGGTGGCTTCGCGCTGTCGAGATGGCCGACGACGACGACCAGCTCGCCGAGCCCGTCGGCCTCGAGCCGGGCGGCCAGCTCGGCCACCGCACGCTGCGAGGCCGTGATGAAGGTCGCGCGGTAGGCCATGTCCTCGATGGGGTAGCCGGTCAGCACCATCTCCGGGGTCACGACGAGATGGGCTCCCGCGGCGTGGGCCCGGCGGCACTGCTCCAGCACCAGCTCGACGTTGGTGTCGATCGCTCCGACGACGGCATTGATCTGGGCGAGGGCGAGACGCAGCTGGGGCACGCGGTCAGCGTAGTGCCGGGTCCGACCGGTCGTCGTTGTGCTCGTCACGATGCTGCGGCGCGACGTAACATCGCCGAAACACGACGCGTGCGAGACTGACCGCATGGGTAAGCAAGAGGCTTTCGTCCTGCGGGCACTGGAGGAGCGCGACGTCCGGTTCGTCCGGCTCTGGTTCACCGACGTGCTGGGCTCGTTGAAGTCCGTGGCGATCGCCCCGGCGGAGCTGGAGGGCGCCTTCGCCGAGGGCATCGGCTTCGACGGATCGGCCATCGAGGGCTTCGCGCGGGTGCACGAGGCGGACATGCTGGCCAAGCCCGACCCGTCGACGTTCCAGATCCTGCCCTGGCGTGGCGAGACACCCGCCACGGCTCGGATGTTCTGCGACATCCACATGCCCGACGGCACGCCGTCGTACGCCGACCCGCGACACGTGCTGAAGCGTGCGCTGAAGAAGGCGGCCGACGCCGGGTTCACG
Organism: Aeromicrobium marinum DSM 15272; assembly: GCF_000160775.2. Classification (NCBI taxonomy): domain Bacteria; kingdom Bacillati; phylum Actinomycetota; class Actinomycetes; order Propionibacteriales; family Nocardioidaceae; genus Aeromicrobium; species Aeromicrobium marinum. The sequence goes on along the minus strand of NZ_CM001024.1, from coordinate 1,591,083 downwards.
TACTACACCCATCCGGAGATCGAGTTCTTCCTGTTCAAGGGCAAGCCAGGTCCCGGCGGTCGTCCGGTCCCGGTCGACGACAGCGGCTACTTCGACCACACCGCGCAGGGCGGGGGTCAGGACTTCCGGCGCGAGGTCATCACGATGCTCGAGAACATGGGCATCAGCGTGGAGTTCAGCCACCACGAGGGCGGACCCGGGCAGCAGGAGATCGACCTGCGCTACGCCGACGCGCTCTCCATGGCCGACAACATCATGACGTTCCGCACCGTGGTCCGGGAGGTGGCGCTCGGGGCCGACAAGTGGGCCTCGTTCATGCCCAAGCCGTTCACCGAGCACCCCGGGTCGGGCATGCACACGCACGTGTCGCTGTTCGAGGGTGACGAGAACGCCTTCTACGAGGCCGGTGCGGAGTACCAGCTGAGCAGCACCGGGCGCGCGTTCATCGCCGGCGTGCTGCACCACACGGCCGAGATCACCGCCGTCACCAACCAGTGGGTCAACTCCTACAAGCGGCTCGCCGGCGGCGGCGAGGCACCGAACTACGTGTGCTGGGGTCACAACAACCGGTCGGCCCTCATCCGCGTGCCCATGTACAAGCCGCACAAGAGCGGCTCGGCCCGCATCGAGCACCGCGGCATCGACGCGGCGTGCAACCCCTACCTGGCGTTCGCCCTGCTGCTGGCGGCGGGGCTGAAGGGCATCGAGAACGGCTACGAGCTGCCGCCGGAGGCCGAGGACGACGTCTGGTCGCTCAGCGAGCGCGAGCGCAAGGCGATGGGCATCGCCCCCCTGCCGCGCAACCTCGACGAGGCGATCCGCACCATGGAGACCAGCGACCTCGTGGCCGAGACCCTGGGCGAGCACGTGTTCGACTTCTTCCTGCGCAACAAGCGGGCCGAGTGGCAGGACTACCGCTCCCAGGTGACGCAGTTCGAGATCGACCGTCTGATGCCCATCGTGTGATCGGTCGGTGGGGTCGACCGTGCGCCTGCCGTAGCCTGCTGACGTGCCCCCCGAGCCCCCTGAGCTGACTCTCGCGCGTCGAGGCTTCCAGAACGCCGAGCTCGCCGCCGCCAACCTGCAGACCCTCGGTGACGTGCCCGAGGACCTGGTCACGCGCATCGCCGGCGTAGCGTCGCCCGACACCGCGCTCGCGTCGCTGTCCGCGATCGCCGGGTCCTGGGGTGCCAACCGGCTCCTGGCGGCGCTGGAGGACCAGGTGCTGCGCGAGCGGCTGCTGATCGTCCTGGGCACGAGCGAGGCGCTCGGACAGTTCCTGGCCCGGCACCCGGAGATGGTGCTGGAGCTGGGTCGAGACCAGCTCGACACCACCCCTCACGACCCCGACACGATGCGGCGCGAGCTGGCCGAGGCCGGCGACGCCGACGGGCTGCGGGTCACGTACTACCGGCAGCTGCTGTGCACCGTCGCGCGTGACCTCAACGCGTACGTGCCCTTCCGGTCGACGGCGGCCGAGCTGTCGCACCTCGCCGTCGCGACGCTCGCCGCGGCCCTGGGCATCGCGCGCGCCGAGGAGGCCGACGCCGACCTCACCCGGCTGGCCGTCATCGCGATGGGCAAGACCGGCGGACACGAGCTGAACTACATCAGCGACGTCGACGTCATCTTCGTGTACGAGCCCGCCGAGGGTGCCGACGACCAGCGCGCCGTCGCCGCGGCGACCCGGCTCGCGGCGGCCGTCATGCGGATCTGCGGTGGTCACACGGCCGAGGGCACGATCTGGGAGGTCGACGCGAACCTGCGGCCGGAGGGCAACTCCGGTCCGCTCGTGCGCTCGCTGGCCAGCCATGTCGCGTACTACGAACGGTGGGCCACGACGTGGGAGTTCCAGGCGTTGCTGAAGGCGCGGTTCGCCGCGGGCGACGCCGACCTGGGGCAGGCCTACCTCTCGGCCCTGCAGCCGCTGGTGTGGGAGGCCAGCACCCGGCCGAACTTCGTGGCCGACACGAGGGCGATGCGCCGCCGCGTCATCGACCACATCCCGGCCGCCCACCGCGAACGTCAGCTCAAGCTGGGCAGCGGGGGGCTGCGCGACGTCGAGTTCGCGGTGCAGCTGTTGCAGCTCGTGCACGGTCGCGGTGACGAGTCGCTCCGCAGTCCCACGACGCTCGAGGCGCTGAAGGCCCTGACCGACGGCGGGTACGTGGGTCGGCGCGACGGAGCGGCGCTCGAGGAGGCCTACGAGTTCCTGCGGACCCTGGAGCACCGCATCCAGCTGTTCCGGTTGCGCCGCAGCCACATCGTCCCCGACGACCCGGAGGACCTGCGACGTCTGGGTCGCAGCATGGGCTACGGCCAGAACCCGGCCGAGGGCCTGCAGCGGGACTGGCAGTCCCACCGCCGGGTCGTGCGGCGTCTGCACGAGAAGCTGTTCTACCAGCCTCTGCTCGAGGCGGTGGCCTCCTTGCCGACCGGCGATCTCCGGCTGTCCACCGAGGCGGCCGAGCAGCGTCTCGCTGCGCTCGGATTCGTCGATCCCCAAGGGGCGCTCGGGCACATCCAGGCCCTCACCAGCGGGGTCGCCCGACGCTCGGCGATCCACCGGTCACTGCTGCCGGCGATGCTCGCGTGGTTCAGCGAGTCGCCCGACCCCGACGCGGGTCTGCTGGCGTTCCGGCGCATCTCGGAGAGTCTGGGGGAGTCGCACTGGTACCTGCGCAAGCTGCGGGACGAGGGTGAGGGTGCCGAGCAGCTGGCCATGATCCTGTCCTCGAGCCGCTACGTCACCGACCTGATGCTGCGGGCGCCCGACTCCGTCGCCCTGCTGGGCGACGACGACGAGCTGGTGCCACGCGACCACGAGCGCCTGCTCACCGAGATCACGCTGGCCGCCTCCCGCCACGACGACGGGGCGGCAGCGGTGCGGGCCGTACGACGGATCCGGCGGCGCGAGCTGTCGCGCATCGGCATCGCCGACGTGCTGGGCAGGCTGGACATCCTGGAGGTGGGCGTGGCCCTCGCGGACCTCACCGCCGCCACGCTGTCGGGGGCGCTGATCGCGGCGACCAAGACCGTCGAGGCCGAGCGGGGACCGGTGCCGACCCGCATGGCCATCGTGCTCATGGGCCGGCTCGGCGGGCGGGAGTCGGGCTACGGGTCCGACGCCGACGTGATGTTCGTCCACCAGCCCGACCCCGGCGCCGACGACAAGGCCGCTGCCGACGGCGCGCTGGCCATCGCCACGACGCTGCGCACGATGCTCATGGCGGCGTCGGAGGACCCGCCGCTGGAGATCGACGCGGCGTTGCGGCCGGAGGGCCGCAACGGTCCGCTGGTGCGGACCTTCGCGGCGTACGAGGCGTACTACGCCAAGTGGTCGGCGGTCTGGGAGGCCCAGGCGCTCCTGCGGGCCTCGCCCACGGTCGGGGACCCGGACCTGTGTGCGCAGTTCCGCGGACTCATCGACCCGCTGCGCTGGCCGGCCGACGGGATATCGGAGGCCGACACCCGTGAGGTCCGCCGGATCAAGGCGCGGGTGGAGTCCGAGCGTCTGCCCCGGGGCGCGAACCCCAACACGCACCTGAAGCTGGGTCGCGGCGGGATCGCCGACGTGGAGTGGACGGTCCAGCTGCTGCAGATGCGCCACGCCCATGAGATCGAGGGCCTGCGCACGACCGTGACGTTGGAGGCGCTGCACGCCGCCACGGAGGCCGGCCTGGTCTCGGCCGACGACGCGGCGACGTTGGAGGAGGCATGGCGGCTGGTGAGCCGGATCCGCAACGCCGTGGTGCTGATGCGGGGCAAGGCGGCCGAGTCGATGGTGGAGCAGGTCGCGGAGCGGGCCGGTGTGGCCCACCTGCTCGGCTACGGCCAGGACCAGAGCGAGCAGCTGTACGACGACTACCTCCGGGTCACGCGCCAGGCCCGTCAGGTCGTCGAGCGCATCTTCTGGGAGTGAACCCCGCCCCACCCCGCGCGATGCGGAGCGGGGCGGGTGAGGGGGGAGAACAGAGGGGAGGGTTCAGCCGGTGCGGCGGCGCATGAGCAGGTGCTCGCGCTCGCCCGCGGTCAACCCGCCCCACACCCCGTACGGCTCGCGCACCGCGAGCGCGTGCTCGAGGCACTCGGCCACGACGGGGCACACGGCACAGCGCGCCTTCGCGGCCGACTCGCGCTGACGTCGCCGCGGACCTCGCTCGGCCTCGGGGGAGAAGAACGTCTCCGGATCCACATCGCGGCAGGCGCCTTCGTACTGCCACTCGTACGACTCCTGGATGGGATCGGGGAGTCGACTGATGCTCGCCATGCTGGCCTCCGAATCGGTGCTGCTGGTTGCTCACAGTCGATTCGTCGCCGAACGGCGTAAGGATGGGTCAGGGTCGCGACATCTGCAACTGGAACACGTCGATGTAGCCCACCCGGAAGCCCGCCTCGCAGTAGGCGAGGTAGAACTCCCACATCCGGCGGAACGTCTCGTCGAACCCCTGGGCCTGGACGCCCGCCCAGTTGGCGAGGAACTGCTCACGCCACAGGTGCAGGGTGCGGGCGTAGTCCTGCCCCAGCGAACGACGCTCGGTGACCTTCAGGGTCGTGTGCTCGGCGAGGGTCGAGTCGATCGCGTCGAGGGACGGGATCAGGCCACCGGGGAAGATGTACTTCTGGATCCAGCCGTAGGAGTTGCGGGTCGCGAGGTAGCGGTGGTGGGCCATCGTGATGGCCTGGATCGACACCGAGCCGCCGGGGGCGAGGAGCCGGTCGATCGCGGCGAAGTAGGTGGGCCAGTACTCCTCGCCGACGGCCTCGATCATCTCGACGCTGACGATCGCGTCGAACTGGCCCTGCACCTCGCGGTAGTCCTGCAGGCGCAGGTCGACCCGGTCGGTGAGGCCGGCGGCATCGATGCGCTGCTGCGCCAGCGCCGCCTGCTCCTGGGAGATCGTGATGGTCGTGACGTGCGCGCCGCGCTGGGCGGCGCGGATCGCGAGGGCGCCCCAGCCGGTGCCGATCTCGAGCACGCGGGTGCCTTCGCCGACATGGGCCTGGTCCAGGATGCCGTCGATCTTGCGCAGCTGGGCGGTCTCGAGCGGCTCGTCGTCCGTGGACGCGAACCAGGCCGAGGAGTAGGACATGGTCGGGTCCAGGAAGGTCGCGAACATCTCGTTCGAGAGGTCGTAGTGACGCTCGATGTTGGACCGGGAGCCCTCGATCGAGTTCTTCTCGTGGTGCGGCAGCTTCTTGTCGACGAACACGCGCAGGCGCTGCAGCGGCTTGGGCACGAGGTGGGTGAGCCGCTCGGCGAACGGGGTCAGCAGGTCGGCCAGGTCGGTGCCCGGACCCGCGGTCCAGTCGCCGGCCATGTAGGCCTCGCCGAAGCCGATCTTGGAGTCGGCGCCGAGGCGGCGGAAGAACGCGGCGGGTCGGACGACGGCCATCTCGGGCGAGTCCGGTCCGCCGTGGCCCCACACGGTGCCGTCGGGGAAGGTGAGCCGGACCGGCGTGCGGGTGACGGCCGGCCGCAGGATGGTGCGGGCGACCCGGGCCTTGAAGGGGGTCTGGGGGGTGTGGGCGATCCCGGGCCAGCGGGCGGCGGCGATGTCGGTCATCAGAGGGTTCCTTCGGGGGGCTGGTGCGGGGGACGGGGGACGACGGGCAGGCGGCGCAGCCAGAGCCACACGCCGTGCACGCGGATGAGCAGGCTGGTGCGCTGGGTCATGAGGGGGTACTTGAGGATCGCGGCCGCGACGCGGCGGGGGCTGGCCGGGCGGGGGACGCCGCGCAGCGTCGCGCCGAACACGGCGTCGCCGCCCTGGCGGAGCACGACCGAGGCCGACACCGAGGACGAACCCAGCTCGAACCGCAGATCGTACCGGCCGTCGACGGAGAAGAACGGCGAGACGTAGAAGGCCTTGTCGGTGTCGGCCCGGCCGGTCTCGTCGGGATCGAGCAGGTACGCGTGCCGCTCGCCGTAGGTGTTGTGGACCTCCGCGACGATGCAGGTCAGGCCGCCGTCGGGCGCGATCACCCAGAAGACGCTCAGCGGGTCGAAGACGTGGCCCAGCACGCGCGCGTTGGCCAGCATGAGGATCTTGTGGTCGGCGACGTCCAGACCGTGGGCGTGGCAGTAGCGCACGATGTTGTCGCGGATGGACGATTCCGGGTCACCGATGTGGTCGGCGGCGCGGAAGGTCGAGAAGGGGCGCAGCAGACGCGGCAGACGCGGCAGGTCGTCGACGTCGACGAGCCACTGGTACACGCGGTAGCGGAACCGGTGGGTCAGCGGGGTGCGACGGGTGTGGGCCACCGTGCCCTCCACGAGGGCCGGCAGGCTCGGCAGTGCGGTGTCGGGGAGGGTGATGCTCATGCGGTCCCGCCCCAGTCGGAGCCGAGGGCGCGGGCGGCCTCGACGCCGGACCGGCAGCCGTCCTCGTGGAAGCCCCAGCCGTGGTACGCGCCGGCGTAGACCGTGCGCTCGGTGAACAACCCGGGAAGCTCGGCCTGGGCGGCGACGGACGTCGGGGTGTAGATCGGGTGCGTGTACTGCATCACGGCCTCGACGGCGTCGGGCGCGATGCGTTCGGTCTCGTTGAGGGTCACCAGGTAGGGGCGGCGGCTCTCGATGCCCTGCAGGCGGTTCATCCAGTAGGTCGCGGTGCTGCGCTCACTGGTGGCGCTGCAGTCGTCCATCCGGTAGTTCCAGGCCGAGCGGGCCGCGTCGGCCTTCGGCAGGAACGACGGGTCGCGGTGCAGCACCGTCTCGTTGTCGGAGTACTCGAACGAGCCCAGCACCCGCCGCTCGTCGTCCGTCGGGTCGGTCAGCAGGGCGAGCGCCTGGTCGGCGTGGGTGGCGATGACGACCGTATCGGCGGTGTGGGCCCGGCCGGCTGCGTCGACGAGCTCGACCCCGTCGGGCTTGCGGGTCACCGCGGTGATGGGGGTCGAGTGCCGGACGTCGCCGATCTCCTCGACGACCCGGTCGATGTACGAGTGCGACCCACCGACCACGGTGTACCACTGCGGCGAACCCTTGATGGACAGGAAGCCGTGGTGCCGCAGGAACTCGAAGAGGTAGCGGGCGGGGTACTCCAGGGCGGTGTCGTCACCCGACGACCAGACGCAGGCCACGATGGGGATCGCGTAGTGCTGCACGAAGTACGCGCCGAAGCCGTGGAGGCGCAGGAAGTCGCCGTAGGTGAGGACCTCGCCGTCGTCGGCGGTGGCGAGCAGCGCGAGAGCCTTGCGCTGGAACCGCTTCACCCCCAGCAGCATCGCCAGGTAGCGGGGGTCGGCCAGGCGACGACGCTGGGCGAAGATGCCGGCTCCTCCGCGTCCGCCGGCGTACTCCAGACCGCACCCGTCGCAGTGGATGCTCATGCTCATCTCGGTGGCGTGGACCTCGACGCCGAGCTCGGCGAACAGTCGCCGCAGGTGCGGGTAGGTGCGGTCGTTGTGCACGATGAAGCCGGAGTCGACCCGGTGGGTCTCGTCCCCCTCGTGCAGCGTGTGGGTGTGGGCGTGGCCGCCGAAGCGCCCGTCGGCCTCGAAGACCGTCACGTCGTGCGTGTGCCGCAGCGCATAGGCGGCGGTGAGGCCCGAGACCCCGGAGCCGATGACGGCGACAGACTTCTTCATGCCACTAGTTCGTCGTCAGGCCCGCCGAGGATGGGTCGAGGTCGTGTGACGAGACTCATCGGCTGCTGTCCGCCTGCCGTGGCCGGGACCGGTCGAGCGGGTGGACGGGCGGCAGATTCACGCCACCAAGTGTTCCGCACGCTCGGCCTCGGCGCGAGCCGCCTCCCGCTTGGCGCGACGCCGTGCCTTGGACTCAGGGCTGTTGCCGATCTTGTACGGGTCGTCCGGCTTGGCGCCGTAGGTCGCGAGCTGGTGGGCGACGCTGAGCAGCTGGCGCGAGAGGCGCCCGGTGTTGTACTGCAGGTCGTACTTCTCGACCAGCCGGCGCACGTCGACGGCGACCTCGGGGTAGCGGCGGGCCGGGATGTCGGGGAACAGGTGGTGCTCGATCTGGTAGCTCAGGTTCCCGGTCAGGACGTGGAACGGGGCGTGGCCGGAGATGTTGGCCGAGCCGAGCAGCTGGCGCAGGTACCACTGGCCGCGCGACTCGTTCTGCGCGTCCTCCTCGGCGAACGTCTGCACCTGCGCGGGGAAGTGGCCGCAGAAGATGATGAGGAAGGTCCAGATGTTGCGGATGATGTTGGCGGCGACATTGGCGCCGAGGACGGCCAGCGGCGCCCACCAGCCGACCACCGGCACGAGGGCCAGGGCGGCGATCGGCCACGCCAGGTAGTCCTTGAACACCTGGCGGCGGATCTTCTGCGCGGCACGCTTCTTGCGGGCGGCGAACTCCGCCTTGCTCATCTTGCCCTGGAGGTACTGGTCGAGCTCGACGCCGTGGTACATCACGCCCCACTCGAACAGGAACATCAGCACGGTCGCGAGCGGCAGGTTGAACCGGTGCGTGGCGTACCACGGCTGGTCGGGGTCGATCCGCAGCAGGTTGTAGCCGATGTCGCGGTCCATGCCGTGGATGTTGGTGTAGGTGTGGTGGATGAAGTTGTGACCGTGCTTCCAGTCCTGGGCCGGCGCCACGTTGTCCCACTCGTACTTGGCGCCGTTGACCATGGGGTCGTTCATCCAGTCGTACTGGCCGTGCATGACGTTGTGGCCGATCTCCATGTTGTCGAGGATCTTGGCCAGGCCGAGCAGGGCGATCCCGGCGACGAAGGCCGGCCAGAAGAACGGCATGAAGATGCCGATGCGGCCCAGCACCTCCGCGGCACGCTGCACCTTGATGACCCACCGGATGTAGTCGGCGTCCTTCTGCCCGAGGTCGTCGAGCACGCGCTGACGGACGGCGTCGAGCTCGGCGCCGAACTCGTCGAGCTGCTCGTAGGTCATGAGGTCCAGGCCGATCGTGGCCCGCTTCTCGGTGTCGGTGCCGACCAGCGGCTGGGGCGCCTGGTCGTGGTCGCTGGCTGTGCGGGGGGCGATGGGTGCGTGCTTGCTCATGGGTGGTGGCTCCTTCAGAGGGCGACGGTGACGTCGCCGACGGGCACGTTGACGCAGGGCTTGATGGTCTCGTCGGTGTTCGCCGTGACCTCGCCGGTGATGACGTGGCGGACGGCACCGTGCAGCTTCTTGACGGCGCAGGTGTTGCAGACGCCCATGCGGCAACCGAACTCCGGGGTGAGTCCGGCGGCCTCGGCCTGCTCCAGGATGGTGGCGCCGGAGTTCGCGGCGCCGGTGGCGCTGGCATCGAACGACAGCGTGCCGGTGGCGTCGGCGGCATCGAGGTCGACGGCCGGCACCTTGAAGTACTCCTGGTGCAGCAGGTGCTCGGTGCCCTGCTCGGCGTACACGCCTCGGACGGAGGCGATCAGGCCGGCGGGACCGCACACCCACGCGGGGGTGGTGCCGGGGTCGATGCCGAGGGCCCGCAGGTGGTCGTGCTCGAAGCGACCCGACAGCTCGGCGCCGGCCTCGGGCTGCCGGGTGTACACCCGCACGAGGCGGACGCCGGCGAGGCCCGCCAGCCGGTCGAGCTCGTCGGTGAACATCTCGTCGGCGCGGGAGCGGGCGTAGTGCAGGAAGGTGACCTCGCCGAGGTGCGCGGCGCGGCTGGCGGCCCGGTCGGCCAGGGTGCGCAGCATCGACATCACCGGGGTGATCCCGGATCCGCCGCTGATCAGCGCCAGCCGCTCGGGCAGCACGTCGGGCAGGACGAACTCGCCCTGGGCCTGGGAGAGGTAGACGATCGTGCGCGGCGTCAGCTCGCGATGCAGGAACTGGGAGACGAAGCCGTCGGGGTGGGCCTTGACCGACAGGCTGAACAGGCCGTCGGTGCGCAGGGCCGAGCTGGACACGCTGAACACGCGCACCTTGCGGACGCCGTCGACCTCGACGCCGAACTCGACGTGCTGCCCGGGCCGGAACCCCTGCCAGGCGCGGTTGGGCTTGAGCAGGACGGTGCTGGCGTCGCCGGTCTCGCGCTCGACCGAGACGACCCGGGCCCGCACGTTCTCGACCGTCCACAGCGGGTGGACCTGCTCGAGGTAGTGGTCGACGGTGTGGGGCGAGGTGAGGCTCGCGACCGGCTTGGAGGCCAGCGTGCTCCTGAGGAGGCCCATGGCACCGCCTTCGATTTGAGTGAACAACCGTACACCGAAAAGTGTGCCGTGATTCGGCCGGCTTGGCAACCGGGCGCGCTGGTGACGTGGCGCACCCGGTATGGCCACGGCGGCCCGGTCTACACCCGTTCACCGGATCGTCGGTCGTAGGATGTGGCCGTGACCAGCAGTTCCACCCGTCAGGAGCAGAAGGAGCGGACCCGTCAGGCCATCCTCGACGCCGCCCTGCAGCTGAGCGGGAAGGTCGGGTTCGCGCAGCTGAGTCTGCGCCAGGTCGCCCGTGAGGCGGGCATCGTGCCGACCGCGCTGTACCGGCACTTCGGGTCGCTGGATGACGTGGGACTGGCTCTGGTGGAGGAGTCGTTCGAGACGCTGCGGGCCATGATCCGTGACGCGCAACGGGACCCCGACACGTTCGCCGACATCATCGAGTCCTCGGCCGAGATCCTGGTGCGCGTCGTCAAAGCGAACCGGTCGCACTTCGGCTTCGTCGCCCGGGAGCGCACCAGCGGGTCCGACCCGGTGCGTCAGGCCATCCAGCGTGAGCTCGAGCTGTTCATCTCCGAGCTCGCGTTGGTGCTCGCCCGGCTGCCGCACATCGGCACGTGGTCCAGCGAGGACGTCACGATGGCGTCCGGTCTGTTCATCCGCAACATGGTCTACCGCGCGGAGCAGGTGGTGCAGATGCCGGACGGCAGGCCGGACCTCGAGGAGGACATCAAGCGCAAGGCGCGCCGCGAGATGCGCCTGATCGTGCTCGGCTTCGAGAAGTGGCAGTCCTGACCGCAGTCGTCAGGAAATCCCGAGGTCGGCGGCCAGCCGCGTGATGACCTCGTCGTAGTAGGCCGCGGTGTCGCTGACCGAACCGACCAGGTGTCCGAACAGCTCGAACGAGATCGTGCCGAACACCGACGTCCAGCCCATGAGGGTCCGCAGGACCAGCTCGGGAGGCACGTCGTCGCCGATCCCGTGGGAGCGGACGAACTCGACGGCGGCGCCCAGAGTCCGTGCGAGGTCGGTGGAGGACGAGTCGTCGGACGCCCTCGGGGCTCGGTCCGCCGCGTGGGCGTCCACGACGATGGTGACGAGGACGACCGTGGTGCGGGTCGCCGGCCCGATGGTGTCCTGGGGTGCGGCGTAGCCCGGCACCGGGGAGCCGTACAGCAGCGCGTAGTCGCCCGGGTGCGCCAACGCCCACGTCCGGACGGCCCGGCAGGCCGCGCGCCACCGGCCGAGGTGGTCGGACCGGTCGGTCACCTGGCGATCGGCCTGTTCGACCGCGGCGCCGAGCTCGTCATAGCCGAGCACCAGCAGTGCCGTCAGCAGCTCGTCGCGGCTGGAGACGTACCGGTACACCGCCGACGAGACCATGCCGACGTCGCGGGCGACCTCGCGCAGGGAGAGCTCGCTGGGTCCGACCCGGGTCAGCTGGGTGCGGGCGGCGCCGAGGATCTCCGCAGTGATCTGCTCGCGGGCCCGCTGGCGGGCGGTCCGCGGGGCGGAGGGTGGCTCCGGAGGTGTCATGCGCTCACTCTGCCGGGTTGCGAGAGCATCCGCAACAAACGAGAGCAATGCTCTTGCGCTGGCGACGTGAGACTGTCATGCTGGAAACGAGAGCGGTGCTCTCGCCAAGCGTCCAGGAGGACACCATGACCGATCGCCATCTCGTCGTCGGCGCCGGGCCCGTCGGCCGTCACGTCGCTCAGCTGCTCGCTGCCCGAGGGTCGGAGGTGGTCGTGGCGACGCGTTCGGGAACCGACACCGGCATCGACGGGGTGCAGCACCTCGCCCTCGACGCCACGGACACCGACGCTCTCAGCGCTGCTGCCAGCGGCTCCTCGGTGCTGTACAACTGCGCGAATCCCACCGACTACACGACCTGGTCGGCCCTGTGGCCGCCGCTGGCGGCGTCGCTGCTGACCGCGGCGGAGCGCTCGGGCGCCGTGCTCGCCGTCACCGGCAACCTGTACCCCTACGGCCCGGTCGGCGCACCGATGACCGAGTCGACGCCCGACACGGCGACCGACACCAAGGGCCGCCTCCGCGCGACCATGTGGGCCGACGCCCGTGCGGCCCACGAGGCGGGTCGGATCCGGGCGGTGGAGGTCCGCGGCTCGGACTACGTGGGGACGGGGGTCGGCGACCACGGCCACGTGTCCCGACAGGTCGGGACCCTGCGCGCCGGCAAGCGGGCGTGGGTGCTGTTCGACGCCGACCAGCCGCACACCTTCACCGACGTGCTGGACATGGCGCGCCTGCTCGTCGCCGCCGGTGCGGACGAGTCCGCCTGGGGCCGGGTCTGGCACGCTCCCTCGGCAGCTCCCCGCACCCAGCGTCAGGCGCTGGTCGACCTCGCCCGCGTCGGGGACCTCCCGGAGCCGAAGATCTCCGTGCTCCGACCCCGTCTGGTGCGGACCATCGGGGCGGTCGTGCCGATGCTGAAGGAGCTCGCCGACCTGTCGTACCAGTGGACCGCTCCCTACGTGCTCGACGACGCGGTGTCACGGGCCCACTTCGGCCTCGAGCCGACCCCGTGGGACGAGTCGATGCGCCGCACCCTCGCCGGGTGACCCCACCTCCCCGCTGGCAGTGACGTTCTCGCCCCTGATCGGGCGAATTCGGGGCCGAAACGTCACTGCCAGCGGGAGGGCGAGGTCAGCTCTCGGCGGTGCCCATGAGGGAGAGCAGCTCGGCCTCGACAGTCCATCCGAGGTCCTCGTAGAGGGCACGCCCGTCGGCCGAGGCGGCCAGCACGCCGGTCGTCGCGCCGAGGACGGTCGCACGGTCGGTGAGCCGGGCCATCACGAGTCGTCCGAGGCCGCGACGCCGGTGCGACGGGATCGTCTCGACGGAGTCCAGCGTCATGTCGCGACCGCAGACCCCCGTCGTGCCCGAGGCGACGATGCGCTCCCCGCTCTCCACGGCGTAGGTGACGCGGGGGCCCTCCACGGTCCACCGTTCGGTCAGCCCGTCCGGCAGCGTGGCGCGGGGGAGCGGGCGCAGCGTCGTGGACATGAGCGTCTCGTCGTCGCGGTCGACCCGCACGCGCTCGATCGGTGGCCTCGCCCTGTAGCCGGCGAGGTCGGTGCCGACCACCGTCAACATCGCGCGAGGATCACCCGCGACGCGTCGTTGCAGTCGCTCGAACTCCTCGACGCCGGGATCGGTGCAGATGAGCTCGGTCTCCCGGGTCACCGACCCGACCCGCACCAGCGGCCATCCGTCCATCTGCTCGGCCGGCAGGTCACGCAGGTGCCGCCAGGTCGCCAGCCAGCGGTCCACGACGTCCGTGCTGGTCACCCGGGCAGTCTCGCAGGAGCGGCTCACCTACGATGACCGGCATGCAACCGGAGCGTCGACCCCCGCTGGACCCCCGCCTCGCGGCGGCCTTCTACGGCAGCGTGGTCGTCAACATCATCATCATCGTGCTGCAGCGCACCACCGACTTCGAGGACACGATCGCGTATCCGTTGTTCCTCGTGCCGGCGCTCCTCGCGCTGGGGGTCACCGGCTTCCTGACCCTGCGCGCCAGCTTTCGGCGCCGGCTCGACGACTGAGCCGGCTCAGACCACGCCCAGCGCGAGCATCGTGTCGGCCACGGTGACGAACCCGGCGATGTTGGCGCCGACGACGTAGTCGCCCGGGCTGCCGTGGTCCTCGGCGGCGGTCAGACACCGCTCGTGGATGCCCCGCATGATCTCGGTGAGTCGCTGCTCGGTGTCATGGAACGTCCAGGCCTCGAACGAGGCGTTCTGCTGCATCTCCAGCCCGCTGGTGGCGACCCCACCGGCGTTGGCCGCCTTGCCGGGGGCGAATCTCACGCCGGCCTCGGCCAGGACGTCGAAGGCCTCCGGGGTGGTGGGCATGTTGGCGCCCTCGGCCACCAACTGGCAGCCGTTCTCGACGAGGGAGCGTGCGCCGTCGACGTCGAGCTCGTTCTGGGTGGCGCACGGCAGCGCGATGTCGCACGGCACCTCCCACACGGGCCGGTCCGCGACGAAACGCGCGTCGCCGCCCCGGGCGTCGACGTACGCCTCGATCCGCTCGCGCCGCACCTGCTTGACCTGCTTCAGCACCTCGACGTCGATGCCCTTCTCGTCGACCACGTAGCCGCTGGAGTCCGAGCAGGCGACGACCGTGCCGCCGAGCTGCTGCACCTTCTCGATGGCGTACACGGCCACGTTGCCCGAGCCGGAGACCACGACCCGCTTGCCCTCGAGGGAGTCACCGTCGGCCTTCAGCATCTCAGCGGTGAAGATCACCAGACCGTAGCCGGTGGCCTCCGTGCGCGCCTCCGATCCGCCCCAGTCGAGGCCCTTGCCGGTGATCACGCCGGACTCGTAGCGGTTGGTGATCCGCTTGTACTGACCGAACAGGTAGCCGATCTCCCGCTGGCCGACCCCGATGTCGCCGGCCGGCACGTCGGTCTGTTCGCCGATGTGCCGGTACAGCTCGGTCATGAACGACTGGCAGAAGCGCATGACCTCGGCGTCGGAGCGGCCCTTGGGGTCGAAGTCGGCCCCGCCCTTACCGGCTCCCATCTGCAGGCCCGTGAGGGCGTTCTTGAAGGTCTGCTCGAAACCGAGGAACTTCACGATGCCCAGGTCGACGCTGGGGTCGAACCGCAACCCGCCCTTGTACGGACCCAGGGCCGAGCTGAACTCGACCCGGTAGCCGCGGTTGACCTGCACCCGTCCCTCGTCGTCGGTCCACGGCACCCGGAACATGATCTGTCGTTCGGGCTCACAGAGACGTTCCAGCACGGCGCCGTCGGCGTACTCCGGATGCTGGTCGAGCACCGGACCCAGGCTCTCGAGGACCTCCATGACGGCTTGGTGGAACTCGTCCTCGCCGGGGTTGCGGGCGAGGACGCGGTCGTAGACGTCCTGCAGGTGGGGATCGAGGGAACTCACGGGTGGCGGGACCTTTCGTCGGGGTGCCCGGGCGGGCTGCGCGGGCGACACTGGCTGCTTCGCCATCATGTCCGGGCGGACCCAGCCTCGCATCGTGGGCCTCGGCCGGCCAGCCGGACGATCCCGGTCCCGACCAGGCCCGTGAGAGGCGGCTCACGTGGTCCTGCGTGTGTCAGCCCCCGTGGCGGGGTACGCGTCCCTCATGACCGATGACAACGCAGCAGAGTCCAGGGAAGGACTGCTCGACCACGTCAAGGGCAAGGCCAAGGAGGTCGCCGGCGCGGTGAGCGGGAACGACGAGCTGGTGGAGGAGGGGCAGATCCAGCAGGCCGAGGCCGACCGCCGCAAGGCCGCAATCGCCGATGAGGCCGTCGCCGACGTCAAGCGCTCGGAGGCGGTGCAGGACCTTCAGCAGACTGACCGTGAGGTCGCCGACCAACAGCACGCAGCCGGTCGCCGGGCCGACCGCGAGGTGTCCGACGCCGAGCGCGAGCGGCAGGATGCGCACCTGGCTGCGGCGCGCGACGCCGCCGCGACCGAGGCTCGAGGGCACGATGCGGCTGAACAGCGTGCCGAGCAGGTCGCCGAGTCCCGTCTGACCGAGGCCGAGACCCTCGAGTCGGCAGCCGAGTCCACCGAGCAGAAGGCCGCGGCCGAGAGGCAGCGCCTCGAGCGCGAGGCCGCCGTCGCCGACCAGCACGCCGCCGAGTTGCGCGCCCGCACCGAGAAGTGAGGACCACCATGATCAGGACCATCGCCACCATCCCCTACGAGCTCGCCCGCCTGCCGTTGCGGGTGGCCGACCGGGGTCTGTCCGACCGCCTTCCCGAGACCTCCGGCCCCCGGGTCGTCCTCGACCGCGC
This sequence comes from Aeromicrobium marinum DSM 15272, assembly GCF_000160775.2. Lineage (NCBI taxonomy): Bacteria > Bacillati > Actinomycetota > Actinomycetes > Propionibacteriales > Nocardioidaceae > Aeromicrobium > Aeromicrobium marinum. The sequence goes on along the minus strand of NZ_CM001024.1, from coordinate 1,575,201 downwards.
CCTGGGGACGGCGGACCGGCTCGCGGGCACCCTGCTCGGCAACGACACCATCGCCCGGCGTGGCGCCGACCGGCTCGACCGGTCGGACCGTGTCGTGTCGGCGGCCCGTCTGGAGCGCGAGGCCGCCGCACGGCGCGACGAAGCGCGGGACGTGTCCTCCACGGGCCGTCGTCGAGCCTCCGATCAACGGACCTCGGCCCAGGAGAAGGCCGTGGCGGGTCTCGCCGAGGCTGACGCGGCGGAGGCGCTCGGCAAGCGGGAGGCGTCGACCACGGCGGAGAGGACCGCGGCGACGAGGAAGGCGGTCGCCGACCAGCGGGCAGAGGACCGCGCCAGCGATGCGAAGAAGCGCAAGGCACGGGCCGACTCCGCCGCCCGGGCCAGGAAGAAGGCCGCCCGCACGAAGGCCGCGTCCGAGGTGGACGACGCCCGCAGCAGCGAGCAGGCCGCCACCGAGGCTCGTGCCGACGCCGACCGTCTGGACGACCTGGCTGCGTCCAAGAAGGAGGACCGCCGGAAGGACTGAGCCGGATCCGTCGCGGTGCGAGTGCGAGCACGGCGAGGGTGGTTCCCGCGAGCTCGTCGACGTCAGGACGGTGATGCCCGCGGCGCAGTGACCTGTCGGTCGGCGTCCTCGACGTCGTCCTCGGGCACCCATCGCAGCAGGTCGCCGGGCTGGCACTCCAGCACCTCGCAGAGCGCGGCGAGGGTGCTGAAGCGCACGGCCTTGGCCCGTCCGTTCTTGAGCACCGCGAGGTTGGCGGGGGTGATGCCCACGAGGTCTGCGAGCGTGCCGACGGCGATCTTGCGCCGCGCGAGCATCACGTCGACGTCGACGACGATGGGCATCAGATGACCTCGTCCAGCTCGGACTGCAGGGTCCGTGCCTCGGCCTCGAACCCGACCGCCTGGACGAGCAACGTGCGCATCACGTACACGACGAGCGCCACGCCGGCGATGACCAGCGCGAATCCGCAGACGAGTCCGACGAGGCCGGGCGCCACCTCGTCGCCCGGAGTGGCGTGGTTGGCGAACCTGGCCACCACGGCGACCGCGAAGGTCAGGACCGACGCGGCGGCGATCGCACCGATCACCCCGTCGACGAACCGGAACGCGCGCGGCGAGAACACCGTCCCCGCGCGCACCATGGTGAGCAGTCGCCAGATGCACACGCCGACCACCTGGAGCGTTCCGACGCCCAGGACGCCGATCACCACCAGCGACACGTCGATGCCGGTCGGCGGTCGATCGGTGTCCCACCACAGCAGTGCCACGAGCGCGGCCTGCACCACGACCGAACCGGCCAGGGCCACGGCGATCACGGTGCGCAGCGTACGAAGGACCCACGGGTTCATCGGCTTCTCCAATCGATTGTTCGTCGATGCAAATCTATCGAAAAACAACCGATAACGCCAGCCGTGGTGGGAGCGGCCTACTTGGGGGGCATCCGGATGGCGCCGTCGACGCGGATCGTCTCGCCGTTCACGTAGGAGTTGGTGACGCACTCCAGCACCATGGAGGCGAGCTCGTCGGGGTACCCGAGACGCTTGGGGAAGTTGACCGACTCGCCCAGCTTGGCCTTGAAGGCCTCGGAGGCCTCACCCTCGCCGTAGATCGGCGTGTCGATCAGGCCGGGTGCCACCGTGTTGACCCGGATGCCCGAGGCAGCGAGGTCACGGGCGATCGGCAGGGTCATGCCGACCACGCCACCCTTGGACGACGAGTAGGCCGCCTGGCCGATCTGACCGTCGAACGCGGCCACCGAGGCCAGGTTGCAGATCGCTCCCCGCTCGCCGGACTCCAGCGGCTCGGTGCGGCTGATCGCGGTCGCGGCGAGCCGCAGCGCGTCGAACGTGCCGATCAGGTTGATCTCGATGACCTTCTTGTAGGCACCGAAGTCGTGGGCGGAGTCGAAACTGCCATCGCGGCCGATGGTGCGCTGCGCCCACCCGATGCCGGCGGAGTTCACGAGCACGCGCAGGGGAGCGAGCTCCTCCGCGGCGGCGACGGCGGTCTTGATCTGCTCGGTGTCGGTCACGTCGACGCGGATGAACACGCCGCCGATCTCGCTCGCGAGCGCCTGCCCGTCCTCCTCCTTGAGGTCGGCGACCACGACGTGCGCGCCCTTGGCGGCGAGCTGGCGGCAGACGGCGGCGCCGATACCTGACGCGCCCCCGGTGACGATGGCTGATGCTCCAGAAATGTCCATGGCAGGACGCTAGCGGGTCCCGAGCGCCGGGGCCGAGGTGCCTCCGCCTCGAGAACCGCCCGGCGCCTCCGCGCGAGGACTACGGTGACGGGCATGACGTTCGTGCAGGAGCTGACGGCCACGGGCCGGCCCACCCCCTTGTCGCGCTACATCGTGGCCAACGGCGTGCTCTACCTCGTGTTCGGAACCGTGGTGCTGTGCTGGCCGGAGATCACCTACCTGATGGGCGCCGACGACTTCCGAGCCGGCGAGTCCGGGCTGGTGCGGGTCCTCGGCTTCGTGATGGCGATCATCGGCTGGTTCTACGTCATGGGCGGGCGGACCGGAGCGACCTCGTTCGGGCTGGCCACCGTGGTGGACCGCGCCGTCGTGCCGGTGGTCCTGGGCGCGCTCGCGTGGAGTGGTGCCGTCGACGGTGGCCTGGTGGTGGGCTTCGCGATCCTGGACCCGGTGCTGGCCCTGGGGGCCTACCTGATCTGGCGTCGCACCCGGGTCGCGACGTGATGCGCACCGACCGGCGGCGAGACGAGGAGCGATCGTGGCCACACTGATCTACACGTCGAACATGTCCCTCGACGGGTTCACGGAGGACAGCCGCGGCGGCTTCAGCTGGGCGCCGCCGGACGACGAGGTGTTCGTGGCGATCACCGAGCGCATGGCCTCCGCCGGCACGTACCTGTACGGGCGACGCATGTACGAGACGATGGCCGTCTGGGAGACCGATCCGACCCTCGCTGAGCGGTCCGACCTCACCGCCCGGTTCGCCGAGGTGTGGCAGGCGGCGGACAAGGTCGTCCACTCCTCGACCCTCACCACGACGTCGACCGCGAGGACCCGCCTGGTGGATCACGTCGATGCGGGCGCCGTCGAAGACCTGAAGTCGTCCGCCGACGGGTACGTCCTGGTCGGCGGACCGCACCTCGCGGCGCAGGCCCTCGAGGCCGGTCTGGTCGACGAGATCGAGCTGTTCGTCTGGCCGGTGGTCCTCGGCGGACGCAACCCCGCCCTGCCCGCCGGGTGGTCCGCCGAGCTCGACCTGCTCGAGCACCAGCGCTTTCCCTCCGGAGCCGTTCGACTGCACTACCGGGTCCGGTGACGTCGCGGGTGCCCGCCCGCCCGGACGCCGGACGATCGCTCGCGCAGATTCCTCGACCGGTGCCGCACGTATGGTGTGTGCATACGCAACGCACAGCGACCAAGCAGACGGGGGTGCCGACGTGACGGACCACCAGCCATCGACAGCCGAACGGATCGCGATCGGACATCGCATCCGTTCTGCGCGTGAGGCGGCCGGCATCAGTGTGCGGGAGCTCTCGCGCCGGTTGGAGGTCTCTCCCAGCCATGTCTCCCAGGTCGAGAGAGGGCTGGCGTCGTTCAGCGTCCGTGCTCTCTACCGGGTCGTGAGCGAGCTCGAGATCTCGATGGACAGCCTGTTCGGCGAGGTGCTGCCGGTCCCCGAAGTCCCGGCGGCCTCGGACTCACCCGGTCCGGGCCCCGGCGCGGGCAGCGACGGCGGGCTCGACCACCTCGTGGCCGGCGGAGTCGTCCTGCGCCAGCGTGACCGTCCGACGCTTCCCCTGGCGGGCGGTACCCGGTGGGAACGCCTGACCCCACGGCCCGAGAACGGCGCGGAGTTCATCCAGGTCGTGTACCCGCCCGCCGTCGTGGGCGACGAGCGGCAGATCGACTTCATCCAGCACTCCAGCCGCGAGTACGGGCTGATCCTGACCGGTCGACTGACCGTCCAGGTCGGCTTCGACACGACCGTGCTGGAGGCGGGGGACTCCATCGCCTTCGACTCCGGCGTGCCCCATCGCTTCTGGAACGAGACGCCGCACGAGGTGCGTGCCGTGTGGTTCATCCTCGATTCCCCCAGGTCCGGCGACGACGCCGAGGACGACGCCTCCGCTCGCCTGGCGGCGACCGGGAAACACGGCGGCGCCTAGGTCGCTGTTCTTTGCGAGAGAACATTTTGAGGAGAAATGTTCTCTCTGAGGTTCCCTTGTGTGCACTCCTGATGTACATTCTCTGCTTGTGACGTAGACCACGTGACGGTGGTCACACAACGTTCCGAGCGGAAGGAGCCACGCGTGAGCGACGAACTGTCCTCAGCAGTCGGGGCCGTGGTGATCGAGGCCGTCTCGATCACGAAGCGATTCGGCGGCGCCGTGGCCGTCGACGACGTGAGCGTCTCGGTACGCACCGGAGAGATCTACGCCCTCGTCGGGGAGAACGGCGCCGGGAAGTCCACGCTGATGCGCATCCTCGCCGGGGTCCTGGAGCCGACCGAGGGTTCGGTTCTCGTCGACGGGTCTCCCATCGAGAGCGGCACCCGCGCCGCTCTCGACGCGGGCATCGCCCTGGTCCACCAGGAGCTCAGCCTCGTGCCGGAGATGACCGTGGCCGAGAACATCATGCTCGGCACCTTCCCGACCCGCGGTGGCACCATCAGCCGCAAGGAGATGCGGCGCTACGCCGGCGCGGCCCTGCAGGAGATCGGGGTCTCGATCGACCTCGACGAGCCGGTCTCGCGTCTGTCCGTCTCGCTGCGCCAGTTCATCGAGATCGCCCGCGCGGTCGCCCGCAAGCCGCGGGTGCTGATCCTGGACGAGCCGACGGCCACGCTGACGCCGGCCGAGACCGACTACCTGCTCCAGATGCTGAAGCGGCTGGCCCGGGCCGGTCTGGCGATCGTGTACATCTCGCACCGACTGCCCGAGATCTTCTCCACGTGCGATCGCGTCACCGTCCTGCGGGACGGCCGGCACGTCGACACGATGGACATCGCCGACACCACGCCCGACGCCCTCGTCGACAAGATGGTGGGCAGCGAGCTCAAGCGTGTCCACCAGACGGCCCGCGAGAGCAGTCCCGGCGACGTGGTGCTGTCGGCCCGGGGGATCACCGCACCGAGGGTCCACGGCATCGACCTGGACGTCCGCGCCGGTGAGATCGTGGGGCTCGGAGGCCTCGTCGGAGCCGGCCGCAGCGAGTTCGTCCGCGCGATGCTGGGCGTCGACCTGCGCACCGGCGGTGACGTCACGGTCCTCGTCGACGGTCGCAGGCGACGGATCGGCAGCTACCAGGCGGCGGTGCGTCACGGCATCGCGTTCGTCCCGGAGGAGCGGAGGCAGGACGGCCTGGCGCTGACGATGTCGGTCAGCGACAACATCGCCCTCCCCAACCGCGGCACCATCGGACGAGGAGGCGTGACCAGCGCCGCCAAGCAGCAGGCCTTCGCCGGCCCACTCGTCGACACGGTCGGCCTCCGTCCGCCGGACGTGAAGCGCGACGTGGGTGACTACAGCGGCGGCAACCAGCAGAAGGTCGTCATCGCCAAGTGGCTCGGCCTCCGCCCCCGCGTGATCGTGCTCGACGAGCCCACCCGCGGCGTCGACGTCGGCGCCAAGGCCGAGATCCACCGCCTGGTCCAGGAGCTCGCGGACGAGGGCACCGCCGTGCTCGTCATCAGCTCGGACCTTCCCGAGCTCCTGGAGCTCTCCGACGTCATCCACGTCATCCGCGACGGCCGGATCGCGGGCACCCTCGCCCGTGACGGGGCCGACGAGCGGAGCGTCATGTCCCTCGCTGCCGGAGAAAGCATGGTCACCTCCTCATGAACCAGCTCACCCAGTCCCCGGTCGCGGCAGCGCCGCCGGCCGCCGCACAGGTCGAACCGGTGGGCCGGTCGGCCACCGGTACGGCGCTGCTGTGGGCGGCCGAGCGGGGGATCGTCGTCTTCACGGCCGCGCTCATCCTTGCGTCCGTCGTGTTCGTCGACGGCTTCGCCTCGGCGGTGAACATCGCTGACGTGTTCCACCGGGCAGCGCCGATCGGGATCGTGGCCGTGGGCATGACCTTCGTGGTCATCAGCGGCAACTACCTGGACCTGTCCGTGGTCGCCCAGGTCGCCACCAGCGCGGTCATCCTCATCGGCGTCAGCAACTCCGTCAGCATCCCCGTCGCGATCGCTCTCGCCTTCGCCGTCTCGGTGGCCTACGGGCTGGTCAACGGGGTGGCCGTCGGCTACTTCAAGGCCAACGCCGTGATCGTCACCCTCTCGACCACCTTCGTGGGACTCGGTCTGCTGCGGTGGCTGTCGGGCGGCAGCATCTACTTCGGTCCCGCGGACGGACCCATCGAGTCGTTCGGCGACATCAAGCTCGGCGTCGTCCCCGTCTCCGCGATCGTCTTGGTGCTGGTGGCGATCGTCCTGGGCTTCCTGCTGAGCCGCACGAACTTCGGCTTCGCGGTGCGCTCGTTCGGCAGCAACAAGGAGTCGACCCGGCTGAGCGGGGTCAACACCCCGCTGGTCGTGGTCGGCGCCTTCATGATCACCGCGTTCGCGGCCACCATCGCCGGGTTCGTGCTCGCCGCCTACTCCAACACCGCCGTCAGCTCCATGTCCGACGGCTACGACTTCGGTGCCCTCGCGGCCATCATCATCGGTGGCACCAGCGTATTCGGCGGGCGGGGGAGCGTGCTCAGGACGGTCCTCGGAGTCATCTTCGTCAGCGTCCTGACCAACGTCCTGGTCCTGTCCGGCGCCGACTTCGGATGGCAGCAGGTCGCCATCGGATCCCTGATCGTCCTCGCGGTGTCCGTCGACGCCCTCGCCCGGAAAGTGAGCAGGACATGAGCACCTCCCACGGCGTCACCTTCGGCGACGACTCCGTCGGCACCCGCGCCGACCAGCTCCGTCGCACGCTCGGTCGCCGTACCGAGGGCCGCGGCGTCGCCCTGCTCGCGGTGGTCCTCGTCGTCGTCGTCATCCTCGAGCCGCTGGTCTTCTCCGCCTACCCGGTCACCCTGAGCCGGATCGCTCTCGTGGGGCTCGTCGCACTCGGCCTGACCGTGGTCATCCTCATGGGCGAGCTCGACCTGAGCGTCGCCAGTACCGCCGTCCTGGCCGGGGTGGTCATGGCGCAGACGGACAACATCGCCGTCGGGGTGCTCCTCGCGCTGCTGGTCGGCGTCGCCGTGGGGCTGGTCAACGCCTTCTTCGTGATCAAGGTCGGGATCAACTCGTTCATCGCCACCCTCGGCATGCTGTTCGTGCTGCGTGGGCTCGCGATCGTCGTCTCGAACTCCGAGCCGATCCCGCTCGAGAACATCAGCTTCGCCATCTCGTTCGGGCTCCCGATCGTGGGGCCACTGACCCCGCGCATCGTGATCTTCATCCTCGTCTTCCTGGTCCTGCACCTCTTCCTCACCCGGGTGCGCGCCGGTCGCGAGTTCTACGCCGTCGGCGGCAACCGCCAGGCAGCGCGGGACGCGGGGATCCCGGTCGACCGGCGTCTGGTCACGGGCTTCGTCGTGTGCAGCGTCATCGCTGCAGGCGCCGGTGCCATCAACACCCTCGAGCGCACGGCGGCGGACCCCACCTCGGGCTCGACCGTGCTGCTCGCCAGTTTTGCCGCAGCCATCATCGGCGGCGTCGCCCTCACCGGAGGGCGCGGTTCCATCCTTGGCACCCTGATCGGGGCCATCTCGCTCGGAACCCTGGAGGTCGGACTCACCCTCACCGGTGTGCAGGTCGACATCCAGCAGATCTTCATCGGCGGTGTCCTGCTCCTGGCGGTCATGACCGACCCAGCCAGCCTCAGGGCCGCCAGCTTCTCCCTCCGCACGTCTCTTCGCGGCCTCCGGGGCCGGTCGACCGACCGAGAGCCCACGCCGTCGCACGACGCGACGGCACCGTGAACAACGAAAGGAACACCCCCATGCGCAGCCCCCGCACCACCACCGCCGCACTGGCGCTCCTGTTCGCCGCATCGGCGCTCTCCGCCTGCGGCACCGACAGCAGCAGTGCGTCGGACGGCGACAAGAACGTCTACGCACTCCTGCCCCAGGGCACCGACCAGCCCTACGGCACCGAGTACCTGAAGGCGATGAATGCCGAGGCCGAGAAGGAGGGCATCAGCCTGACCATCACGAACTCGCAGTACGACGCCGACAAGCAGGCCAGCGACTGCCAGGTCGCCGTGGCGGCCCAGCCGGACCTGATCATCCTGTGGCCGGCCGTCGCCGACACCGTGCGCCCGTGTCTGGAGCGTGCCCGGGCGGCGGACATCCCGGTGACGATCACCAACTCCGACGTGAAGGAGGAGGACAAGAGCCTGACCGCCGGCTACTCCGGCCCGGACACCTACGGCCAGGGTGTCTCCTCGGCCGAGATCATGTGCGAGCTGGCCGACGGTCAGGACATCAACATCCTCCAGGTCGAGGGCCTGACCGGGAACACGACGGCGATCGACCGCAAGGCCGGATTCGAGGACACGATCGCCGAGAACTGCCCGAACGTCACGATCGTCGCCTCGCAGCCCGGCGACTGGAACAAGGACGACTCCCAGACCGTGACGTCCGAGATGCTCACCGCGACGGGCGCGGACAACATCCAGGGCATCTACGCGGCCGACGACACCATGGTGGCGGGCGCCATCGATGCGCTGAGCTCGCAGGGGCTCGACGTCGAGGAGATGCTGATCACGTCGATCGGCAACACCATGCTGGGCAACCCGCTGGTCGTCAGCGGCCTGCTCGACGGCACGGTCTTCCAGTCCTCGGAGTGGGACGGTCGCAACGCCATCACCCTCGCGGCGAAGGTGCTGGCCGGCGAGGAGCTCGACGGCGACCTGTTCATGCCCTCGGTGAAGGTCACCGCGGCCAACGCCTCGGACCCCGAGGTCGCGCCCAACTGGTGATCGCCCGCCCGCGCCGGGCGCAGCAGCCCGGCGCGCAGGCCATTGCCCCCACGCGTGAGGTGGGGGAGGGGGCGGGACGTCCCCGCCCCCACCCCCGCACCCGTTCGGAGAGAGACCACAGTGAGCATCATCAGTCCCCAGCACGCACCCGGGCTCGAGGTTCCGCGCCTGGACTTCGGCGGTCGCCCCGTCCCGGCGCCGGGCCACATGGGTGTCGACTACGAGTCCCGTGTCGATTTCGACCGGCTCCGGGCCTACCGGCTCGGTCGGGCCAAGGCGGCACTGGAGGCCAGCGAGTGCGGCGCCTTCCTGCTCTTCGACTTCTACAACATCCGCTACACCACGCAGACGTGGATCGGTGGCGCCCTGGGCGACAAGATGATCCGCTACACCCTGCTGGCGCGCGGGAAGGAGCCGGTGCTCTGGGACTTCGGGTCCGCCGTCAAGCACCACAAGCTGCACTCGCAGTGGACGCCGGAGGACAACTACCGCGCGGGCTTCCTCGGGTTCCGCGGCGCGGTCGCTCCGTCGGTCGGGCTGATGGAGTCGGCGGTCAAGGAGATCGCGTCCCTCCTGGTCGAGGCGGGGGTCGCCGACATGCCGGTCGGCGTCGACATCGTCGAGCCGCCGTTCCTCTTCGAGATGGAACGCCAGGGCCTCCGGGTGGCCGATGCCCAGCAGCCGATGCTGGACGCACGCTGCATCAAGTCCTTCGACGAGATCGTGCTGCTCAACCAGGCGGCCGCCATGGTCGACGGCGTCTACCAGGACATCACCGAGGCGCTGAAGCCCGGCGTCCGTGAGAACGAGATCGTCGCCATGGCAAACCGGCGGCTGTACGAGATGGGCTCGGACCAGGTCGAGGCCGTCAACGCGATCTCGGGGGAGCGGTGCAACCCTCACCCCCACAACTTCACCGACCGGATCGTCCGGCCCGGCGACCAGGCGTTCTTCGACATCATCCATTCGTTCAACGGCTACCGCACCTGCTACTACCGCACCTTCGCGGTCGGCAGCTCGACGGCGGCGCAGCGCGACGCGTACACCCGTGCCCGCGAGTGGATGGACCGGGGGATCGACGGCATCAAGGCCGGCGTCGGCACCGACGAGGTGGCGGCGTTGTTGCCCAAGGCCGAGGAGTTCGGCTTCGACAGCGAGATGGAGGCCTTCGGTCTGCAGTTCGCCCACGGCCTCGGGCTCGGTCTGCACGAGCGCCCGATCATCTCCCGGCTCAACTCGATGAAGGAGCCGGTCGAGCTCCAGGTCGGCATGGTCTTCGCGCTGGAGACCTACTGCCCTGCCACCGACGGGTTCTCCGCCGCCCGCATCGAGGAGGAGATCGTGATCACCGAGGACGGGCCTCGCGTGCTCACCCTCTTCCCGGCGCAGGAACTCTTCGTCACCAGCCCCTACTGACCCCCAGCTCACCCCACCGATAGGAGACCCCGTGGACACCACACGACTCGCCGGCAAGAACATCCTCATCACCGGCGCCGCTCAAGGCATGGGCGCCGCCGTCGCCGTCGACTACGCCGCCCAGGGCGCCAACGTCTGTCTCGGAGACGTGAACGTCGACGGCGTGGAGCAGGTCGCCGCAGAGATCAATGCCGCCGACGGCGGCCGTGCGACCCACGTGCAGCTCGACGTCACGAGCCAGGAGGCCGCGGAGGCCGCGGTCGCCGCGACGGTCGAGGCGTTCGGCAGCATCAACGTGCTGGTCAACAACGCCGGCATCAACAAGCCGCTGTTCTTCCTGGACATCACCCGCGACAACTGGCAGCGCATCATGGACGTCAACGCGTGGGGCACCCTCAACTGCATGCAGGCGGCTGCTCGCCGGATGGTCGCCCAGGGCAAGCAGGACCACCCCTACAAGATCATCAACGTCGGCTCCATCCTGTCGCGGGAGACCTTCGACGACGTCGTCGTCTACGGCGCCTCCAAGCACGCCGTGCTCGCGCTCATCAAGGGCGGTGCGAAGGCGCTGATGGAGCACAACATCACCGTCAACGGCTACGGCCCCGGAGTGGTGCGCACCGAGCTCTGGGAGCAGCTGGACAAGGACCTCGTCGCCATCGGCAAGTTCGCCAAGGAGGGCGAGTCCATGGACTCGCTCGCCCAGAACATGATCCTGATGAAGCGCTACTCCTACCCCGAGGACGTGGTCGGCACGGCCGCCTTCCTCGCCAGCGACGACAGCGACTACATGACCGGCCAGCTCCTGATGATCGACGGCGGGATCGTGATCCAGTGACCCAGCTGCAGGACTCGTTCCTGACCGGGGTCCCCACCGGGCTCCTCCTCGACGGCGAGTGGGTCCGCACCGAACGGACGCTGGAGGTCGACGATCCGGCCACGGGAATGGTGCTGGCCCACGTCTCGGACGCCGACGTGTCGGACGGTCTGGAGGCCGTCTCCGCGGCTCATCGGGCGTTCGGTCCGTGGGCGGCGGCTGCCCCACGGGTGCGGGCCGAGGTGCTGCGTCGCGCCTACGAGATCATGTCGGCCGAGGCCGAGCAGTGCGCGCGGCTGATCGTGCTCGAGAACGGCAAGGCGTGGAGCGACGCGGTGGCCGAGGTGACCTACGCCGCCGAGTTCTTCCGCTGGTTCAGCGAGGAGGCCTCCCGGGTGCCCGGCGATTTCCGGCTGGCGCCCGGCGGCGACAAGACGATCATCGTGGACCACCAGCCGATGGGGGTCGCCTACATGATCACGCCGTGGAACTTCCCGGCGGCCATGGCGACCCGCAAGCTCGCGCCCGCGCTGGCTGCGGGATGCACCGCGGTGCTGAAGCCGGCGGCCGAGACGCCCCTGACCGCGCTGTGGGTGGCGGAGGTGCTGCGTCGGGCGGGCGTCCCGGCGGGCGTGGTGAACGTCGTCGTCACGTCCGAGCCGGGGCCGGTGTCCGAGGCGATCCTCGCCGACCGGCGCACCGCGACCCTGTCGTTCACGGGATCGACCCCGATCGGGAAGCTGCTGCTCGCACTGACCGCCACCCGGGCCCTGCCCTCGTCGATGGAGCTGGGCGGCAACGCACCCCTGCTCGTGCTCGAGGGCGCTGACGTCGAGAAGGCCGTCGACGGTGCGATGGTCGCCAAGATGCGCAACGGCGGGTCCGCCTGCACGGCAGCCAACCGGTTCTACGTCCACGAGTCGCTGGCCACCGAGTTCACCGCCGCCTTCGAGCGGGCGCTCGGTGCTCTGCGCATCGGCAGCGGCCTCGACCCGGCCAACGACCTCGGCGCCCTCGTCAGCATCCGGGAGCGCGACAAGGTCCTGGACCTGCTCGAGAGGGCGGCCGAGGAGGGCGGTCGTCCCGGTCCCGCGGCCGAGGTGCCCGCCACCGGCGCCTTCATCGCTCCCCGCGTGGTGCGCGACGTCGTGCACGGTCAGACGCTGACCCGGCAGGAGATCTTCGGCCCCGTGGCCCCGATCGTGACGGTCGAGAGCACCGACCAGGCCGTGGAGCTGGCCAACGACACCGAGTTCGGGCTCATCTCCTACGTCTTCGCCGCCGATGCGGGGGAGGGCATCGGCGTCGCGCGGCGGATGGAGAGCGGCATGGTCGCGGTCAACCGTGGCGTGGCGTCCGACCCGGCCGCCCCCTTCGGCGGGATGAAGGAGTCCGGCCTGGGCCGTGAGGGCGGCTTCGCCGGGATCCATGAGTTCCTCGAGCCCCGGTACCTGGCGGTCGACCTCTGAGCACCGCGGTGCCGCCCACGATTGACTCCGGCGACGCGCCCGGTTCTCGGCCGGACTACGAGAGCGGGTCCGGCTCCGCCGGCCGGGCCGTGAACACCTCGGGGTGGCGCATCAGCTCGGTGCGGGTGCGCTGGATGTGGAGGGCCAGGACCCGACACGCGGTGTCCTCGTCGCGGGCCGCGATCGCGTCGACCAGGAGCCGGTGCTCGGCGTTCACCGCCCAGGCGCCCTGCGCTCCCATCAACCGGGCGAACTCCCGCCGGTAGTGCTGGGTGGTGTCCCAGAGCCGCTCGATCATGCCGGCGAGCTGGGGGGTGCGGTGCCCGGCGTACGTGCGCCAGTGGAACTCCCGGTCCAGGACCATGAACGTCTCCAGGTCGCCGCCCGCCTCGATACGGGCCTGGAGGTCCCGCAGGTCGCTGACGTCGTCCTCGCCCAGCCGGGGCATGCTGTCGGCGAGCAGGAGCGGCTCGATCCGCTCGCGAATCTGGTAGCTCATGGTCAGGTCGTGCAGGTCCATCTGACCCACCCAGGCTCCGGAGTTCGAGCGCACCTCGACGAGGCCGCGGGTCTCCAGGATGCGCAGTGCCTCGCGGACCGGGATCCGGCTGGTCGCGAGCTCCTCGGCGAGCTCGTCCTGCTTGATCCGGCTGCCGGGGCGCAGCCGTCCCGACAGGATGCGCTCGCGCAGGACCTCGGCCACCCGCTGGCTGGCCACCGGGGAGCCGGTCGTCTCGGACATCGATCCTCCTCGTCGGGGTGCCTGGACCGGGGTCATCAGGCGAAGGCGGACGGGTCGCGGTCGTACGCCTTGCCGTCGGGGTAGCAGACTAGCTCGAACTGCATGCCCCACGGGCTGAGGAAGTAGACCCAGCGCTGGCCCCGGCTCGGACCCCGGCTCGTCGTCGGGTCGCCGAGGACGCGGATGCCGGCGTCGCGCAGGGCCGCGACGGACGCATCCAGGTCGTCGACGTAGACCGCGACGTGGTGGCCGCCGACGTCGCTGTTGCGCGGTGGGGTGACCTGTTGTCCGTCGGCCGTGTACTGGAAGACCTCGAAGACGGCCTGGCCGCCGAGCCGGTAGAAGTGCAGACGCTCCATGACGGCGCGCTCGTCGACGTCGAGGTGTTCGCGCATCCAGGGTCCGTCGTCGTCGCGGTAGGGGCCGAGCCGGTACATGTAGTCGCACCCGAGGACGCCGACGAAGAAGTCGTGGGCCTCTGTCAGGTCGGGGACGGTGATGCCGATGTGGTCGACCTTCACGACGGACAGCAGGGATGTGGCGCGCATCTCACGATCTCCTTGCAATGTATCCATTCAGTGTCTACGGTTCAGTGTGTACCCGACAACAACGGGACGCAAGCATCCATAATGGATCAATCAGCTGGAGGGCACATGACCAAGCGGCAGGAGCTCACGCCGGCGGTGCCGTGGGTGGAGCTGACCGCGACCGGGGCCGACTGGGACGCGGCGGACCCTCAGGTCCTCCTGCAGCTCCTCGGGCGCGCCCAGTGGATCCGATCCTTCGAGGAGTACGTCCTGGAGCTCGCCGGTCAGGGCCTGATCCACGGCCCCGCCCACTCCAGCGTCGGCCAGGAGGGCGGTGCGGTCGGGTCGGTCCTGCCGCTGCGCTCCGACGACTTCGTCAACGGCTCGCACCGGGGCCACCACCAGTTCCTCGCGAAGGCGTTCGGCCACGTCCTCGAACCGAAGTCGTCCGGCCTGCCGGAGATTACGACCGAGGTCCGTGAGGTCCTCCACAAGACGTTGGCCGAGATCTGCGGACTCGCCGGCGGCTACTGCCGCGGTCGCGGCGGGTCGATGCACCTGCAGTGGCGCGAGGCCGGTGCGATGGGCACCAACGCCATCGTCGGCGGCGGGGTGCCGCAGGCCGCCGGGTTCGCGTGGAACATGCTGCACTCGGGCAGCGACGCGGTGTCGGTCACGTACTTCGGTGACGGAGCGGTCAACATCGGATCGGTCCTCGAGACCTTCAACCTGGCCGCCGCCTGGAAGCTCCCGGTCATGTTCTTCATCGAGAACAACCAGTACGCGGTGTCGACCCCGGTCGCCAGGGCGACCGGCGAACCCCGTCTCTCAGGTCGCGGCCCCGGCTTCGGCATCCCCAGCTGGCGGGTGGACGGGATGGACGCCCTCGCCGTGCACACGGCGATGACCGAGGCGGTCGCCCACATGCGGGCCGGCCTCGGGCCGACGATCATCGAGGCCGACCTCTACCGCTTCTTCCACCAGAACGGTGCGTTCCCGGGCTCGGCCTTCGGATACCGCGGCAAGGAGGAGGAGGCCTCCTGGCGGGAGCGCGACCCGATCGCGCAGCTGCGTCGCCGGGTGATCGCCCGCGAGCTGGCCACCGAGGCCGACATCGACGCGATGACCAACTCGATCGACACCACCATGAAGGAGATCGGTGACGAGCTCCTCGAGCCCGTCCCGGGCGGCAAGCCCACCGAGCGACGGATCATCGGGTCGCTCTGGCCCGACGCCGACTTCGTCGACGTCGGCGTCCGCGGCGACCTCTCCGAGCTCGAGGGTTCCCGGTTCGAGGACGAGGACTCGTTCAGCGGTGAGCTGGCCCAGCGTCGGTTCATCGACGTCGTGAGCGACGTCATGGCGCGTCGGATGGAGACCGACGAGCGGATCATCGTGATGGGCGAGGACGTCGACGGGCTCAAGGGCGGGACCAACGGCGCCACCAAGAAGCCGCTCGCCCAGTTCCCGGACCGTGTTCTCGGCACGCCGATCAGCGAGAACGCCTTCGCCGGCCTGGGCGGCGGCATGGCACTCGACGGCCGGTTCCGGCCGGTCGTGGAGTTCATGTACGCCGACTTCATGTGGGTGGCGGCCGACCAGCTCTTCAACCAGGTCGCGAAGGCCCGGCACATGTTCGGTGGCGACTCCGCTGTGCCGTTCGTGCTGCGCAGCAAGCTCGCGGCCGGCACGGGCTACGGCTCCCAGCACTCGATGGACCCGGCCGGCGTCCTGACCACGGCTCCCGGTCTCCGCGTGGTGGCACCGTCCACGCCTTTCGACTACGTGGGTCTCATGAACACGGCTCTGGCCTGCGACGACCCGGTCGTGGTCCTCGAGCACGTCGACCTCTACACCTCGACCGGCACGGGTCCCGTCGACGACCTGGACTACCTGCTCCCGGTCGGGAAAGCCGCCGTGCGCCGCACGGGGGAGGAGCTGACGATCATCTCCTACCTCACCATGGTCAACCACTGCCTCGAGGCGCTCGACCGGGTCGAGGTCGCCGCGGACCTCATCGACCTGCGCTGGCTCGACCGTGCCTCGATCGACTGGGACACGATCGGAGCGAGCATCCGCAAGACCAACCAGGTCCTGATCGTGGAGCAGGGCGCCGTCGGCACGTCGTACGGCGGCTGGTTGGCCGACGAGATCCAACGACGGTTCTTCGACTGGCTCGACGCGCCGATCGAGCGGGTCACCGGCGCCGAGGCGTCCCCGAGCATCAGCAAGGTGCTCGAGCGCGCGGCCATCGCCCGGACCGACGAGGTCGTCGACGCCCTCACCCGCATCGCGCAGGCCTGACCCGCACCCCCTACCGAAGGACACAGACCCATGCCGGAGCTCCTGCTGGTCCCCGAGGTCGCCGCTGGTGCGACCGAGGTCGTCGTCGCCGACTGGCTCGTCGAGCCGGGCGCCGACTTCACCGCGGGTGACGCCATCGCCGTCATCGAGACCGACAAGGCAGTGCTCGAGATGGAGGCCCCCCAGAGCGGGACACTCCTGAGGGCCCTGGTCGGACCCGGCGCCACGATCGAGGTGGGTCTGCCGATGGCGCTGGTCGGCTCGTCCTCGGACGTGGGCACCGACCTCGACGCGACGTTGGCCCGGCTGGGCGTGGGCACGGTCAGTGCCGCCGACGCATCCCAGGAGCCCGACGCTCCGACCTCCGACCCGGTCGAGGTCGCCCAGGCCACGGAGGAGGGCGCCGACTCCGTCGCCGTCGAGCCGGTGGCGACGGACCGGTCGGCGGGTGGCCCGGGTGGCCGGGTGTTCATCAGCCCGATCGCACGCAAGCTGCTCCGCGAGGCAGGTCTCACCCCCGACGGACTCGTCGGCTCGGGGCCGGGCGGGCGCATCCGCCGCCGTGACGTCGAGCGTCTGATCGCCGACCGTCGGGCCGCGACGCCCGACGCCCCCAGCGAGGCGTCCGCACCGACGTCCACGCAGGTGGCGTCCGCGGACGCCTGGACCGACGTCCCGCACACCCGGCTGCGCCGCACGATCGCTCGCCGGCTCACCGAGAGCAAGCAGCACATCCCGCACTTCTACGTGAAGCGGAGCGTCACCCTCGACCCGCTCCTGGAGCTGCGCAGGCAGCTGATCGAGTCCTCCGGGGCCAAGTTCTCGGTCAACGACTTCGTCATCCGTGCTGTCGCGTCGGCCCACCAGCAGGTGCCCGACGCGAACGTGATCTGGACCGAGGACGCGCTTCGACGCTTCGACCACGTGGACATCTCGGTCGCCATCGCCGCCGAGCGGGGCCTGGTGACCCCGGTGCTCCGCGACGTGGGGGCCAGCTCGCTGTCCGCGATCTCGCGGCAGGTCAAGACGTACGTCGAGCAGGCCGGTGCCGGGACGCTGCAGCAGCGCGACCTCGAGGGAGGTTCGATCACCATCTCCAACCTCGGCATGTACGGCGTCGACGAGTTCTCCGCGATCATCAACCCTCCCCAGTCCGCCATTCTCGCCGTCGGGGCGGGTCGGCCCGCGGCGGTCGTGGTGGACGACCAGGTCGTGGTCCGCACCGTGTCGGAGATGGTGCTCTCGGCGGATCACCGCGCCATCGACGGTGCCCTGGCCGCCCAATGGATGAGCGCCCTGGTGCACGCGCTCCACCATCCGCTGACCCTCCTCGTCTGAGCCCCGGGGACGAGGACCCTCGTCAACCGGATGGCGCCGTGTCGCGGGTGCTGAGGGCCCATCCCCGGTAGCGTGCGGCGCATGTCCCTTGACCCCGTCCCGGCGGCTGCACGATGAGAGTCGGCGTCGCGATCCCGCAGATGGCCGAGGGCTACGGCCCGGGCACGACGGTGGCGTGGGCACGCGGTATCGACGCCGGGCCCTTCTCGAGCGTCTCGGCGGGGGAGCGCGTCACGTTCACCAATCCCGAGATGGTGGCCACGCTGGCCGCCTGCGCTGCCGTGACGGAGAACGTCCGCATCCTCTCCAACGTGTGGGTGCTGCCCCAGCACGCCATGCCGATGGTGGCCCAACAGATCGGCACCCTCGACCAGCTCGCGAACGGCCGGCTCGACGTTGCGGTGGGCGTCGGTGCGCGCGAGGACGACTACCGGGCGCTCGGGCGGGAGTTCACCCGCCGCCACGCCCGGCTCGACGCCAACGTCGCGGAGCTGCGGGACCTGTTGGCGGGGCGCCCGCCCTTCGAGGGGGCCGACCCGGTGGGACCGCTCCCGGTGCAGGCCGGAGGACCCCGCATCCTGGCCGGCGCGATGGGGCCCAAGGCGATGCGCCGGGCGGCCCGGTGGGCGGACGGCATCAGCGGTTTCGACATCGCGGGAGACGCGCAGTCCATCAGGCGGGTCAACGACCTGGCCGACCGGTGCTGGCAGGAAGCGGACCGCGAGGCACCGCCGGTCAAGATCAGTGGCAGCTTCGTCGCCATCGGGATCGAGGACAGTGCCGCCACCTTGCGTTCGTTCGCCGGCCGCTACCTGGGATTCCTCGGCCCGGAGCTGGCCGGGGCGTTCGCACGGACGGCCGGGTCGTCCACCCCGGATGCCCTCCGGACGGTGCTGGACGGTGCCAAGGAGGCCGGGTGCGACGAGTTCATCCTGGTGCCGGGGACAACCGACCTGCGATGCCTCGACGCCGTGGCGGAGGTCGTCGCCGCCCGCGGGTGACTCCGCCCGTCCTGTGGGTGATCGTGGTTCGCGGACCAACGGAGAACGCCCAGCCGGCCGAGGCCGACGGGGGTGTAGTGCTGATGACAGCCAAGCGTTGCAGCCCGGAAGCGGAGCGCCTTACGCCTCAACCGCCGGGTGCATCACGCCCACGGTGACTTCCCCAAGAGACGCGCCAAGACATCGGCTGACCACGCGAGGGCGGTGGGCGAGGAGTTTGTTCTGAGATTCAGCGGGGGTTCAAGCACCCTCCGGGAGCACTGCGAACAGCACTGCGAGGCGGATCTCGCGGTCGGGGTCGTCGGGGTGACCGAGAATGTAGTTTCGGCGAGCAGCGGGCTCGGTGGAAGCGGTGCCAACGCGCTTGAAGGCGGGATGCTCCCTGACAGACTGTTCGGCCTTTTCCAGAACGGCTGAGGCGTTCTTCCGGTCGATGAAGAGAATCAGCGCAGCCTTCTCGTCGCGCCACGGCAGGTAGCCCAGGAGTTGGTCAATCGCTTTGCCGCACTCTTTGGCGCCGGTCCACCACTTGCACTCGCCGACGAAGACGTGGCGTTCGCCATCCTGCACGAGGATGTCGGTCTTGCCTGATTGAACAAACGTCTCGCCAGTGGCGCCACCCTCGAAGGTTCCGTTCAGCTGGACTAGGATCTGGTCCCGAAGTTCCTCTTCGCCCTTGCCAGAAGCAACGGAAGGCGTGCGCTCCATAGCGAGCAGGGTGGACTGGACGACTCTGATGACGTCCTCATACTGCTCAGCCGTGAGTGCGGGCTCGTCGGCATATGGTGGCATCGATCGGTTGGTGCGGGCGGCCCCAACCTGTTTCCTCGACAGCGGCACTGGCCGCGGTGCGTCAGGCCGCTTCGCGATCGAGAATCCCAAGGCGCCGGCGAGATTGCGTCGCTCCTGCAGCAGCTTCTTGCGACGATCAATGACGGGCCGCAACCGCTCCGCGACCTGACTATTGTGCGCGTCGACATCGGCCCGAACGTGCTCCAGTTCAGTTCGGATGGGACCAATGGCGCCGTCGATCGCGGCCTTCGCCTTCTCCGGCCCGATGTCGCTTGCCGTCTGACCCGATCTCACAGTGATCGATCCGGCCCCGAGGGAGGCTTCGAACCGCTTCATCAGATGAGTGTTCGGGCGGTAGTAGAACAATCGTGCGTCCCCAGTGAAGTCGAACGTGGCACTAATCGTGAAGCCACGGACGGTGTAGGTCCGATCGCGACCCCATTGGTCGCGAACCTTCGACGATGTTTCAGAAACCCCTCCGTCGACCGGACCCTCGGTGATCGTGGGCGCTTCCACGGTGGCCAGTCGAGAGAACTGGTCGAGAAGGTCGCCTGTGGAACGGCTCAGAACCTCGTGTTCGGGAAGCTTGTCAATCCTTCCGGCAGCGTCTTCGAGGAGACCCTGGAGGAACAAGCGGAGCTCGCCGCGCTCGAACAGACGGGTCACGCGACCTCCTCGGGAACGGCCGTCGAAGAAATGTGGTGAAGCGTTTCCACAATGACGTCTACGTCGGCCTCAGAGAAGAAGTAGTCCGGGCCGGTGGGGGCGTGGTCGGTGTAGGGCGACTCGAAGAGCCGAGCCGGCTCCATCACACCGTTCTTGGTGAGCTCGTCGACGATGAGGTTGACGAAGCGGATCTGGTTGGCTGAGAACCTGGTGCTGTCGAGGTAGTTCTCGAACGCTTCCATTGCCGAGGCGCGGTCGAGGCCGACGAGATGGCGAACGAACAGGCCGAGCCCGCCGCCCTGTTCGGCGGCCCAGGCGATGTCGACCTGTTGGCCGCCGGAAGCGACGAGCATCTGCTCCAGCTCGGTGAGGTCGTCGGACGTGAGCTGCCTATTGCGGCGTAGCCGCTGGAGGGCGAGGTTTTCCAGGTGCTCGCGCAGATACGCCTCGGCCTTGGCACGGAACCGCTCGAAATTCGTGCCGGGTGTGACCCCGGGCAGCACGATATCGATCCCCTCGCTGAGGATGTCCTCGAAGTCGGTGTAGATCGGGTTGCGGGACGTCTTCTCGACGAACTGGACCAGGCCACGCAGCCGCAGTCGGGCGAGTTCCAGCATCGGCAGGGTGACGTCGATCCACCACTCGTCACCGGCGACCGACTCCAACAGAGCGGCCTGCTCCGCGACCGAGGGGATCGTCGTCTTTCCCAGCAGTGCAGCGGCGATGTGCTGTGCAGTCTCTCGCAGGCGCTCGGCCAGGATGAGGTCTCCGTCGAGCTGGGCGAGTTGGCGGCGCAGGATCAGCAGGTCGAACCGCTTCGCATCCTCGTCGGCGTCGCGCACCGCGGACGGCAGCCCGGCGAGTGAGGACAACGCTTCGGAGTCCTCCGGACCCAGCGTCTGCCATGTCTCGGCGGTGGCGAACCGCTCGACCGCCCGTCGATGCGGTCGCACGACGAAGTTGTCGAGGTTCATGCCGGCCACAACCTCCCGCAGGGTCGCGGCAGTCGAGTTGCGTAGATCCGGCTCGTCCTGGTCCAGCGCCCGCACCAGACCGACCCGGGCCTCGAACAGCCGCTGGGAGAGTGACTTCTGCACCTGTCCCTGCGAGCCCGGCAGGTCCTGGCTGAAGTAGTCGAGGTTGCCGCAGAAGTCGAAGACAAAGAAGTCCTGCTTCTCCTTGCCGGGTCCGAACAGGCCCGGACACACCCGGGTGCCGCGGCCGATCATCTGCCAGAACTTGGACTTCGATCGCACCATCTTGAAGAAGACGAGGTTCACGACCTCGGGCACGTCGATGCCCGTGTCGAGCATGTCGACGCTGATCGCGAGGTGCGGTGCATTGTCCTTGATCGAGAAGTCGTCGATGAGCGACTGTGCGTACGGGTTGGCGTGGGTGACGACCCGGGCGAAGTGGCCGGCGAGCTCGGGATAGGCCAGGTTGAAGCGCTTCTCGATGAACTCGGCGTGCTTCTGGCTCTTGGCGAAGACGATCGTCTTCCCCAGGCGGTCGCCACCGGCGACCTTGTGGCCCCGCACCATGAGCGTCTCGAGAACCTTGTCGACGGTGTCCTCGTTGAAGAGGAAGCGGTTGAGCTCTTCGGCGCCGACCTCGTCGGGCGGGCCGTCCTCACCCCAGTCGAGGGTGTCCCACTGGTCCTTTTCGTCCTCGGTGAGGTCGTCGTATCGGATGCCCGAGCGCAGGAACTGGGTGCCGACACTGATGCCCTTCGGCGGAACGAGGTAGCCCGACTCGACGGCCTCGTCGAGGGTGTAGTGGTCGGTGGGGACGCCGTCCTCGAGGTGGAACAGTCGGTAGGTGTTGTGGTCGACTTCATCCTTCGGTGTGGCGGTCAGTCCGACGAGCAGGGAGTCGAAGTAGTCGAAGATCGCCCCGTACTTCGCGTACACGGATCGGTGGGCCTCGTCGATCACGATGAGGTCGAAGTACCCCGGACCGAACCGGCGCAGCCCTCCGTCGACCTCGTTGATGAGACCCATCATCGTGGGATAGGTCGAGACGTAGACCCGCCCGTCGACGGCCTTCTCCGTCACGAGATTGACCGTGGTCGAGCCCGGCAGGTGCTCCTTGAACGCATTCGCCGCCTGGTTCACCAGGGCGGTGCGGTCAGCGAGGAAGAGCACCCGCTTGACCCAGTTGGCCTTCTGCAGCAGGTCGACAAGCGCGATGGTGGTGCGCGTCTTGCCTGAACCGGTCGCCATCACCAACAGGGCTTCGCGCTGCTTGCGGTCGAACGCATCACCCACGGCCTTGATCGCCCGCACCTGGTACGGCCGGCCGGCAATGTCGGTGTTTGCCTGCGCCGAGGACAGGGGCAACTTGGTCTGACGGCGCTGCACCAGCAGCTCCAGTTCGTCGCGGGTGTAGAAGCCCTGGGTCTCACGGGGCGGGTAGCCGGCAGCGTCGTCCCACATCCGATGCTCGTAGCCGTTGGTGAAGAAGATCACCGGACGACGACCGAACTGCCTCTCCAAGCAGTCGGCGTACAGCTTGGCCTGTTGCTGCCCGACCTCGGGGGACTTCGACGTGCGCTTGGCCTCGACCACCGCCAGCGGCAGACCGTCGGCACCCCAGAGCACGTAGTCGACGAACCCTCGCCCCTCCGCGTTGGGCATGCCCGTGACCTCGTACTCGCGGTCGCGGGTCTGGTCGAGCGTCCAACCGGCCTCGTGCAGGAGCACGTCGATGAACAGGTCTCGGGCGCCGGCCTCGTCGTAGTCGCGAGTGTCGGGGCCGACCGCCGCCTGGGCCTCGGCGATCTGGTCCTTGAGGCGGGCGATCTCGGCCTCGTGGGCCGCCAGCCGGTCGTCCTTCTCGGCCAGTTCGCGGGCGTGGGCCTCATCCTGGGCCTTGAACTTCGCCGCCAGCCGGCCGACCTCCTCGCGGGACAACGGTGCAGCCTGGGCGGCGAGGGCAGGGTCGAACTGTGCTTGCAGCGGCACCAGATTCGGCTGCGGTGAGTGGTGGTAGGACGTCCATACGACGACGTTGAACAGCTCACGCAGCACCGCCAGCGACACGTCGGGCCGGATCTGCCGGTTCTCGTGCACGGCCGTGTTGGCGATGCGGCGGATCGCCGTCAGCTTCTGCGTGATGCCTTGCGGCACCCTTGCCTTGAAGGCCGGGTCGCTGATCTTCGCGGCCAGGTCGTTGCGGTAGGGAATCGACAGGGAGAGTACGTCGTAGAGGTAGCCGACCAGTTCCTCGACCACGCGGCGGCTGTAGAAGCACGCGGACCGCGGGTCAGATGACAGATACGACTCAGCCCGAGCGCAGTCGTCATGCAGGGACGGCAGTGTCAGGCGGACGAAGTCGAAGTTCCCCATGGCGGTCGATCACTCACCGTCGTCGATGTTGAAGTGGTCGGCCAGACGTTCGAGGGTGAACTCCTGGCGGAGCTTGCAGGCGCTGTGCTGGCTGGCGAACAGGCCCTTTTCCCAATAGGCCTCCGTCTCGGGACGTGCATCCACCCACTCAACGGGAACGACCCACTCGGCCATGTCATCGTCGACGGAGTCGAAGTCTGCGTGCGGTGCGCCGAAAAGATCCTGCTCGGCCAGGTTCACCCAGTTCTCGTCGACCTTCACCAGGGCTTCTGCCCATCGGCGTGCGGGTGCCAGCGTCTTGCCAACAGCGACGAAGCCGGTGCCGGGCAGGTGGACCCAAACTCGCGCGCCCTCTGGGAGCGAGCGCAGCGTCTTGCTGTAGAACCGGCCACCACCGGCGGAGATGAAGTTGAACCGTCGGGCGTCGGCCCAGTTGCGACCTGCGCCGTACGAGACATACCAATCGATCTGATTCCATGGCGCCCGCTTGCTCTTCTTGCTGCCCTTCGGAGCGGCGGCCGTCTCCTCGTCGGACCCGGCTAGCCACGACCTGGCGAGATAGCGACGGTTGTCGTCCTCGAGGTAGGAGAAGAAGACGGCGTTGACCGGGACGCCGAAGTCGCGGAGGTAGTTGACGATGCGCTCCGAGCTGGAGTCGAGCTCGGCAGCCACGATGGTGAGGCTGAGTTCTCCGTTGAGCTCGTCAGGCGGCGCGCTTCCGAAGACGTCTTCGAACGCAGCCTCGAACGGCTGGTCGAGATGCTTGGTGGCGATGTCAAGAACTTCGTCGCGTGACAATGTCGAAGCCCACGAGCCGTAGTCGAGCACCTGAGCCACGACCTCGCGCGGTGTCTTGTCGCGCTTGAGTTCCAACAGATTGAGATTGCCGTCGACATCGATCGCGAGCAGGTCGAGACGTGACCCATACGGCGTGATCACCTCGCTGCCGATGACCAGCAAGCGCTCGCCGAGAAGTGACGGGTCGCGCTTCAAGAATTCGTGCAGGTCCTTCTCTGCGGGGAGCGCAGACGTCGCCAGCGGCTTCGGCTCATCGCCGTCGATCCGCCACATCCTCATCTCAACGGCCATCGCTCACAGCTCCCCTCGGAAGGCACGGGATTGGAGGGAAGCGAATAAGAGGTCTTCGGCGGCGGATTCCTGTCGAGCAACGGCGGTCACGGCCTCGACGCGCGCAGCTCGCTCAACGAACTCCTCCTGCAGCGCGCGCGGGGGCAACGGGACTTCGAGCTGCTCGATTCGAAATAGCGCCAGCTTGCCGATAGTCACCTGGCCGACCTTCCCTGCGATCTGGTCCTGAAGCGAACGGCTCTGGAGCATACGAGCCAGCCAAGACCCGATGTAGGCCTGCCCATCTTTGGGCACGATCTTCGCGGCGTTCTCGGTGAGGTTGGCCCCCGCGAGGGTCGCCGGGACCGCAGCCGTCAATCCGATTGAGCCAGCGATTGAGATGATCACGTCGCCTTCGTCGATGGTGTACCGGGCGATCTGTCGCTGGACCTCCGGAGTCAGGAAGCACAAGTTGCTTGATTGAATTGCGCCGCCACGAAGGTCGGTGACCCTGACGTACGGGTGGTGCGTAGGACCGATGGCATACGACGCTCCCTTCGGCAGTCGCTTTCCGCCCCTAATGCGCGCGATGTCTCCAAGAGCGACAACTGGGTGCGGTTCGCGAGTGAACATTTCGCTGAAGATCGACTGGGTGAGGAAGTTGAGGTGTGAGAGGGCCTGACGGCGCTTGGCGCGGAGGGCGTCGGCGTGGTCGAGGATCGCGGCGATGCGGCGCTGCTCGGGGAGGGGCGGAACGTTCGCCAATGGGAGGTTGAGGAAGTCGTGGACAGATGAGCGGCGCCGACGCGGGACAGAGCCGAACGCTATTCCGTCGTAGGCGCCGATGAGCTGCGGCGTGAGTAGCAGCCGCGCAACATACCGAGGGTCGTGGCCATCACGCACCCTGAACGTCGGATAGAGCGGGCTGATGATTCCCTCGTCGACGATCGTGTTCTGCGCAACCGCACCTGCCCAAAGCAGATATGGATTGAACGCGATTTCGTTGCGACGTACGACCTTGTACTTGCTGACGTCCTCCGTGGCGAGTCGCTTGCTGAACCGATCAGCTTGACGCACAAAGCCATTGCGCTCGGTCAGAGTCAGTACCGTCGGCTCGTCGCCTTTGCCCGGCTGTTCCTTGAACTCGACCAGAAGGTCCCCGATGGAGGTCATGACAACATCGCCTTCAACTCACTTAGGCCTCTGGCGATCTCGTCTTCGAGGATCTCGATGTCGGCGATGATCTCGAGCGGGGCACGGTGCTCGATCTCGTCGTGGACGATCTCCTTGTGACGGTTGAGGGAGAGGTCGTAGTCCTGGGCGACGATGTCGGCCTTCGGGACGAGGAAGGACTGCTCGGTGCGAGCGCGGTCGTCCTCCTCCGCAAGGTTCTGCCATCGTGTCAGCACGTCCGGGAGGTCGTCGGCCTCGACCGAGTTGCGCTTGTCGTCGAGGGAGAAGCCGTCGGCGCGGACGTCGTAGAACCAGACGTCGTCAGTGCCACCGGAGTTGGTCTTGGTAAAGAACAGGATCGCGGTCGATACGCCAGCGTAGGGGCGGAAGACGCCGGACGGGAGCTTCACGACGGCGTCGAGTTTTTGCTCCTCGACCATGATCCGGCGGAGCTCTTTGTGGGCCTTGCTGGACCCGAACAGCACTCCGTCGGGCACCACGACGGCTGCGCGACCGCCCGGCTTGAGTAGCTTGAGGAACAGCGCAAGGAAGAGCAGTTCGGTCTTCTTCGTCTTCACGACGCGCTGGAGGTCCTTGGCGGTGGCCTCGTAGTCGAGCGAGCCGGCGAAGGGTGGGTTGGCGAGGATGAGCGTGTACTTCTCGGTGTCACCGGCGGCCCCCTCGGAGAGGGAGTCGCGGTACCGGATGTCGGGGGACTCGACGCCGTGCATCAGCATGTTCATGCTTCCGATGCGCAACATGGTGGAGTCGAAGTCGTAGCCGTGGAACATCGAGTGATGGAAGTGCTGGCGTTGGTTGGCGTCGAGCAGGGCGTCGGCGTGGGTCTCCCGCACGTACTCGCTCGCGGCGACGAGGAAGCCGCCAGTTCCACAGGCCGGATCGCAGACTTCGTCACGCGGTTGAGGCGCCGTCATGCGCACCATCAGGTCGATGATGTGGCGCGGTGTGCGGAACTGGCCGTTGACGCCGGCAGACGCGATCTTCGACAGCAAGTACTCGTACAGGTCGCCGTTGGTGTCGCGGTCGGCCATCGGGATGTCGTCGAGCATGTCGACGACCTTCGACAGCAGCGCCGGCGTGGGGATCGTGAAGCGGGCGTCCTTCATGTGCTCGCTGTAGGTGCTGCTGTCACCAAGGCCACGCAAGAACGGGAAGACGTCGTCAGCGATGGTGCGGTGCATCACCTCGGGGGAGGTGTTCTTGAACTGGCCCCACCGCAGGTGTGCCTGGCCGGGCAGGAACACCGGGTTCTCGACCTCTCCGCCGGTGACCCGGGCCTTGCTCTCGGCCAGCGTCTGGACGTCGTCGAGGCGGCGGATGAAGAGTAGGTATGTGATCTGCTCGATGACCTCCAGCGGGTTGCTGATGCCGCCCGACCAGAAGGCGTCCCAGACGCGGTCGATCGTGCTCTTCAACTCTCCCGTGATCACAGCCGTCACTCTAGTTCGAGCGAGTGGTGCAGACGCGGACATCGACACCAGCCCAACTGGCCGGTCGATTGTGCGTATGCCGTTCAGCCGTCTCAGCTTCGGACGCCAGTGAACCCGGGGATTCGAGCTTTCGTCATGCTGACGATGCCACGAAGCCTCAGATGGCGCCCAGCGAACTTGGTCGCGACCGGTCTTCGCCGGGAGCGAGACGAGCTGCATCAACGGTTCTGACAAGGACTGACCCAGTCCGGTAATAGCGTGACCGCGTGAATAGCGAGAGCGGGAAGTCCTTCGTGGAAACGCTTTGGGAGATGGACGAGAAGGCGCTGATCCAGGGCTACTTCGTCAACCGACGGCAACCGGACTTTCAGACGGTACAAGTCATCATGGAAGCCAAGGCGATGCTTGCGGCAGAGCATGCGGCATCAGAATCCGGAAGAGCCGCCTCGGCAGCTGTCGGTTCAGCGGAGGCTGCCATGAGAGCGGCCGAACAGTCGGAGCGAGTCGCCGCGGCTACGTTCCGGCTGGCCTGGATGACCTTGGTGATGGCTGTTGCCACGCTCACCACGGCTGTCGTCGCGGTCGCCACGGGTTAACTGAGCCGCACTCTCCTGCCGTGTCGGAGGTCGTCGCCTTACGAGGGTGAGTCGAGCACACCAGTGGCATGGCAGCCCGGCAGTTGCCCGACGCAGAACGCCCCCGCCGACCGAGGTCGACGGGGGCGTCATGCTGGTAGGCGGTGGTTTCGAGGCTCGGGCGCAGGGGCGCCCTCGCACCTCAACCACCGGGGGCGGATCAGATGTCGTAGTACAGCTCGAACTCGTGCGGGTGCGGGCGCAGCTGCACGGGCAGGATCTCCTCGGTGCGCTTGTAGTCGATCCACGTCTCGATCAGGTCGGGCGTGAACACGTCACCGGCCGTCAGGAACTCGTGGTCGGCCTCGAGCGAGTCGAGCACCGCGTTGAGCGAGGTCGGGACCATGTCGATGGCCTCGTACTCCTCCGGCGGCAGCTCGTAGATGTTCTTGTCGATCGGGGCCGGCGGCTCGATCTTGTTCTTGATGCCGTCCAGACCGGCCAGCAGCAGGGCGCTGAACGCCAGGTACGGGTTGGCCGACGGGTCGGGGCAGCGGAACTCGATGCGCTTGGCCTTGGGGTTCGCGCCCGTGATCGGGATGCGGACACAGGCCGAGCGGTTGCGGGCCGAGTAGACCAGCGCGATCGGGGCCTCGAAGCCCGGCACCAGACGGTGGTAGGAGTTCACCGAGGGGTTGGTGAACGCCAGCAGCGACGGGGCGTGCTTGAGGATGCCGCCGATGTAGTGGCGGGCCAGGTCCGACAGGCCGCCGTAGCCGGCCTCGTCGTAGAACAGCGGCTTGCCGTCGTTCCAGATCGACTGGTGCACGTGCATGCCCGAGCCGTTGTCACCGAAGATCGGCTTCGGCATGAAGGTGACGGTCTTGTCGTTCGCCCACGCGGTGTTGCGCACGATGTACTTGAACTTCATGACGTCGTCCGCGGCCTTGAGCAGCGTGTCGAACTTGTAGTTGATCTCGGCCTGACCGGCGGTGCCGACCTCGTGGTGGCCGCGCTCCAGCTCCAGGCCCACCGAGGCGAGGTTGCTCATCATGTCGTTGCGCAGGTCGGCGGTCTTGTCGGTCGGCGCGACGGGGAAGTACCCGCCCTTGTAGCGGACCTGGTAGCCACGGTTGTCGTCGAGGGAGTCGCCGGTCGACCAGGCGGCCTCGGTCGACTGGATCTCGTAGAAGGACTTGTTGGCGCTGGTGCCGTAGTTGACCCGGTCGAAGATGTAGAACTCGGCCTCGGGCGCGAAGAAGGCGGTGTCGCCGATGCCGGTGGTGGCCAGGTACGCCTCGGCCTTGCGGGCCACGTTGCGCGGGTCGCGCGAGTAGGCCTCACCGGTGATCGGGTCGTGCACGAAGAAGTCGAGCGCCAGGGTCTTGCGACGCTTGAAGGGGTCGACGTACGCGGTCTTGATGTCCGGGTACAGCACCATGTCGGACTGGTCGATGGTCTGGAACCCGCGGATGGACGAGCCGTCGAACGCCACACCGTTCTCGACCATCGACGCGTCGAAGGTCGAGGCCGGCAGCGTCACCTGCTGCTGGATGCCCGGGAGGTCGGTGAAGCGGACGTCGACGTACTCGACACCCTCGTCCTTGATGAACTTGAACAGCTCGTCGGCATTGCCGAACATGGGTCCTCCTCGGCCGCAGCGCGGCGCAGTTCGTCGGATAGGCGAAGCGGGACGCGTCGTTCCCGCACGGTTCGAACCTAGGCACGAGCAGTTTCCCGACCGTCACCGGTTTGTTTCGGTCATGTTACAAGTCCCTCGGCGAGCGGCCCGGTGGTGCCGCACTAGGGTCGACGCATGCAGGAAGCCACCTTGGGACGTCGTCTCCTGGCGCTGGTCATCGACTGGGCCGTCGCCGCGTTGACCGCCGCCCTCCTCTTCGGGGTCGGCTACCCGCCCGAGATCACCGAGAACCTGGTCATCTCGGCGGTGTTCCTGGTCGAGGTCGGCGTGCTCACCGGGCTCATCGGCGTCTCGATCGGCAAGCGCGTCATGCGGCTCGGGGTGGAAGGACCTGACTCCGCGCCGATCGGCGTCCCCCGCGCGCTGCTGCGCACGGCACTGCTGCTGACCGTGCTGCCCGCCGTGGTGATGACCGAGGACAAGCGCGGCCTGCACGACCTCGCCGCCCGCTCGCGGGTCATCCACGTCCCGCGTCAGCGGTAGGGCCCGGTCAGCCGCGCATCATCTTGCGGGCGCCCTTCATGCTCGTCGGCACGGGGCCGCGCGGCATGGGGGCGGCCGGACGCATGGCGTCGAGGGCCTTCAGCTTGTTGATGACCGAGGTCTGCGCGGCCGGCTTGATGGTCTTCTTCATCTTCTGCACGTGCCGGTTGAGCTTGGTGAGGGGGATCTGGCCCTCCTCGTTGCCGACCACCAGGTCGAGCACCGGGATGTCGTCCCCGACGATCCGCGCGTGCTTGCGCTTCTCGGCGGCCAGCAGCTGCCGCACCCGGTGGGGGTTGCCCTCGCCGACCAGGATGACGCCGGGCCGTCCGACCACACGGTGCACGATGTCCTGCTGCTTGGTGAACGCCACGGCAGGCTTGACGTTCCAGCCCTTGCGCAGCATCTGCAGCGCGCTCGCAGCCGCGCCGGTCTGTCCCTCGACCTGCGCATAGGCGGCCTTCTCGGCCCGCCGCCCGAACACGATCAGGGCGGCCAGGGTGCCCGACAGCAGACCGAACAGCACGGCCAGCGGGATGCCGATGATGGACGGACCGAACAGCACCAGGTTGACCGTGGCGGCGATGCCGCCGACGAGCAGGAACCAGAACAGCAGGCGCAACCCGATCGTGCGGTCGGTGCGCTTGGTGATCGTGTAGGCCTGCCGCATCTGGGCGATGCGGCCGGTGGGTGCTTCGGGGGTACCTGCAGACATGCGGGTCAGTCTAGGTGAGGGGGAGTCAGCCGGCTGCGGCGGCGGCGCGGGCGTCGAGAGCCTGCTGGTAGAGGCGGCCGGCCCGGTAGGAGGAGCGGACCAGGGGACCGGACATGACGCCGGCGAAGCCGATGGCGGCGGCCTCGTCGGCCAGCTCGACGAACTCCTCGGGCTTGACCCACCGTTCCACCGGGTGATGGCGCTTGGACGGGCGCAGGTACTGCGTGATGGTGATGAGGTCGCAGCCGGCGTCGTGCAGGTCGACCAGCGCCTCGGAGACCTCCTCGCGGGTCTCACCCATGCCCAGGATCAGGTTGCTCTTCGTGACCAGGCCGAAGTCGCGGGCCTGGGTGAGGACGTCGAGCGAGCGCTCGTACCGGAAGGCCGGGCGGATGCGCTTGAAGATCCGCGGCACGGTCTCCAGGTTGTGGGCCAGGACCTCGGGGCGGGACTCGAACACCTCGGTGAGCAGCTCGGGGACGCCGTTGAAGTCGGGGATGAGGTTCTCCACCCCGGTGTCGGGGTTGAGCTCGTGGATCTGTCGCACGGTCTCGGCGTAGAGCCAGGCACCGCCGTCGGGCAGGTCGTCGCGGGCCACACCGGTGATCGTGGAGTAGCGCAGCTGCATCGCCCTTACCGACTCGGCGACCCGGCGGGGCTCGTCACGGTCCAGCGGTTGCGGCTTGCCGGTGTCGATCTGGCAGAAGTCGCACCGGCGGGTGCACTGCTCGCCGCCGATGAGGAAGGTGGCCTCGCGGTCCTCCCAACACTCGAAGATGTTGGGACAGCCCGCCTCCTGGCACACCGTGTGCAGACCCTCGGACTTCACCAGCTGCATCAGCTCGTTGTACTCCGGGCCCATCTTCGCGCGCGTCTTGATCCACGCCGGCTTCTTCTCGATCGGCGTCTCCGCGTTGCGGACCTCGAGCCGCAACATCTTGCGTCCGTCAGGGGCGATGCTCACCCTCCCACCCTACGCCGACCGGTCAACGTAGGCTCTCGGGTGTGATCTCGGTGGACCGCGACTGGACCCGACCGGCTCCGACACCGGGGCAGCTGCGCAACGACGCCGTCATCGCGGTCGTCGCCGCGGCGCTCGGCGTGCTGTCGGTCGAGATCTGGCGCAGCGCGTACGACGCCGATCTCGGCTGGCGCGGCGTGGAGGCGCACCTGTGGTTCGTCCTCGCCGGGATCGTGCTGGCCGGCCGCCGCCGCTACCCCTTGACCACGCTGGCCCTGCAGGCCGTCATCTTCGTGGTGATCGGCGAACGGTTCGAGAGCATGGTCGGCATCTTCACCCTGCAGATGACCTTCTTCGCCTCGCTCTACTCGGCCTGGGCCTGGTCACGCCGCACCCGCGAGCTCGTCGTGACGACCGTCGCCGTCGTGGTGGCCATGTTCGTGTGGCTCGCGATCGTCTTCTCCCGGCCCGACACGTTCCCCGACCAGCCGACGACCGGGCTGTTCACGCCGGCCGCCGCCCTGATCATCTACTCCCTGGTCATCAACGCCGTGTACTTCGGGGGAGCGATCGCGTGGGGCCACGCCTCGTGGCTGAGCGCTCGGAGGCGCAGCATCGTCGAGGAGCAGATCCGGCGCGAGCGGGAGCTGCGCGAGTCCGAGCGCCGACGGGCCGTGCAGACCGAGCGGGTACGGATCGCCCGCGACCTGCACGACGTCGTGGCCCACCACATCAGCGGCATCGGCATCCACGCCTCGGGGGCGGCGCGCAGCCTGGCGAACAGCCCCGAGGTGGCCCAGCGGGCACTCGTCACCATCGAGCGGTCGTCCCGTGAGGCCGTCAACCAGATGCACCAGCTGGTCGGACTGTTGCGCGACGACGACCAGGGCGGACCCGACCGTGGTCCGCAACCGGGCCTGGCCGACATCGCGGGTCTGGCCGACCCGGCCGGCGCCCCGGTGGTGACCCATGAGCAGGTCGGGACCCCGTTCGAGGTCCCGGCCACGGTGGCGGTCTCGCTGTTCCGGGTCGCCCAGGAGGCGATCGCCAACGCCCGACGGCACAGCAGTGCCCGGGCGATCGCCGTGACGACCCGGTTCGGTGGGGACCCCGGCCACCGTCACGTCGAGGTCGAGATCCTCGACGACGGGCGCGGCGCCGCGGCTCCGACGACCTCGGGGGGCTTCGGTCTCACCGGCATCCGCGAACGGGCGGCGATGCACGCGGGCGAGGTCGAGATCGGCCCGCGGCCCCGGGGCGGGTTCCGCGTGCGGGTCCGCGTCCCGGTGGAGGAGGAGTCATGACCGATCCGGTGCGGGTGCTGCTGGTGGACGACCAGGAGCTCGTCCGCACGGGGTTCTCGATGATCCTGGCCACCGAGAGCGACATCGAGGTGGTGGGGGAGGCACGCGACGGGGCGGAGGCGGTGCAGCGTGTCGCCGAGCTGGCGCCCGACGTCGTCCTGATGGACGTGCAGATGCCGGGCACGGACGGCATCTCGGCCACCGAGCAGATCGTCGCGGCCGGCGGGGCGCCGAAGGTCCTCATCCTCACGACCTTCGACGACGACGCGCACCTGTTCGCCGCGCTGCAGGCCGGTGCCAGCGGCTTCCTGCTGAAGAACTGCCCCCCGGACGACCTCGTGCAGGCGATCCGGCTCGCGGCCGAGGGCCACTCGTTGCTGGCGCCGGAAGTGACCCAGCGGGTCATCGCGCGGTCGACGTCGCGTGCGGCCCCCGAGGCCGACGGCCGGCTCGACGAGCTGACCGAGCGGGAGCGTGACGTGCTGGTCCTGCTCGCCCGTGGTCACAGCAATGCCGAGATCGCGGGCGAGCTGTACGTCAGCGCCGCCACCGTGAAGTCGCACGTGTCGCACATCCTGGCCAAGCTCGAGGTCCGGGACCGGGTCCAGGCCGTCATCCTGGCGTTCGAGAACGGCCTGATGGACTGAGGTCGGACCCGGTCTCATCCCTCCGGATGAGGCCGGTCGGGTCCCGTCGGCCGATGCGTCGAAGCCCTCCCGCTGCCTAGCGTGGAGCCATGATCGACGTCCAGAACCTCACGCGGACCTACGGTGACACCACCGTCGTCGACGACGTGAGCTTTTCAGTCCAGCCCGGCCGGACCACCGGATTCGTCGGGGCCAACGGTGCGGGGAAGACCACCACGATGCGCATGATCATGGGGGTGCTCGCCCCCAGCGCCGGCACGGTGCTCTGGAACGGCGACCCGATCACCGCGGAGGTCCGCCGCAGCTTCGGGTACATGCCGGAGGAGCGCGGTCTGTACCCGCGCGCACCGATCGCCGAGCAGCTGGTGTACTTCGCCCGGTTGCACGGGCTCTCGCGTGCCCAGGCCTCCGCTCGCACCGAGGAGCTGCTCTCGCACTTCTCGCTGGTGGACCGTGCCGACGACATCCTGGACGCGTTGTCGCTGGGCAACCAGCAGCGCGTCCAGATCGCCGCGGCCCTCGTCCACGAGCCGAGGGCCCTGGTGCTCGACGAGCCGTTCAGCGGACTGGATCCCGTCGCGGTCGACTCCATGGTCGACCTGCTGACGCGTGAGGCCGCCGGGCTGCCGCTGCTGTTCTCCAGTCACCAGCTCGACCTGGTGGAGCGGCTGTGCGACGACCTGGTCATCCTGTCGGCAGGTCGGGTCGTCGCCGCAGGACCGGTCGAGGACCTGCGCAGCCGCGGCGCCGACCGGTACCGCATCGAGATGCAGGGCGCCGACGCGGCCTGGCTGCGCGACGTGCAGGGCCTGCAGGTCCTGGACGTCGACGGCCCGGTCGCCCTGGTCGACCTCGACGGGATCGACGCCGCTGCCCTCTCGCGCCTGGTGGTCGACCACGGTCCCGTGGTCGAGATCGCCCGCGCCCGCCCACCGTTGTCCGAGATCTTCCGCGAGGTCACCCGATGAACACCACCACCCCCGCGCCGTCCGCGCGGACGACCGGCGCCTGGCGCATCGTCGCCGACAACGAGGTCCGCACCAGGATCCGGCAGAAGTCGTTCGTGATCACGACCGCGGTGTCGGTCCTGCTGGTCCTCGTCGGCATCATCGCCGCCGGCTACTTCTCCGACCGTCCTCAGGACAACACCGTCGCGGTGGTCGATGCGTCTGCGGTCAGCGTGGTCGAGTCCGCGGAACAGATCGGCCGGTCGGGCAACGACCGCCTGAGCATCGACGTGCTGGAGGTCGCCGACCCCGAGGCCGCGGAGCGGGCGGTGCGTGACGGTGACGCCGACGCGGCCCTGCTCGACACGGCCGACGGGTTCGAGATCGTGGGCGAGGACGGGGTCCCGGCCGAGATCGACGGTCCGCTGCGGACCGCTGCCAGCTCGGCGGTCCTGCAGGGCAACGCCGACACGCTGGACGTCGACCTGACCGCCCTGCAGCAGGGCACCGAGGTGTCCCAACGCCTGCTCGAGGCCGACGACACCGACGACGGCCTCGGTCAGGCCGCCGCGTTCGTGTTCATCATCTTGTTCTTCATCGTCGCGATCGGCTCCGGCATGATGATCGCCGGCAGCGTCACGCAGGAGAAGGAGAGCCGCGTCGTGGAGATCCTCGCGGCGACGGTGCCGATGAGGCAGCTGCTGTGGGGCAAGATCCTCGGCAACACCGTCCTGGCGGTCGGTCAGGTCGTCCTGTTCGCCGCGGCCGGAGCCGTGGGGCTGGCCGTCTCGGGGCTCGACGTCGACTTCGGCCGACTCGGACCGGCGATCGGCTGGTACGTGGTGTTCTTCGTGCTGGGGTTCATGGCACTGGCCAGCCTGTGGGCCGTGGCGGGGGCGTTGGCGTCGCGCCAGCAGGACCTGCAGTCGACGACGGCACCGGCGCAGGCGCTGCTGTTCATCCCCTACTTCGCCTTCTTCTTCGGCAACGACCTGGTGCAGCAGGTGATGTCGATGGCGCCGGTCGTGTCGTCGATGATCATGCCCGCCCGCATGGCGACCGAGGCCGTTCCGCTGTGGCAGACCGGCGTGGCCGTCGGTGGCACCGTCGTGGCCACCGTCCTGCTCATCCGGCTGGGGGCGCGGGTCTACGAGCGCACGCTGCTGAGGACCGGCGACAAGATCTCCTACCGCGACGCCCTCAGGATGTCGGCCGACTGACCCGTGGCGGTGGGTGAGCAACCTCTCGCACGGTGCGGCGGTGGGTGAGCAACCGTTCGAGGGCTCGATTCGGTTGCTCACCTACCGCCACCGCGGAGGTTCGGTTGCTCACCTACCGCCACCGGGTCAGGAGAGGGTGCGGAGCCCGATCGCGGGTGTCGCGGCGGCGGTCGCCAGGTCCGGCGACGGGGTGTAGTCGTCCCAGGCCAGCAGCTCCAGCAGGTGCGGCCGCACCGCTGCGGCAGCCTCGGGCACCGTCACGGTGCGTCCCAGCTCGACGCTGAGGGTCGTGACCCCGGCGTCGGCGATGCCGCACGGCACGAAACGCTCGTACCACCCGAGGTCGACGTCGGCGTTCAGGCTGAACCCGTGCATGGTCACGCCACGCGACACCCTGATGCCGATCGCGGCGACCTTGCGCTCCGGGCGTCCCGCGCCGGCCGCCAACCACACGCCTGACCGGCCGGCGACCCGCCCGGTCGCGACGCCGAGGTCCGCCGTCGCCCGGATGAGGGCCTCCTCGACCCGCCGGACGTAGTCGACCACCAGCACGTGCGAGGGCAGCCGGGTGATCGGGTAGCCGACCAGCTGGCCCGGCCCGTGGAAAGTGATCTTGCCGCCCCGGTCGACGTCGACGACCGGTGTGCCGTCGAGCGGACGCTCGTGCGGCTCGGTGCGGCGGCCGGCGGTGTACACCGGGGGATGCTCCAGGAACAGCACGGTGTCACCGATGCGGTCGTCGGCCCGGTCGGTCAGCATCCTGCGTTGCAGCTGCCACGCCTGCTCGTAGTCGAGAGCGTCGGGGCCGTACCAGTCGTCGAGGATCTCCACGCGGCTCATGCCGCCAGCCTACGCCCGCTGGTGGCGCCGGGCGGGGCGTCGGGCGCGGCTGCCGGGCAGCCCGGAGGGCCTGTGGACGGGGCCCTGGTCGTGGCGATCGGGACCCCCCACGATGGCGGCATGGACGTCTGGGGGATCGCCGCGTGGATCGTGTCGCTGGTATCCGCCGCTGTCGGAGGGCCACCCTGCACCGAGCTGGTGGCGCTGGACCTCGAGCGCACCCGCGCGCTCGTGTCCACCGACCCGGCGGCCCTCACCCGGGTCTACGCCGATCCCCGGGCAGCGGCGGCCGACCTGACACTGCTCGAGCAGTACCGCGATCGCGGCTGGCTGCTGAGGGGGTCGTCCATGGCGCTGCTGGGGTGCGTCGTGCTGACCAGCGACGACACGTCCGCCCGGCTCGACGTCGTCGACCGACTGGGCCCCACCCGGGTGCGCGGGGACGACGGGACAGCCGTCCGGCTGCCGCGTGACCTGCCGTCGCGCCGCACGATCGACCTGGAGCAGGTGGACGGGCGCTGGCGCATCGCCGGCGTCGCCTGACGGGACCGACGGGGCCTACGTCAGGGCCTGGGCCAGGGTCGACTCGATGTCGGGGGCACTGAAGCGGAAGCCCGACTGCGCGAGCGCGGCCGGTTCCAGCCGCAACGAACCGAGGAGGTCGTCGGCCAGGCCGCCGAGCGCCGCCCGCAGCACGAAGGCCGGGGCCGTCAGGAACGCCTTCGTGCCGACGGCGTCGGCCAGCGCACGGGTGAACTCCGCGTTGGTGACCGGTGCGGCCGTGGCCAGGTTGACCGGCCCGGACACGCTGTCGGTCTCGGCCAGGTGGGCCACCGCCCGGACCCAGTCGGTGCGGGAGATGTTCGAGAAGTACTGCTCGCCCGAGCCCAGCTTGGCGCCGCCGTACCGCCGGAACGGGATCGCCATCAGCTTCAGCGCCCCGCCGGACTCGTCGAGCACGATCGACGTCCGCAGGTAGCAGACACGGGCGCCGGCCTCGACCGCCGGAGCGGCCGCCGCCTCCCATGCGTGGGTGACCTCGGGCAGGAACCCCGGTCCCGGCGAGGCCGACTCGTCGAGCCGCTCGTCGCCACGATCCACGCCGTAGTACGACATGCCCGACCCCGACAGCAGGACCGCGGGAGTGCGGGACCGGGCCACGGCCGTGGCGAGGGTCCGCGTGGCACCGATCCGGGAGTCGAGGATCTCCTTCTCACGACCCTTGGTGCGGGGCCACTTCTGGATGGAGGACCCGGACAGGTTCACCACGACGTCGGCGTCGTCGATGATCCGCTGGTCGACCTTGCCGGCGGCGGGATCCCAGACCGACGCGTCGCCGGCCGGAACCTGCGACCGCACCAGGCGGGTGACGGCGTGCCCGCGGCTGCGGAACTCCTCCACCAGAGCGGTGCCGAGGAACCCGGAGGCTCCTCCGATGACGACGCGCAACGGCTGGTCGGTCACGTGCTCAGGACCCCAGCTCGGACTCGAACGACCCGCCCTGCAGACGCGACTTGACCGCGGTGAGGAAGCGGCCTGCGTCGGCCCCGTCGACGATCCGGTGGTCGTACGTCAGCGCCAGGTAGACCATGCTGCGCACGGCGATGCTGTCGCCACCGGCCGGGTCGCTGATGACCACGGGTCGCTTGACGACGGTGCCGACCCCCAGGATCGCCGCCTGCGGCTGGTTGATGATCGGGGTGTCGAACAGGGCGCCGTTGCTGCCGAGGTTGGTGATCGAGAAGGTGCCGCCGGACAGCTCGTCCGGGGTGATCTTGTTCGTGCGGGTCCGCTCGGCCACGTCGGCGATCTTGCGGGCCAGGCCGGCGATGGACAGGTCTCCGGCGTCGCGGATCGTGGGGGCCAGCAGTCCCCGCTCGGTGTCGACCGCGATCGACAGGTGCTCGCCGTCGGGGTAGGTGACGGTGCCGGCCTCGAGGTCGAGGGCGGAGTTGAGCTGCGGGTAGGCCTTGAGGGCCTCGACGGCGGCCTTCGCGAAGAACGGCAGGAAGGTGAGCTTGACACCCTCCCGCTCGGCGAAGGCGTCCTTGTGCCGGGCTCGCAGGCGGGCGATCTCGGTGACGTCGACCTCGTGCACCTGCGTCAGCTGCGCCGACGACTGCAGCGACTCCACCATCCGGGTCGCGATCGTGCGCCGCAGCCGCGTGATCTTCTCGGTCTTGCCGCGCAGCGGGGAGGGGTCGGCCGAGGCCGGCGCCGACGGCTGGTCAGGTGCGGAGCTCGCGGCAGGCGCCTTGCTCTTCTCGGCGGCCTCCAGCACGTCCGACTTGCGGATGCGCCCACCGACGCCGGTCCCGGTGACGGTGGAGAGGTCGACGTCGTGCTGCTTCGCGAGCTTGCGCACGATCGGCGTGACGTACGAGGTCTCGTCGTCGTCGTCGTCGCCGGCGTCAGGGGTCTTCGCTGCGGGCTCAGGAGCCTTCTCGGGCTGCTTCTGCGGCTCCGGCTCCGGCTGCTTCTGCGGCTCGGGCTCCGCCTTCTCGGGCTCGGCCTTCGAGGCAGGCTCCTCCTTCGGGGGGGCCGGCGGCGGGTCGGCAGGGGCCGAACCGGCGGTGCCGATCACGGCCAGCTCGGCGCCGACCTCGACGGTCTCGTCCTCGGCGACCTTGATCTCCAGCAGGGTGCCGGCGACGGGGGAGGGGATCTCGGTGTCGACCTTGTCGGTCGAGATCTCCAGCAGCGGCTCGTCGACCGCGACCTCGTCGCCCACGGCCTTGAGCCACTGGGTGACGGTGCCCTCGGTGACGGACTCGCCCAGGGCCGGCAGGGTGACGGCCGTGCCCTCGCCCCCGCCGGACGGCTCGGACGTCTCGGCGGCCGGTGCTTCCTGCTCCTCCGGCTCGGGCTCCTCGTCCTGTGCAGCCGGCTCGGGTTCGGTCTCCTCGGCCTCCTCGACGTCGGCCTCCTGCGGCTCGGCGGGCTCCTCGGGAGCCGGCGCCTCGGTGGCCGGGGCGTCGTCGGACGCCTCCTCGCCCTCCTCACCGATCACGGCCAGCACGGCGCCGACCTCGACCGTCTCGTCCTCCTCGGCCTTGATCTCCAGCAGCACGCCGGCGACCGGCGAGGGGATCTCGGTGTCGACCTTGTCGGTCGAGATCTCCAGCAGCGGCTCGTCGACGGCGACGGTGTCGCCGACGGCCTTGAGCCACTGGGTGACGGTGCCCTCGGTGACGGACTCGCCGAGAGCGGGAAGGGTGACGGTCGTGGCCATGATGTCCTCTGGAGGTCGGTGTCTCAGGCGTGGGAGTGCTCAGGCGTGGGAGTGCAGGGGCTTGCCGGCCAGCGCGAGGGCGGCCTCGCCGAGGGCCTCGTTCTGGGTGGGGTGGGCGTGCAGGAGCTGGGCGACGTCCTCGGGGTAGGCCTCCCAGTTGACGATCAGCGAGGCTTCGCCGACCTGCTCGCCGTAGCGCGAGCCGATCATGTGGACACCGACGATGGGGCCGTCCTTCTCCCGCACGAGCTTGATGCTGCCGGCGGTGCCGAGGATCTGGGACTTGCCGTTGCCGCCGAGGTTGTACTCCACGACCTCGACGCCGTCGTCGCCGTACTTCTCCTTGGCCTGCGGCTCGGTGATCCCGACCGAGGCGATCTCGGGCTCGCAGTACGTGACGCGGGGGATGCCGGAGTCGATGACCGGCTGGGGCTTGAGCCCGGCGATCTCCTCGGCCACGAAGATGCCGTGGGCGAAGCCGCGGTGCGCCAGTTGCAGGCCCGGCACCAGGTCACCGACGGCGAAGATGCCGTCGACGTTGGTGCGCAGACGCTCGTCGGTCGGGACCCAGCCGCGGTCGACGGTGACGCCGGCCTCCTCGTAGCCCATGCCGGCGGAGTTGGGGCCGCGGCCGACGGCCACGAGCACCAGGTCGGTGTCGATCGTGTCGCCGTTCTCGAGCGTGACGGTGACGCCGGTGTCGGTCTGCTTGACCGACTCGAACTTCACGCCGGTCTTGAAGTTGATCTTGCGCTTGCGGAACGCCCGCTCCAGCTGCTTGGACAGCGAGGGGTCCTCCAGCGGCACGAGGCTGGGCAGGCCCTCGATGATGGTGACGTCGGCGCCGAAGGACTTCCAGACGCTGGCGAACTCCACCCCGATGACGCTGCCGCCGATGATGACGACCTTCTCGGGCACCTCGCTCATGGTGAGCGCCTCGGAGCTGGTGACGATGCGGCCGCCGATGTCCAGGCCCAGGGTGCGGGAGACCGAGCCGGTGGCCAGCACGACGTTCGTGCCGGTGTACCGCTCGCCGTTCACCTCGACGGTGCCGCCGCCGCCCTTCGTGGTCTCGACGAGCCTGCCCTCGCCCTCGACGACCGTGATGCCGCCGGACTTGATCAGACCCTGCAGACCCTTGTAGAGCCGCTCGACGATGCCGTCCTTGTAGGCGTTGACCCCGGCCATGTCGATTCCCTCGAGGGAGGCCCTGACGCCGTAGCTCTCGCTCTCGCGGGCGTTGTCGGCGATCTCGGCGGAGTGCAGCAACGCCTTGGTGGGGATGCAGCCGGTGTGCAGGCACGTGCCGCCCAGCTTGCCCTTCTCGACCAGCGCGACGCTCTTGCCCAGCTGCACCGCGCGCAGGGCGCAGGCGTAGCCGCCGCTCCCGCCGCCGAGGATCACGATGTCGTACGTACCTGGGCCGTTCGGGGCTTCCGCCACGATTCCTCCACACCTGATTGCTAGCCGACGTCGGCACCCGCAGCGGTGCCCTCTTTCCATCTTGTCACTCGTGTCGAGCCGGGTGCCAGCGGGGTGTGAGGCCATCGGGCACACTGGGCGCATGAATTGGTGGAGTCGCCGCAGGGCCACACGCACGGCCGGAGGAGCCGCCGTGTCGGACCGGCACGCCAACCGTGCCGATCTGGACCACCTGCGGGAGTTCATCGCCAGCCGCGCGGGAGTCGAGGCGTTCGTCGAGCCCGCCACGTCGGTCACGCAGACGACCCTGCTGCTCGTGGCCGGTGACGGGGAGTGGACCCGGCGACGGATCGCCTCGGCCCAGGCTGCCGCCGATTTCGCCCGCAAGGAGAAGATCCCGGTCTACGACACCAACCGGGTCGGCATCCCGCAGCGGATGCGCGAGTTCGACCAGCGCCAGCGCCGCGGTGGGCCGCAGGCGGGTGGCTCGCGCCCCGTCGCCAACCCCGCCCCGGCGGCACGGCTCGACCCGCGGCAGTCGGCGGCCGTCATGACCCTGGAGATGATCGCCGGGGCCGATCCGCTGCCCGACGCCCACGACCGCGACGACCTGGTGACGTTGCTGCGTCAGGCCCGCGGCAAGGCCCACCCGGACCGTCGCGGAGGCGACCGTTCGATGTGGGACAAGGTGGAGGACGCCGCGCGCACGCTCGACCTCACCGACTGAGCCGGCAGGTCCGCCGTCAGTCGGCTATCCCGGGCGGCCAGACGACGGTGAAGCGTTCGAAGACCGTGGGGAGGTCGTCGACGTCGTCGCGTCCGAGGGTCCGGCGGAAGTAGGCGCGGTGGCCGCGCAGCCAGTCGTCCCGCGACCGGTCACCCTCACCCTCGTCCCACGCGAACGCCTCGTCGACGCTGACGAGCGGGCCGTGCCGGACCTCGGTCGTGCGCAGCACGGCCTGAGCCGTCCCCGCGCCGTCGGTGACGATCCAGTGCCCGCCCTGCACCACCGCGTCGCCGTCGTGTTCCACCGTGCCCGCCGTGGCCCGCTTGCGGCCCTCGACGACGAGCGCCAGGAGCTCGTCCGCCAGGGCGGGGGAGTCACCGAAGCACTCCACGACCGGCAGGTCGCCGGCGTGCTCGGGGTGGGCCGCGGTGTAGGCCGACCACAGCACCGCGGCGGAGTCCGAGTCCGGTGTCACCGCTCCGCGAGGTGTGCGGCGAGCCGCACGAGGGTCCGCACCGAGAATCCGGTCCCGCCGACGGGGATCTCGTCGTACGCGGACCCCTCGTTGAACGACGGTCCCGCGATGTCGAGGTGCGCCCAGGAGGTGTCGCCGACGAACTCGCGCAGGAAGGCCGCGGCGAACAGGGTCCCGCCGGACGGCTTGGGGTTGTGCTGCCGCAGGTCGGCGATCGACGACGACCGCACCGTGGCCCGCATCTCCTCGGCGATGGGCAGCGGCCACATCGGCTCGCCGGCGTTCCGCGCGGCGAGCAGGACGGCGTCGGTGAGCGCGTCGTCGTTGCCGAGCACGCCGGCGGTCCGCTGGCCGAGGGCCACCACGCACGCACCGGTCAAGGTGGCGACGTCGACGATGTGGTCGGGCCCGGTCTCGGCGGCCAGACTCAGCCCGTCGGCCAGGACGATCCGACCCTCGGCGTCGGTGTTCAGGACCTCGATCGTGGTGCCGTTGCGGATCGTGAGGACGTCACCGGGGCGGGTGGCGGAGCCGCTCGGCATGTTCTCGGCCAGGCAGGCGTACGCCGTGACCCTCAGGGGCAGACCCAACCGGGCGATGGCGACGGTCGCGGCGACGACCGAGGCCGCACCCGACATGTC
Source organism: Aeromicrobium marinum DSM 15272 (assembly GCF_000160775.2). NCBI lineage: Bacteria > Bacillati > Actinomycetota > Actinomycetes > Propionibacteriales > Nocardioidaceae > Aeromicrobium > Aeromicrobium marinum. The sequence continues at coordinate 1,532,286 of NZ_CM001024.1, read as the reverse complement.
GATCTTCATCGTCGCCATCCCGGCGCCGGTCTTGATGGACAGGCCCCCGGAGTCGAACGTGATCCCCTTGCCCACCAGGGCCAGGTGGCCGGTCGCGTCCTTGGGCTCGTACGACAGCGTCACCAGGCGCGGTGGAGCATCCGATCCCCGTCCGACGCCCAGGATGCCGCCGCACCGCTCCTTGGCCAGACGCTTCTCGTCCCACACCGCCACCTTGACGTGGTCGCCGGCGAACTCGGTGATCGACTCGGCGAAGTCGGCGGGCCGCAGGTCGCCGGGCGGCGTGTTGGTCCAGTCCCGGGCCCGGGCCACGGACTCGGTCACCATCAGGGCGTCCTCGAGCGCGCGCTGGGCGCTGCTCTGCCGCGCGAACGGCGTCAGGACGACGGCGGAGGTGACCCTCGGCTTCTCGGCCGCATCCGCCGCGCGGGTGCGGTAGGCCTCGAACCGGTAGCAACCGAGCCGGACGCCCTCGGCGATCGCGACGGCCTCGTCGACACCGGCCGGGTGCAGCGCCACGGCGACCGAGCCGCGGCGAGCGGCCCTGATCCCGCGGGCGGCCGCTGCTCGCAGCTGCGCCGCGGTGGGCTCGGCCGGCAGCGCCACGGCGACGACGACCGCGGCCGTGGCCAGGTCCCCGGCGGGAAAGCTGACGACCTGGTCGGTCTCGCCGGTGAAGCCCATGGTCTCCAGCACGTCGGCGAAGCCCTGCCGGTCGTCGTCCCCCCGGATGCCCAGCACCAGTACGTCGGCCTTGGCCGTCTCGGGCTTGGCGGTGCTGAGGGTGACCGGGGGGAGGGGGGTCGTCGACCCGGCCCGGGGGGCGCGGTGCGCGGACGTGGATGAGGCGGTGGGCATGTCGGCCACTGTAGTCGCGGCCGCTAGGTTGACCCGCATGGATCTGCTGCACTCGCCGCTGCACGACCGACACGTCGCCCTGGGCGCGAAGTTCGCCGAGTTCGGCGGCTGGAGCATGCCGCTGGACTACTCCGGGCCCGGCGGGGACGGTGGGGTCCTGGCCGAGCACGCGGCCGTCCGCGGTGGGGTGGGACTGTTCGACGTCAGTCACCTCGGCAAGGCCGTCGTGCGGGGCACCGGCGCCGCGGACTTCGTGAACGAGTGCCTCACCAACGACCTCGGGCGCATCGGTCCCGGTCAGGCCCAGTACACCTTGTGCTGCGCCGACGACGGCGGCACCGTCGACGACCTGATCGCCTACCTGCGCAGCCCGTTCGAGGTCTTCCTGATCCCCAACGCCGCGAACACCGCCGAGGTGGTGGCCCGACTCCGGGCCGAGGCGCCGGAGGGGGTCGAGGTCGTCGACCAGCACCGTGACTTCGCCGTGCTCGCGGTGCAGGGCACGCTCAGCGACGAGGTGGTCTCGGCGCTCGGTCTGCCGACCGATCACGCCTACATGTCGTTCGCCGACGCGCGGATCGCCGGCCACGACGTCACGGTGTGTCGCACGGGGTACACCGGTGAGCGCGGCTACGAGCTGGTGGTGCCGACCGACGCCGCCGTCGACGTCTGGGACGCCGTCCTGGCGGCCGGCCGGCCGCACGGCATCCGCGCCTGCGGTCTCGGAGCCCGCGACACCCTGCGGACCGAGATGGGCTACCCCCTCCACGGTCACGAGCTGTCGGCCGAGATCAGCCCGGTCATGGCGCGCGCAGGGTGGGCGGTCGGCTGGTCCAAACCGCGGTTCTGGGGTCGTGAGGCCCTGCAGCGTCAGCGGGAGGAGAAGACGGTGCGCACGCTGCGCGGGCTGCTGGCCCAGGGTCGCGGCATCCCGCGGCCCGGCATGGTCGTCCGTAACGGCGACGGTGCGGTGGTCGGTGAGGTCACGTCGGGCACCTTCTCGCCGACGCTGCGTCAGGGTGTCGCCCTGGCGCTGCTGGAACCGGGCGTCGAGGTGGGCGCCTCGGTGGGGGTCGAGGTGCGGACCCGGCAGGAACCCTTCACGGTGGTGGCACCGCCATTCGTCGAGTCGTCGACCAAGGAGAGCTGAACCATGGGCTGGAGCTGGACCTACGAGACCGCCGACGGGACGCCGACCGGTGGTCGCTCACCGGAGTTCGAGAACCGCGGCGACGCCGAGTCGTGGGTCGGGGAGACCTTCGGTGACCTCGTCGAGGAGGGCGTCGACCAGGTACGACTCTTCGACGGCGACACCGAGGTCTACGGACCGATGTCGCTGCACCCGTCCTGAGCCGGGGCGAGCGCCCTCAGTAGCGCGCCTTGAACTCCCCGCCGCGGGCGATCGCGACCTTCGGCAGGCGGAAGCGGCGCAGCTGGGACGAGCGCAGCACCGCGTAGGACACCGCACCCTTGTGGGGGGTCTCGGGGAACCGCTCCCTCAGCGCCTTCTTCATGCCGCGGAGCAGGACGATCTCGTCGACGACCGTGCCGAGGACGGCGAAGGCCCACAGGAACGCGACGGCGCTGACGGCCCACGGGGTGTTGACGAAGTTGATGAGCAGGATGAGGACCAGCAGGGGCAGCAGGTACTCGGCCACGTTCCAGCGCCGGTCGACGTAGTCACGGACGAAGGCCTTGACGGGACCGCGGTCACGCCGCGGGAGGTGGTCGCCCGCGCCGCTGCGGAGCGCCTCGCGCTGCTTGGTGCGCAGCTCCTCGCGGGCGCGGCGTTCGCGCAGCATCTTCTCCTTGCGGGTCAGTGGCTGCTTCATCTGAGCCCTGCGCGCCGCCTCGGCCTCCTTGCGGCTGGGGGTCGGTCGGCCCTTGGCGGCGGGGGTGGAGGAGTCGTCGGTCACGGCCCCACCCTATCCGGGGCCACCCCGTACGCTGCGGGCATGGGGATCGCAGACCGGCTGAGGCGGGTGGCCCGCGCATGGCGGGGGTCGGACGACCCGGCCGACCTGGCCGGACGGCTGGACGACACGTACCGCGAGCAGATCGTCCTCCTGCAGCAGGTGAGTCGTGGTGTGGCGGACCTGGCCACCCACCGCAAGCGGGTCGAGCTGCAGCTCACCAAGCTGAGACACCAGGCCGAGCAGCTCGACGAGCAGGCGAAGGTGCGGGTCGCGGCGGGGGACGACGACGGCGCTCGTGCGGCCCTGACGCGACGAGCGGCGCTCGTCACGGCCGCCGACGAGCTGGGTGACCGTCACGCCGACCTCGTCAGCGACGAGGCACGCCTGCAGGCGACGGCCGCGGACCTGCAGGCGAAGGTCGATGCCTTCCGGCTGCGCAAGGACACCCTGGTGGCCCGCCGCTCGGCGGCCACCGCCAGGTCGGAGATCACGCGGGCCACGACCGGCATCAGCTCGTCGAGCAGCGACGTGGGTCAGGCGATGGCCGAGGCCGAACGCCACACCCGCGAGCTGGACGCCCGCTCCGACGCCGTCGACGAGTTGGTGGCCGAGGGCATCATGGACGGTCCCGGCGGCCCGGCGCCGACCGGCCACGCCGAGTCCGAACGGTGGGATCGGGCCTTCGAGGCCGCCGACCCGCACCGGGCCCCCGGCGAGGATCGCAGCGAAGGAGGGTCCGGTGGCCAGAACCAGATTCAGGGGTGACCGCGGGCTGACCCTCCGCATGGGCGGCGTCAGCCTGGCGCTCGGCGCGATCTACGTGGTCTTCGGTCTCGTGCTGATGCAGACCGGCCTCGGGGCGTTCGGCATCGTGATCGTGCTGGCCATCGCCTGGGGTCAGTGGTACTTCTCGGACTCCCTCGCGCTGAAGTCGATGGGCGCCAAGGTGGTCGAACCGCACCAGGCCCCGGAGCTGCACGCCATGATCGACCGGCTGTGCGTGCTCGCCGACATGCCCAAGCCGCGCGTCGCGGTGGCGGTCACCGACGTGCCGAACGCCTTCGCGACCGGCCGTACACCGAAGCACTCCGCCGTGTGCGTCACCACCGGCATCATGCAGCGCCTCGACGCCGAGGAGCTGGAGGGGGTGCTGGCCCACGAGCTGGCCCACGTCGCCAACCGTGACGTCACCGTCATGACCGTCGCGACGTCACTGGGTCTGCTCGCCGGCCTCGTGACGCGGTACGGCTTCTACTTCGGCGGCGGTGGCCGCGGCCGCGGCAACAACAACAACCTGCCGTTCATCGTCGTCTTCCTCGTCAGCATCGTCGTGTACTTCCTGTCGTTCCTGCTGACCCGCTCGCTGTCGCGCTACCGCGAGCTGAGCGCCGACCGGTCCGGTGCGTACCTCACCGGCCAGCCGTCGAAGCTGGCCTCGGCCCTGATGAAGATCTCGGGCGACATGTCCCGGATCCCCAGCCGGGACCTGCGCGAGACCGGCGCCGTGAGCGCCTTCTTCTTCGCCCCGGCCCTCAACCGGGCGTCGGTCTCGGCGATGTTCTCGACCCATCCGCCGCTCGACCAGCGCGTGCAGCAGCTCAGCCGCATCAGCGCCGAGCTGTCGGAGCGCTGAGCGATGGGTCTGTTCGACTCCCTGTTCGGCCGGAGCACGCCGCCGCAGGCCGACATCGGGGTGCTGTTCCAGGTGCCGCAGGCGGCCATCTCGCTGGAGACGCAGGGGTTCGGCTTCGCCGGGCTCGGGGCCGTCTGCTACCGCGACGCCGAGGGGTACGCCGACGACGCGGCGGTCGACGAGGCGCGGGAGCTGGTCGGTCTCGACCCGGCGGCGACCGTCGAGCGCACCGTCGACCGGTTCGGGTTCCACTGGGTCACGGTCCGCCGGTCCGCCGACGTCGGCGGCATCGTCACCGACCTCCACGCCGTCAACACGACCCTGGTCGAGGCCGGGTTCGGGGCGTCCCTGCTGTGCTCCACCGTCGTGTTCACGACCCCTGCGCTCGAGCGACTGGCGCTGGTCTACCTGTTCAAGCAGGGCACGTTCTACCCGTTCGCGCCGCTGGCCGGTCAGCGGCGCGACAACGCCCTGGAGCTGCAGGTACGGGGTCTGGTCGAGTCCGACGTGCCCGTCGAGCCGGACCTCGGCCGGTGGATGGCCCTGTGGGGCTCTCCCGGACTCGACTGACCCGCCCCGCCGGTCACCGGGCCGGGTACGTTGGGACCGTGACCTTCGACGCTCTCTCCCGCGACCGGATCGAGACCCTGCACGCCGAGGCGGAGCAGGCCTACCGCACGCTCGGTGAGGCCGGGCTCACCCTCGACCTCACCCGCGGCAAGCCGTCGCCGGCACAGCTCGACCTGTCTGCAGGGCTGTTGTCGCTGCCCGGCACGGACTTCCGGGCTGCCGACGGCACCGACACCCGCAACTACGGGGGACTCACGGGCCTGACCGAGCTGCGCGAGATCTTCGCCGAGCTGCTGGGCATCCCGGTGGCCCAGCTGCTCGCGGCCGACAACGCCAGCCTGGCGCTGATGCACGACACCCTGACCTTCGCGATGCTGCACGGGACCCCCGACTCGCCCGCACCGTGGGGCGCCGCTCCGGTCAAGTTCATCTGCCCGGCGCCCGGCTACGACCGGCACTTCGCCCTGACCGAGCACCTGGGCATCGAGATGCTCGTCGTCGACATGCTCGACGACGGCCCGGACCTCGACCAGGTCCGCGCCCTCGTCGGCGACCCGGCGGTCAAGGGCATCTGGCTCGTCCCGACCTACGCCAACCCCACGGGCGCGGTGGTCAGCCACGAGAAGGCGGCGGCGCTGGCCGCGCTCGAGACCGCCGCACCGGACTTCCGCATCTACTGGGACAACGCCTACGCGGTCCACCACCTGACCGACGAACGCACGACCACCGCCGAGATCGTGGGACTGTGCGCCTCCGCGGGCAACCCGAACCGGCCCCTGGTGTTCGCGTCGACCTCCAAGATCACGTTCGCCGGGTCGGGTGTCAGCTTCTTGGGCGGCTCGCCCGAGACCATCGCCTGGTACCTGCGGCACGTCGCCTTCCGCACGATCGGTCCCGACAAGGTCAACCAGCTGCGACACGCCCGCTTCCTGCAGGACGCCGAGGGCGTGCACCGGCTGATGGACGGTCACCGCGCCGTCCTGGCCCCGAAGTTCGAGGCCACGCTGCAGATCCTGGCCGAGCGGCTCGGGCCGCACGACGTGGCGACCTGGACGCGGCCCCGAGGGGGATACTTCGTCAGCCTCGACGTTCCCGACGGGACCGCCACCCGGGTCGTGGCGCTGGCGAAGGCGGCCGGCATCTCGCTCACCCCCGCCGGCGCGTCGTTCCCCTACGGCCGCGATCCGCGGGACCGCAACATCCGCATCGCCCCGTCGTTCCCGTCCATGACCGACCTCACCGCCGCCATGGACGGGCTGGCGACCTGTGTCCTGCTCGCCGCGACCGCGCAGGCGCTGGAGTCAGGGACAGGCCGATCCTGACCATCGACGGCGCCGGACGGCCCGGGTGAAGGTCCTCGTCGCACCCGACAAGTTCGCGGGCACGCTCAGCGCCCCCGAGGCGGCCACGGCGATCGCCGAGGGGTGGCGACGCACGGCACCGGACGACCGGTTGACCCTGGCCCCGATGGCCGACGGCGGACCCGGCTTCATGGGGGTGCTGCACCAGGCGCTGGGCGGCGACGTGTCGGTGGTGACCGTCGACGGACCGTGGGGTGACCCCGCCCCCGTCAGCCTGCTGCGGGTCGGCGACACGGTGTACCTGGAGTCCGCCCAGGCGTGCGGGCTCCACCTCGGACGAGGGGGCGACGCGGACCGGGCCACGACGCTCGGGGTGGGCCAGGCCGTCCTCGCGGCGGTGGAGTCTGGCGCGCGGCACGTCGTGGTGGGACTGGGCGGCAGTGCGACCACCGACGGCGGTGCCGGCCTGCTGGCCGGACTGGGCGCCGTGGCCGACGTGCCCCTCGGCGCCGGGCCGCACGGGTTGGAGGGCATCACCCGGGTCGACCTCGCTCCGGCGCTCCGCCGCCTCCGGGGCGTCACCCTCACGGCCGCGACCGATGTCGACAGCGTGCTGCTGGGCATGTTCGGCGCCGCACGGACCTTCGGCCCGCAGAAGGGACTCGACGACGCCGCGATCCTCGTCGTGGACCGGCAGCTCGACGCCTTCGTCGACGTGGTGTGCGGTCCCACCCCGGCCGAGCGGCGGGTCGCCGACCGGCCCGGTGCGGGCGCGGCCGGTGGTCTGGGGTTCGCCCTGCTCCTGCTGGGGGCCGAGGTCACCTCGGGCATCGGGTTGGTCGCCGAGCACACGGGTCTGGCCGATCTCGTCGCCACCCACGACCTGGTCCTGACGGGGGAGGGGTCCTACGACTACTCCTCCCGGGCCGGGAAGGTCGTGTTCGGCGTGGCCCGCGTGGCCGCGGAGCTGGCCCGACCGTGCGTCGTGCTGGCCGGGCGGGTCGACGTCGGGTCCCGCGAGATGCGGGCGATGGGGGTCGAGTCGGCCTACGGGGTGGTCGACCTGGTGGGCGAGGAGCCGGCGATGTCGCACCCCGCGCGTTCCCTGCAGGCGCTCGGCGCACGGGTCGCCCGCACCTGGTCGCACTGACGGGCCCGCCCGGACCTGCTCGCACGGACGGGGCCGCCCGGATCGGATCGCGGTGTTCGGGGTTGTCGGCACCGCCGCGTACGATGGAACAGATCCGCGCGGGCGGGCGTTGACACCAGCGACCGACCCCCAGCACGACGCACACCGAGCCCGGGAGATGACATGAGCATCGACAGCACCACGGACGCCGACCTCCAGACCTCCACGCCGGACGCCACCGCCCCGGCCACCAGCGTGACCCTCAGCCAGGGCGCGACCGAGAAGGTGTCGAGCCTGCTCGCCCAGGAGGGTCGTGACGACCTGGCCCTGCGCATCGCGGTCCAGCCCGGCGGCTGCTCCGGCCTGCGGTACCAGCTGTTCTTCGACGAGCGCTCGCTCGACGGGGACCAGGTGTTCACCTTCGACGGCGTCAACGTCGTCGTCGACCGCATGAGCCTGCCGTACCTGGGCGGAGCCACGATCGACTTCGTCGACACCATCGAGAAGCAGGGCTTCACCATCGACAACCCGATGGCCACCGGCTCCTGCGCTTGCGGCGATTCCTTCCACTGAGCCGCCCGACACCCGCCTGACCCGCCACGGCCCTGCGCGAACGCGCAGGGCCGTTGCCTATGCTGTGCGGGTGCATCTCGCCATCGCCGGTTCCATCGCGACCGACCATCTGATGACCTTCCCGGGACGGTTCACCGACTCCCTCGTCCCCGAGGAGCTCGACAAGGTCGCCTTGTCGTTCCTCGTCGAGGACCTCGACGTCCGGCGCGGAGGATGTGCCGCGAACATCAGCTTCGCCCTGGCCAGCCTCGGCCACCGGCCGGTGCTGGTCGGCTCGGTCGGCAAGGACTTCGACGTCGAGTACCGCGGTTGGCTGGAGTCGGCGGGTGTCGACACGTCGTCGGTGCGGGTCTCGGAGTCCCGCCACACCGCCCGGTTCGTGTGCACCACGGACTCGACGCTCGCGCAGATCGCCTCGTTCTACGCCGGCGCCATGTCCGAGGCCCGCGAGATCGACGTGCTCGGGCTCGGCCACGCGTTCGACCTCGTGCTGATCGGCCCCGACGACCCCGAGGGCATGCTGCGGCACACCGCTGCGTGCCGCGACGCCGGCGTGCCGTTCGCCGCCGACCCGTCCCAGCAGCTCGCCTTCGCCGACGGTGACATGATCCGTCTGCTGGTCGACGGCGCCACCTACCTGTTCAGCAACGACTACGAGGCCGCCCTGATCGAGCAGAAGACCGGCTGGACGTCCGCCGACGTGCAGTCCAAGGTCGGCACCCGGATCGTCACCCGCGGCAAGGACGGGGTCTCGGTGTACACCGCCGACGACGAGGTCCACGTGTCCGCGATCCCCGGGCTGGTCGCCGTCGATCCGACCGGCGTCGGCGACAGCTTCCGGGCCGGGTTCCTCGCCGGCGTCGCGGCCGGCCTCGGGCTCGAGCGCTCGGCGCAGATCGGTTGCACGATCGCGGCCAGCGTGGTGCTCACCAAGGGCACGCAGGAGTACACGTTGGACCGGCAGAGCTTCCTCGACCGGCTCGGGTCGGCCTACGGCGACGTCGCCGCGGCCGAGGTCGGCGACGCCCTGGCGCTCGCGTGAGCGGCCCCCGTCGCACCGGCCCCGCGAAGGTTGCCCTCAGCGAGAGCCGGACGGCCGGCTGGGATACCCTGAGCATGTCGTTGCGTGACGTTCCTGCACCAGAAAGGCGCCCCGTGGGTCGGTTGAAGTTGGCGTTGCTCGCTGTCCTCGCGTTGGTCCTCAGCGGTTGTTCCCCCGTGGACGACTCCCAGATCATGCGGCTGGCCCTGCCGGTCGCCGGCAGCGACCGCACGCAGGCCATGTGGAACCTGTGGCTCGGCGCGTGGATCGCGGTCCTGGTGGTCTTCCTGCTGGTCTTCGGCCTGATGGTCTGGGTCATGATCCGCTACCGCCGTCGCAGCGACGACGAGGTGCCGGTGCAGGTCCGGTACAACCTGCCGATCGAGGCGCTGTACACCTTCGCGCCGGTCATCATCGTCGCGGTCTTCTTCTTCCACACCGTCACCAGCCAGAACGAGATGCTCGAGACGGTCGAGAACCCCGACCACACCATCGAGGTCGTCGGGTCCAAGTGGCAGTGGGCCTTCAACTACCTCGACGAGACCGCCGTCGACGGCGAGGCCGTCTTCGACGTCGGTACGCCGGCTCAGCCCGCCGAGCTGTGGCTGCCGGTCGACGAGTCGGTCCGGTTCAACCTGACGTCCCCCGACGTGATCCACTCCTTCTGGATCCCGGAGTTCTACTTCAAGATGGACGTCGTCCCGGGTCGCGACAACACCTTCGACGTCACCCCCACCCGTGAGGGCACCTTCACCGGTCGGTGCGCCGAGCTCTGCGGCCTCTACCACTCACGGATGATCTTCACCGTCAACGTGGTGTCGCGGGCCGAGTACGACGACCACCTGGCCGACCTGGTCGAGCTCGGCCAGACCGGCGCGCCGGCCGGTGCGCAGGAGGCCCGGACCATCGCCGGGCTCAAGACGGACGGAGAGGCAGAGTAATGGCGACCGCAACCTTCGAGGCCGGCTCCTCGGCCGACCCGTCGGGCCACGGACCGGTCCCCGGCAAGACGCTGTCGCAGAAGGTCATCACCTGCCTGACGACGACCGATCACAAGGTGATCGGCAACATGTACCTGGTCACGTCGTTCATCTTCTTCATCATCGGCGGCCTCATGGCCCTGGTGATCCGGGCCGAGCTGGCCCAGCCCGGCACGACCTTCGTCGACGACGAGCTGTACAACCAGCTGTTCACGATGCACGGCACGATCATGCTGCTGCTGTTCGCGACCCCGCTGTTCTTCGGCTTCGCCAACGCGATCATGCCGCTGCAGATCGGTGCGCCCGACGTGGCCTTCCCGCGGCTCAACATGTTCAGCTACTGGCTGTACCTGTTCGGCGGCCTCATCACCGTCTCGGGCTTCATCGCTCCCGGTGGCGCCGCCAGCTTCGGCTGGTTCGCCTACGCGCCGCTGTCCGACGGGGTCAACTCGCCCGGCGTCGGCGGTGACCTGTGGGTGATGGGCCTCTACATGGCGGGTCTCGGCACGATCCTGGGTGCCGTCAACTTCGTCACGACGATCTTCTGCATGCGCGCACCGGGCATGACGATGTTCCGGATGCCGATCTTCGTGTGGAACACGCTGGTCACGAGCCTGCTCGTGCTGATCGCGTTCCCGATCTTCGCCGCGGCCCTGCTGGCGCTGGCGGCCGACCGGATGTTCGGTGCGCACGTGTTCGACGCCGCCACCGGCGGGCCGATCCTGTGGCAGCACCTGTTCTGGTTCTTCGGCCACCCCGAGGTCTACATCATCGCCCTGCCGTTCTTCGGCATCGTGACCGAGATCCTGCCGGTGTTCAGCCGCAAGCCGATCTTCGGCTACGTCGGACTCGTCGGCGCCACCCTGGCGATCGCCGCGCTGTCGGTGGCCGTGTGGGCCCACCACATGTACGTCACCGGCGCGGTCGACCTGGCGTTCTTCTCCTTCATGACGTTCCTGATCGCGGTTCCGACCGGCGTGAAGTTCTTCAACTGGATCGGCACGATGTGGGGCGGATCCCTGTCCTTCGACACCCCGCTCATCTTCTCGCTGGGCTTCCTGGTCACCTTCCTCTTCGGTGGTCTGACCGGCGTGGTCCTGGCGTCACCGACGCTGGACTTCCAGCTCTCGGACTCCTACTTCGTCGTCGCGCACTTCCACTACGTGGTGTTCGGCACCGTGGTGTTCGCGATGTTCGCCGGCTTCTACTTCTGGTGGCCCAAGCTCACCGGCAAGATGCTCGACGAGAAGCTCGGCAAGATCCACTTCTGGATGTTGTTCCTCGGGTTCCACCTGACCTTCCTCGTGCAGCACTGGCTCGGTGTCGAGGGCATGCCCCGTCGCTACGTCGACTACAGCCCGAGTGACGGCTTCACCACCCTGAACGAGATCTCGTCGATCGGCGCGTTCCTTCTGGGCGCCTCGACGCTGCCGTTCTTCCTGAACCTGTGGAAGACCCGCTCGGCGAAGCCGGTCGGGCTGGACGACCCGTGGGGCTGGGGTCGCTCGCTGGAGTGGGCCACCTCGTCCCCGCCGCCGCGTCACAACTTCGTCTCGCTGCCGCGGATCCGTTCGGAGAGCCCGGCCTTCGACCTGCACCACCCCGAGATCGCCGCTCTCGAGCTGGCCGACAACCCGGGGGAGAACGGGACCTTCGCCGACGCGCCGGACGTGTCCGGGCGCGGCGAGGTCGTCGATGACACGAAGGGTGACCCGTCATGAAGAACGAGCTGTGGACCATTGCCTTCTGCGGGGTGTTCTTCGTCCTGATCTCCCCGGTCTACTGGATCCTCACGGGGGACCCGACGGGCACCACCGCCCTGATCATGACGACGCTGCTGTGCGTGGTGCTCGGCTTCTATCTCGCCATCGTGGCGCGGCAGATCCCGGACCGTCCCGAGGACCGCAGCGACGGTGAGATCGCCGAGGGCGCCGGAGAGCTGGGCTTCTTCCCGCCCTACAGCTGGTGGCCGCTGTACTGCGCCCTGGCCTTCGGCGTCGTGGTGCTGGGCATCATCTTCGGCTGGTGGCTGTTCGCCATCGGTGTCGTCTTCGGCGGCGCAGCCCTGGTCGGGTGGACTTTCGAGTACTACCGCGGCATCCACGCGCACTGACCGACCCGCCTGAGTCCCGGGACGGTCGGTGGGTTGGCGGCGAGCACCTAGAATGACCGGGTGAGACCCGCTTCCCTCTGTGCCCTGCTCCTGATCGTGCTCGCCGGCTGCTCGTCGTCCGGCGGCGATCTGCTGGACCGTGTGCCGCCGGCACTCGTGACGACCAACATCGAGGCCGACGCGACGGCCGTCGCGGTCGACACCCTCGTGACGGTCGCGGTCGAGAACGGCACGCTGGCCGAGGTCACGCTGCTGGACGCCGAGGGGACCCCTGTCGGCGGGGAGGGCTCGGACACGAGCTGGACCGCGGTCGAGCGGCTCGAGCCGGGTACCGCCTACTCCTTGACGGCGACCGCCGAGGGCGACGACGGCGAACCGATGACGATCGAGCGCTCGTTCACCTCCCAGGACCTCACGCTGGACCAGCAGACCTACCCGTCGGTGGCGCCGCTGCAGGGTGAGACCGTCGGGGTGGGGATGCCGGTGATCGTCTACTTCGACCTGCCCGTCACGGACCGCGCGACCTTCGAGCGGGAGATGTCGGTCACGGCCGAGCCGCAGCAGGTCGGCGGCTGGCACTGGGTCAGCGACACCGAGGTGCACTACCGGCCCGAGGTGTACTGGCAGCCGGGGTCCACCGTGAAGGTCGACCTGGCCCTCAACAGCCTGCCGGCGGGGGAGGGCATCTACGGACAGCTCGACCAGGAGGTCGAGTTCCAGGTGGGCCGTCAGGTCATCTCGACGGTCGACACCGCCGCCCACACGATGAGCGTCTCCATCGACGGTCAGGTGGCCCGCACGATCCCGGTCACGACGGGCGCCCCCGACAAGGCCTCGCGCAACGGCACCAAGATCATCATGGAGAAGTTCGACGCGGTCGACATGGACGCGGCCTCGACCGGCGTCGACCTGACCGATCCCAACTACTACAACATCCCCGACGTGAAGTGGGCCATGCGTCTCACCAACTCCGGCGAGTTCGTCCATGCTGCCCCGTGGTCGGTGGCGTCGCAGGGGCGGGCCAACGTCAGCAGCGCCTGCGTGGGGATGAGCACCGAGAACGCGGGATGGCTCTACCAGAACTCCCAGCGGGGCGACGTCGTGGTGTTCACCGGCAGTCCGCGCCGACTGGAGCCGTGGAACGGCTGGACCGACTGGAACCTGGACTGGTCCCAGTGGCAGGCCGGTTCGGCCCTCGCCGGCGAGCCCGCGGTCGCCGGCTGACCGACGGCTGTCCGGCGGTGGGTGAGCAACCGGTCGCGCTGCCCAGCGGTAGGTGAGCAACCTGTCGGGCTGCCCGGCGGTGGGTGAGCAACCGATGTGGACCCTGGTGAGGTTGCTGACCTACCGCCGCGTTGGTGGTGAGGTTGCTCATCTACCGCCGGACCCTGGTGAGGTTGCTGACCTACCGCTGCCTGCAAGCGACTGACCCCGTCCGCGGCCCCGGAACGACCGCGGCCCCCTCCCGGGTGGGGGAGGGGGCCGCGGTCGTCGGTCGGTGATCGTGTCTCAGTGGACCCGCGGAACGCCCGTCTCGGAGACGCCCTGGAAGTCCTCGCCCAGCGCGACCGGGTGTCCGTCGTGGTCGGCCAGATGGTGCTTGGCCTCCTCGACCTCGGCGCCGGTCGGCTTGTCGACGACCCCGTCGTAGTAGCGCTTGCGCGCCCACGCCCGGATCCTCTCCTTGCGGCTGCCCGGTGCGGCGACGCCGTTCTCGTCGACCTCGACGGCCGCCTCCAGAGCAGGTGCCCGCTCACGCGTGGTGAGCGAGTACTGCTGGCTGACCGGCAGCGGCGCGTGCCGCTCGGAGTACCCGCCGTCGGGCGAGCGCTCGATGACGCCGGTCTCGTACCCGTGCAGCACCAGGTCCTTGTCGTGGTGCTGCAGACCCAGGCAGATGCGCTTGGTGATGATGAAGGCGATGACCGGGAAGATGAAGAACCCGAACCGGAACACCCAGGTGAGGGCGTAGATGTCCAGACCGAACTGGGTGGCGATGATGTCGTTGCCACCGGCTGCCCATCCGACTCCGTAGGCCGTCATCGCGGCGACGCCGAGCGCGGTGCGGGTCGGCGCGTCGCGCGGACGCTCCAGCAGGTGGTGCTCACGGTCGTCACCGGTGATCCAGCGTTCGATGAACGGCCAGAGCGCCAGCGAGGTGAACACCAGTCCGAGCCCGCCCACCCCGGGGATGAAGACGTTCCAGCTCCAGGTGAACCCCAAGAACGTGGACTCCCAGGCCGGCATGATGCGCACCAGACCCTCGGAGAAGCCCATGTACCAGTCAGGCTGCGAGCCGGCGGTGACCTCCGACGGGTTGTACGGACCGTAGGCCCACACCGGGTTGATCTGGATGATCGCACCGAGCAGGGCGGTGAAGCCGAACACCACGAAGAAGAATCCACCGGCCTTGGCCGCGTAGACCGGCAGCATCGGGTAGCCGACGACGTTGTCGTTGGTCCGTCCGGGGCCGGGCCACTGCGTGTGCTTGTGGTAGACGAGCAGCAGCATGTGGGCGGCGATCAGCCCCAGCAGCAGCGCAGGGATGAGCAGGATGTGCGCCATGTACAGACGCGGGATGATCAGCTCTCCGGGGAACTCGTCACCGAAGATCAGGAACTCCAGGTAGGAGCCGACGAGCGGGATCGACTTGATCATGCCGTCGACGAACCGCAGGCCCGTGCCGGACAGCAGGTCGTCGGGGAGCGAGTAGCCGGTGAAGCCGTTCACCATGCCCAGGGCCAGCAGGCCGACGCCGATCAGCCAGTTGATCTCACGCGGCTTGCGGTACGCACCGGTGAAGAACACGCGGAGCATGTGCACCAGCATCGCCGCGACGAACAGGGCGGCGGCCCAGTGGTGGATCTGTCGCATCAGCAGTCCGCCGCGGATGTCGAACGAGATGTCGAGCGTCGAGGCGTAGGCCTGGGACATCTCGAGGCCGCGGAACGGCTCGTAGGACCCCTCGTAGACGATCTCGGCCATGCTGGGCTGGTACCAGAAGGTCAGGACGGTGCCGGTGAGCAGCAGGACGACGAAGCTCCACAGGGCGATCTCGCCGAGCATGAACGACCAGTGCTCGGGGAAGACCTTGCGCAGGTTCTTGCGCGCGGCGCCGGCCAGCCCGAGCCGGTCATCGACCCATCCGACCGGTCCGGCGGCCTTCTTGCCCCCGGGGGTCTTCTCGATGTCGGTGTAGGTGTCGGTCATGACTCACCGTCCAGTTTCTCGTCCAGTTTCTTCTGGTCGCGGGCGAGCTCGGGATAGCTCGGCCCGACAATGTCGGGGAAGTCGCTGACGGCGACGAGGTAACCCTCGTCGTCGACGGCCATGGGCAGCTGGGGGACCGCGCGCTTGGCGGGGCCGAAGATCACCTTGCCGTTGTCGGCGAGGTCGAACGTGGACTGGTGGCAGGGGCACAGCAGGTGGTGGGTGGTCTGCTCCCACAGCGAGATCGGGCAGCCCACGTGGGTGCAGATCTTGGAGAAGCAGAGGATCCCGTCGATGCCCCAGTTCTCCTTGCCGGGCTCGGGGGTGATCTCCTCGGGACGCATCCGGACCAAGATCACGGCCGCCTTGGCCTTCGCGGCCAGGAGCTCGTGGCCGTGGATCTCGGCCTCCTCCTCACCCTCGGCGGGGAAGAACACGGCCGGCTCGGCGTTGATGAGCTGGCCGACCTCGACGTCGGCGGGGCGGATCGGCAGACCGGAGACGTCGTTGACGATCCGCATGCCGCGGGACCAGACGGTGACCGACTGGCCGTAGGGGTTGGGTCCCAGATCCTTGAGCAGCACGACACCGGGCAGCGCGAGGGCACCGACGGCGCCGAGGAGGCTGTTGCGGATCATGGGGCGCCGGCCGATCTGGCTCTCCTGGATGCCGGAGTTGATGTCCGCCAGGACGGCCGAGCGGTCCTCGTCGGACGAGCGCGCGGGGTGACGCATCTCGACCATCTCGTGGTCGGACATGATCTTCTTGGCCCACTGGATGATGCCCACGCCGATCAGCAGCATGGCGCTGCCCAGGGTGAAGCCGAGCGCGAAGTTCTGGGCCGACCAGCCCAGGAACGTCGTGTCGAAGTCGATCGTGAAGTACGCGACGCAGAACGCGAACGCCAGGAACGTCGCGATGACGAACATGAGCGAGATCTGCCGCTCGGTGCGCCGGGCCTGCGACTCGTCGACGTCGGTGACGCGGTACTGGTGCTCCGGGAGGCCGGGGTCGGCGATCGGCTCGGCCGCGGCCGGGGTGGTGTCGTCGTGACGCTGCAGCTCGTCGCTCACTGCTCTGCTCCCTTGACCTTCTTGGTGGAACGGGTTCCGTGTGCGGCGATCCAGATGGCGAAGCCCACCAGGCCGCCGATGCCGATGACCCAGACCCAGACGCCGTCGGCCACCGGACCGAGACCGCCGCCGCCGAAGCCGCCGTAGTTGGGCTGCTCCTGCACGGCCTTGATGTAGCCGATGATGGCCCGCTTGTCCTCCGGGCTGATGACGTCGTCGCCGAAGACCGGCATCTGCTGCGGGCCGATCTGCATGGCCTCGTAGATGTGCTTGGGGGTCACGTCGTACAGCGACGGTGCGTAGCGACCGCTGGGCAGCGCGCCGCCGGCTCCGACGGAGTTGTGGCAGGCGGTGCAGTTGGTGCGGAAGAACTCGCCGCCCTCGCTGATCTCCTCGGCCGAGAGGTCCTCGTACTCGAGGAACTCCTCGGACGGGATGGCCGGACCGGGGCCGAGCGAGGCGATGTACGCCGCCAGCTGGCGGGTCTCCTCCTCGGTGTACTCCGGGGTCTTGCGCGGGGCCTGCGGGGCGGCCTGCGCCATCGGCATGCGGCCGGTGCCGACCTGGAAGTCGACGGATGCGGCGCCGACGCCGATGAGGGACGGTCCGTAGTTGCCGCCACTGACGGTGACGATGCCCTCGGCGTTCAGACCGTGGCAGCTGGCGCACCCGATGAGGAACAGGTCGCGCCCGGCCTCGACGTCGCGCGAGCTGGTCTCCTCGGCCGTGGCGGCCTTCGGCGCGAACGCCGAGTACAGGGCTCCGGCGATGACCAGTCCGCCGATCAGGACGAACAGGCCGGCCAGAGGATGCCGGCGTCTGGTCGAGAGAGTCCGCACCAGGTACCTCATTCCGTGTAGGTGAAACAGAGTTTACCGGCGAATTTCCTGCCGGGCAGCGCGAGAGGGTGTGAGGTGAGCCGGGCTCACTGCAACAGGTAGATCGACGCGAACAGCGCGACCCACACGACGTCGACGAAGTGCCAGTAGTAGGACGCGACGATGGCGCTGATGGCCTGCTCGTGGGTGAACTTGCGCGCCGCGAAGGTGCGGCCGATCACCAGCAGGAACATCATCAGTCCGCCCACCACGTGCAGGCCGTGGAAGCCGGTGGCGAGGTAGAACAGGCTGCCGTACGCCGACGAGGAGAGCGTGACGCCCTCGTGGATCAGCTCGGCGTACTCCAGGGCCTGACCGCCGATGAAGATGGCGCCCATGACGTAGGTGAGGACGAACCACTCACGCATGCCCCACAGGCGGACCTGACGCAGGGTGCCGGACCGGCCGGCCTTGCCCTTCACCGCCGCGAACACACCGAACTGGCAGGTGACCGAGCTCATCACCAGGATCAGGGTGTTGACCGAGGCGAAGGGGACGTTGAGCAGCAGCGTCTCCTGGGCCCACAGCTCCGGAGCCACGTTGCGCACCGTGAAGTACGCGGCGAACAGACCGGCGAAGAACAGCAGGTCGCTCGCCAGCCAGACGATGGTGCCGACCGTCACCATCGAGGGTCGCCCCTCCTGGCCGTGGAGTCGGGACGCGGGAATCACAGAGGTAGTCGCCACGGGAACATTATGTACGATTCGATCGTGAGCGAGCACCCAACCCTCCGCGTTCTGGTCTACAGCGACGACCGCGACGTCCGATCGGCCGTCGTTGCAGCGTTGGGGCGTCATCCGCACCCTGATCTCCCGGCGTTCGAGTACCTCGAGTGCGCCACCGAACCGGTGGTCTTCGGCCATCTCGACGACCGCCGGCCGGCGCACCGTGTCGATCTGGTGATCCTCGACGGCGAGGCGACACCGGCCGGTGGGCTCGGCATCGCTCGTCAGATCAAGGACGAGATCTTCCGCGCCGCGCCGGTCCTGGTGATCACCGGTCGACCGCAGGACGCGTGGTTGGCGACGTGGTCGCGCGCCGACGCGGTGGTGACGCATCCGATCCAGCCGCTCCGGCTGGCCGAGGCGGTCATCGGCCTGGCCCGCGGCGTGCTCGCCGCCGGCTGACCGGCGCCTCGATGTCGACCACCTGGCCCGACCTCCTGTCGTCCCTCGTGAGGGGTGACGACCTCGACACCGCGTCGACGGCCTGGGCGATGGAGCAGATCCTCTCCGGCGCGGCCACCGATGCGCAGATCGCAGGATTCGCGGTCGCGCTGCGCGCCAAGGGCGAGACCCTCGACGAGCTCCAGGGGCTGGTCGACGCGATGCTGGCCGCGGCGAGCCTGCTGGACGTCCCCGACCGGGTGGTCGACATCGTCGGCACCGGTGGCGACCGCGCGGACACCGTGAACATCTCGTCGATGTCGGCCGTGGTCGCGGCCGGCGCGGGGGTCGGCGTGGTCAAGCACGGCAACCGTTCGGCCTCGAGCACCACCGGCTCGGCCGACGTGCTGGAGGCGCTCGGTGTCCGGCTCGACGTGCCGGCCGACCGGATCGTCGAGGTCTACGACCGGGCCGGCATCACCTTCTGCTTCGCGCCGGTGTTCCACCCGTCGATGCGGCACGCCGGACCGGTGCGGCGTCAGCTCGGCATCGCGACCGCCTTCAACTTCCTCGGCCCGTTGACCAACCCCGCGTCGCCCGCGGCGTTGGCGATCGGGTGTGCCGACCTGCGCATGGCGCCCCTGATGGCCGGTGTGCTCGCCCGTCGCGGTGCGGACGCCCTGGTCTTCCGGGGCGACGACGGGCTCGACGAGATCACCACCACCACCACGTCACGCGGCTGGATGGTGTGGAAGGGACAGGTGCACGAGTCGGTGCTCGACCCCCGTGACCTCGGTTTCACCCTGTCGGCGCCCGAGGCACTGCGGGGCGGCGATGTCGCCCACAACGCGGACGTGTTCCGCCGGGTGCTGGCCGGAGAACCCGGGCCGGTGCAGGACGCCGTGCTGCTGAACGCCGGCGCGGGGATCGCTGCCCATGCGTTCGGTCACGGCGACCTGAACGCCCGCATCGCCGCGGGTGTGGAGGCCGCCCTGACCTCCATCGAGTCCGGCGCCGCGGCCGACGTGCTGGACCGCTGGGTGGCGACGACCGCGGCCCTCGCGCCCCCCGTCTGACCCGCCCGCACCGCTCCCGCCTCCCCGCTGGAAGTGACGATTCGGCCCCGGATCCGTCGATTCCAGGGCCGAATCGTCACGGCCAGCGGGGAGGTGGGGGGAGATGGCGGGCTGCCGACGCCAGGGGGGTGACCCACGTGCCGTCGACCAGGCGGACCCCGTCTCCGGTGAGCCAGCGCCGAATCACCTCGGTTTCCTCCACGAGGGCCGCGGGAGCGGGGCCGGGGCCGGGGGTGACCGTCTCGGCGGTGGCGAGCAGGACGTCGAGCCACCCGCGGTACTCGGTGCCTCGTGGCAGGACGCCCGCCGCTGCCAGCCGGCCGTGGCGCACCACGTGCATCTCCCACCCGTCGGCGTGGGGTGCCGCCGCGACGATCTCGGGCTCGGCGGTGAGCTCGCGGAGCCGGTGGGTGCGGTCGGCGCCGCGCACCAGCGCCTGCAGCCGGTCGCGCCACAGCGCCGCGTCCTCGAACCGTTCGTCGGCCGCGAGGTCGCGCATCCGGTCACCGATCCGGTCGACGACCTCGACCGGGTCGGCGGTGAGCGCCGAGCGGACCCGCCCGACCTCGATCGCGTAGACCTCCGGGTCGGCGCTGCCGTCGCAGGGCGACAGGCAACGGTCCATCTCGGCCAGCACGCAGGGCGACCGGCGCGAGGTCCGGCCCATCCGGTCGGTGCACTGACGGATGGCGAAGGTGTCGTGCACGGCATGGGTCGCCTCGACCGCCTCGGCGCGGGACCTGAACGGACCGATGTAGTCGGCCCCGTCGTCACGCACCTGCGGCACCAAGGAGATCCGGGGCCACGGCTCCTGCGTGAGCTTGACCCACGTGGTGCGGGCCGGGTCCTTGGACCGGCGGTTGTACGGCGGTCGGTGGTGGGCGATGAGTCGGAGCTCACGGACCCGGGCCTCCAGGGCGGTGGCGCACACGACGGTCTCGATCCGTTCGGCCAGCATGACCATCTCGCCCATCCTGGACCTGGTCTCGGACCGGGTGAAGTAGGTGCGGACCCGACGGCGCAGGTCGGCCGAGGTGCCCACGTAGAGGACGTCGTCGGCGCGGTCGCGGAAGAGGTAGACGCCCGCGGCGTTCGGGACCTTGTCGGCCAGGTGGCGTTTGCGGCGCTGCGCCGGGGTGACGGTGGAGGTGTAGGCCCGCGCCTCCTCGAGGCTGTGCACGCCGAGCGGGCCGAGCCGTTCGAAGAGGTGGTGGAGCACGTCGACGGTGGCGCGCGCGTCGGAGAGGGCACGGTGGTTGGGGGTGGTGGTGGCGCCGACGTGGGCCGCGAGGGTGCCGAGCTTGCAGTTGCGGACCTCGCCGGCCAGCAGGACGCGGCGCGCGAGTAGCGCGGTGTCCAGCACCTCGAAGCGTGGCCACGGGATCTGCAGCTCGGCGGCCGCGTGCCGCAGGAAGCCGGTGTCGAACGGCGCGTTGTGCGCCACCAGGACCGATCCGCGGGCGAACTCCAGGAAGCTCGGCAGCGCCTCGGCGATGCGAGGCGCCTGCACGACCATCTGGTCGGTGATGCCGGTCAGGACCGTGATGAAGGCCGGGATGGACTCGTCCGGGTTGACCAGCGTCTGGAACTCGCCGAGCACCTCGCCGCCCCGCACGAGGACGGCCCCGATCTCGGTGATGCGCGAACCCTTCTGCGGCGAACCGCCGGTGGTCTCGAGATCGACGACGCAGAAGGTGACGTCGACCAGCAGCCGTCCCAGGTCGTCGAAGGAGCCCTGCCCGAACGAACCCTGTCCCCAGGCCTGCTCCGCCCGCTGCTGATCCATGTCGGCCGACGGTACGCCCGACGTGTGACAGTCGGTCCGTCCCGCCGCCGGCGACCAAAACTGTCCGATCGGCTGCCTACCGTCGTCATCAGTGCCCACCCCGGGCCACGAGGAGGTGTGGGATGAACCGTCACGATGCGGCCGGACACGAGACCGGTCACGCCACCGGCCACGGCCAGGGAGGCGGCGCTCCGGTGGTGGTCGACTGCGACCGGTGCGTGGTGAGAGGTCCGGCTGCCTGCGGCGACTGCGTCGTCACGGTGCTGCTCGGGTCCCCGCCGGACGGTGTCGAGATCGCCGCCGACGAGCAGGCCGCCCTGGGAGCGCTGGCCGACTCCGGCCTCGTCCCGCCGCTGCGCATGGTCACGCCGCTGACCGACCGACGCACCGGGGCCGGCTGAAAGTTGATCTGCGACAGGCCCCCACCTAGAGTGTGGGCGTGCGTCCGGAGAACGCCGATCCCCCCGATCGGCGTCGGACGCACCGCCGTGTCACGACGGGCGTGGGGAAGACATCCGCCGTGAGCCGCGCGGTCCGGTGCCCACAGGCGGGTGCTGACCGCTGCCGGTAGGTGTCGAAGATGGAGGAGTGCGTGAGCACAACCCGACCGTCCGAACCGTCCAGCACCACCTCGACCGCACGCCCCGCCCGCAGCCGCCTTGCCGCGGGCGCAGCAGCGCTGGGTCTCGTGGCCGCCCTCCTCACCGTGGGCGCTGCCGTGGCCGAGCCCGATCGCGCTGCCACGGTCGCCGAGGTCGAGCAGGCGTTCGAGCGTGCGGAGGCCGCCAACGAGCAGGTCAACCAGCTCGGTGTCCAGATCGAGCGCACGCAGGCCGACATCGCCGCGCTCGACGCCGAGATCTCCGCCGTCGGGGCCGAGTACGAGCAGCGTCGCACGGCCTTGGGCGAGGCCCTGGTGGAGCAGCAGCTCGCCGCGCCCCTGGGTCCGACCGTCAGCCTGCTCGGCAGCGAGGACCCCGAGGCCTTCCTCGAGGGTCTCGGCGCCGTCCAGGCCCTCAACACCTCCCGGGCCGAGGCGCTCGACGAGTTCAGTGCCGTCAGCCGCAAGCTGCAGAACCGTCGCGCGCAGCTGGAGGACCTGCGGACCACGCTGGAGGCCGACGAGGCCTCGGCCGACGAGATCCGCAAGGACGTCCAGGCGCAGTACCGCGCGGCCCAGGCCGCGCTCGAGCGACTTCCCGCCGAGGAGCGACGCACCCTGACGGCCAGCAACACCACCATCGACTTCGCCGTCGTGGCGCCGAGTGCCCGCGGTCAGGCAGCCATCGACTTCGCGCTGGCCCAGGTCGGCAAGCCGTACGTGTACGGCGGCACCGGACCCAACGGCTACGACTGCTCGGGTCTGGTCCAGGCCTCCTTCCGTGCCGCCGGAGCCAGCATCCCGCGCGTCGTCGGTCCGCAGTACCAGGCCGCGCAGCAGATCTCGATGGACCAGCTGCAGCCCGGGGACATCGTGTTCTACGGCGACATGTCGCACAACGGCATCTACCTCGGCGACGGTCGCGTCGTGCACGCCCCGCGTCCGGGCAAGACGGTCGAGATCACCGGCATGGGCGGCTTCACCAAGGCCGCCCGGGTTGGCTGACCCGGACGACGCGCCACCGGCCGCCCCTCGGGCGGCCAACGTGGGTGCCGTCGCCATCCTGGTGGCGGTGCTCGTGGGCCTGCTCGTCTGGCAGCGGCCGTGGGCCGGTGACGACCCGGCCGCAGCGGTGCCGGACCTCCCGACCCGCTCGGACCGGGTGGTCGTCGAGCAGCTGGCCGCGCTGTCGGCGGCCGAGACCGCTGCGGACTTCCGTCGAGCGGCGGGGGAGTCGGCGGCATCTGCCGAGCTCGCCGACCGGATCTGGCGGGCGCGGACGGCGCTCGCGGTCGACGGGATCGACTTCCGGCGGATGTCCGGGGGCACGGTCGTCGACGACCCCGACGGGTCCACCTCCGTCGTCGTCGAGGTCAGCTGGGGCACCGCCGAGGCCTCGCCGCTCGGCGGGACGGACTCGGCCACCGCTCGGGTCCGACTGAGATTCCTGCCCACCGGCGACGAACGGCTCGCCCTCACCGGGGTGCAGACCGCAGGCGACCTGATGCCGCTGTGGCTGGCCGGCGAGATCGACGTGCGCGGCGGTGCCGGTGCCGTCGCGATCAGCGTCGACGGCGGAGGGATCGACGCCGTCACCGAGAAGGTCGAGGTCGCCCGGGAGCAGGTCGAGCGGATCACGGGGTCGGACGAGCCCCTGGTGGTCGTCGACCCGGCGACCGCCGAGCTGGGGGCCGACCTGCTGGGTCGCACGGAGGCCGAGCTCGCGCCGATCGCCGGTGTCGCGACCCGACTCACCGGTTCGCGGCCGCTGGTGCTGCTGAATCCCGACGTGTTCGCCGCCATGGACGGCCGCGCCGCCCAGGTGGTCGTGACCCACGAGGCGACCCACGCCATGACGGGCGCCGTGGGGGCGGCCGTCGAGCCCTGGGTGTCCGAGGGCTTCGCCGACTTCGTCGCCCTGCGCGACGACACCGCGCCGCTGGACGTCAGCGCCGGCCAGATCCTCGAGCAGGTGCGCACGTCCGGCGCTCCCGCCTCGCTGCCGTCGGCGGCGGACTTCGACACCGGCGGATCGGGCCTGGGCGCGGTCTACGAGGGAGCCTGGTTGATCTTCCGGCTGATCGGGGAGACGGCCCCCGACGCGTCGGTCGTCGAGTTCTACACGCGGGTCCGTGACGGTGCCGACGTGGAGCAGGCGCTGTCGGACACCCTCGGTACCGACCTGACCTCGCTCACCGCGGCGTGGCGCGACTACCTGACCACCGGCGCGTCCTGACGGCGGTCACCGTACGAACAGGGCCTCGATGTGGTCGTGGAAGTCGCGCAGGACGGCGTGCCGGCGGACCTTCAGCGACGGCGTGAGGTAGCCGTTGTCCTCGGTGAAGTCCTCGGCCAGGATCGAGAAGCTGCGGATGGACTCGGCCTGGGACACCTGGGCGTTGGCCTCGTCGACCGCGGCCTGCACCTTCGCCCGCAGGTCGGGGGAGTCGAGCGGTCCGTCCCAGGCCTCACGGTCGACGGTCACCAGGGCCGCGATGAACGGTTTGCCGTCGCCGACCACCACACACTGGCTGACGACGGCGTGGGCGCGGACCTGGTCCTCGAGCACCGCCGGGGCGACGTTCTTGCCGCCGGCCGTCACCAGGATCTCCTTCTTGCGGCCGGTGATCCGGACGAAGCCGTCGTCGTCGATCTCGCCGAGGTCACCGGTGGAGAACCAGCCGTGCTCGTCGAGGACCTGGGCGGTGGCCTCGGGGTCGTTCCAGTAGCCGGAGAACACCTGGGGGCCGCGGAACTGCAGCTCGCCGTCGTCCGCGACCCGGGCCTCGGTCCGCGGGAAGGGTCGCCCCACCGTGCCGATCCGCTGGTCGTCAGGAGTGTTGACGCACAGGGCGGCGGTGGTCTCGGTCAGGCCGTAGCCCTCCAGCACCGTGACCCCGATGCCGCGGTAGAAGTGCGCAAGGCGCTCGCCCAGGGGCGCACCACCGGAGATCGCCCAGGCGGCACGTCCGCCCAGGGCGTCCCTGATCCGGCCGTACACCAGCCGGTCGAAGACCCGGTGACGCGCCCGGAGCGCCACGCCGGGGCGGCCGCCGTCCACCTGGGCCCGGCTGTAGGCGATCGCGGTCGCGGCCGCCCGGTCGAACACCGGGCCGCGGCCGTCGGCCCAGGCCTTGGCGCTGGCGGAGTTGAAGACCTTCTCGAAGACCCGGGGCACGGCCAGCACGAAGGTGGGCCGGAACTCACCGAGGTGGCCGACCAGGTCACCGACGTCGGCGGTGTGTCCGAGCGTCGCGCCGGAGCGGATCGCCCCGACCTGGATGATGCGGGCGAACACGTGCGCCAGGGGCAGGAACAGCAGGGTGGTGGCATCGTCCTGCCCGAACAGGTCGGGGAGGATCTC
Source organism: Aeromicrobium marinum DSM 15272 (assembly GCF_000160775.2). Lineage (NCBI taxonomy): Bacteria > Bacillati > Actinomycetota > Actinomycetes > Propionibacteriales > Nocardioidaceae > Aeromicrobium > Aeromicrobium marinum. Next base: position 1,507,077 of record NZ_CM001024.1, on the reverse strand, counting down.
CAGGGCTCCGGCCAGCTCGGCCCTCAGGTTCCCGTGCGTCAGCACGCAGCCCTTCGGGCGGCCGGTGGTGCCCGAGGTGTAGACGATGGTGGCGGGGGACTCGGCGGTCACGGCGGCCCGGCGGGCCTCGAGGTCGTCGTCGGACACGTCGCGGCCCGCGGCCACGAGGGCCGCCACCGCATCGGACTGCAGGGACCACACGGCCCGCAGGCTCGGGGCGTCGGCGCTCGCGGCGTTGACGCGCTCGACGTGGGCGGCCGACTCGGCGACGCAGCCGGCAGCGCCGGAGTCGGCCAGGATCCAGGCGATCTGGGCCACCGACGAGGTCTCGTAGATCGGCACGGTCACGGCGCCGGCCCACCAGATGGCGTAGTCGAGCAGGGTCCACTCGTAGCGCGTCTTGCTCAGCAGGGCGACCCGGTCACCCGGCTCGATGCCGTGCGCCACGAGCCCCTTGGCGACCGCCGTCACCTCACGGTGGAAGGTGCCGATCGTCACGTCGGTCCAGCCGCGCGACGTCAGTCGCGACAGGGCCACGGCGTCGCGGTCCGCCAGTCGGTCCAGGACGTCGAGGGTCAGGTTGCCCCCGTAGGGGTCCGAGGACGTCGACGGCAGCGGGTGCGGTTCGGTCACACCCGGCAGGCTACTCGCCCCGTCGCCGCGGCGTCGTCGTGGCAGGCCCTAGGATTGGCGCACCACCGGTCACCGAGGAGGACTCATGGCGCGCACGTCGAGCGACATCGTCATCGACGCCCCGGCCGACGAGATCATGGCCGTCATCGCCGACTTCCCGGCATACCCGGACTGGGCGACCGGGGTCCGGGTCGCCGAGGTGGTCGACGCCGGTACCGGCGGCCGGGCCGACCGGGTCCACTTCGCCCTGGACGCCAACCCGATTCGCGACGAGTACACCCTGGGCTACGTGTGGGACGGCGACCGGTCGGTCTCCTGGGAGCTGGTCGAGGCCGGGACGATGCTGACCTCGCTGGTCGGTGCCTACCAGCTCGAGCCGGCTCCCGGTGGTGGCACGAAGGTCACCTACCAGCTGCGGGTCGACGTCTCCATCCCGCTGCTCGGCATGCTGAAGCGCAAGGCCGAGAAGGTCATCATCGACTCGGCGTTGAAGGGCCTGAAGCAGCACGTCGAGGCGACGCGTGCCTGATCGCTCCCAGGACCGACCCCGCGACACCGGACCCGAGGAGGTCGGCGGGCTCGCCGAGGAGGCGGTGAAGCTGCTGGCCGCCCTGGCGACGCACCGCCCGACGGAGTCGGGCACGGCGGGAGCGTCCGCGGCCGGAGGCCCCGGGTCCTCGGCGGACGGCGAGCAGGCGCACCAGTGTCCTCACGGCTGGTGCCCGGTGTGCCGGGTCGTCACCCTCGTCCAGGAGCATCCCGAGGTCGTCGAACAGGTGGTGAGGTCGGCCGCGGACCTGGCCCGGTCGGTGCGGGAGGCGGTCGACCTGGCCATGCGCCCGCGGGACGACTCGTGACGACCGGCGTCGCCGTCGGCGTCGACGTCGGTGGTACCAAGATCGCGGCCGGCGTCGTGGACCACGACGGACGGATCGTGGCCCGGGGCAGGATCACCACCCCGACGGAGGCCTCGGCGATCCCCGGTGCGGTCGCCGCCCTGGTCCACGAGGTGGCCGGTGGTGCGGGCGTCGACACCGTCGGCGTCGGAGCCGCAGGGTTCATCGCCGCGGACCGCCGCACGGTGCGGTTCGCTCCCAACATCGACTGGGAGGACGAGCCCCTCGCGGCGACCCTGGAACCGCTGGTCGGGGCCACCGTGGTGGTCGAGAACGACGCGAACGCCGCGGCCTGGGGCGAGTTCAGGTTCGGGGCGGGCCGGGCCCACGACGACCTCCTCCTCGTGACGGTGGGCACGGGGGTCGGCGGGGGCATCGTCAGCGCTGGGCAGCTCCTCCGCGGCGCCCACGGCATCGCCGCCGAGGTCGGACACCTCTGCCTGGTGCCCGACGGCAGGGCGTGCCCGTGCGGCCAGCGGGGCTGTCTGGAGCAGTACGCCAGCGGCACGGCCCTGGTCCGGTCCGCCGCACGGCACAGCGAGCCCGGGACCGTCGTCGACGGCGCCGAGGTGACCCGTCGGGCCGCCGGGGGCGATGCGGAGGCCCAGCAGCTGCTGGCCGACCTCGGCGAGCGCCTGGGCCGGGGGATCGCGGCCCTCGTGGCCGTGCTCGACCCCGCGGTGGTGGTGGTCGGCGGGGGCGTCGGCGCGGCAGGTGACCTGCTGCTCGAGCCCGTCCGTCGCTCGCTGAACGCCCACGTGACCGGCGGCCGGCGACGTCCGGTGGCCGAGGTCCTCCCTGCCGTCCTGGGCAACGACGCGGGTCTCATCGGGGCGGCCGACCTGGGGCGGGCCGGCTGACGTGGCCGACAAGCTGGCGATCGGGATCGACATCGGGGGCACCAAGATCGCCGCCGGCGTCGTCGACGAGGACGGTCTGATCCTCGCCCGGGTCCGCAGGGACACCCCCACCACCGATGCCGCCGAGGTGCTCGACGCGATCACCGAGATCGCCACCGAGCTGCGGGCTGACCACCTGGTGAGGTCGATCGGCATCGGTGCGGCCGGCTTCATCGATGCCTCGCAGTCGACCGTGCTGTTCTCACCCCACCTGGCCTGGCGCAACGAACCCCTGCGCGACCGGGTGTCGCGCCGTACCGGGCTCCCGGTCCTCGTCGACAACGACGCCAACGCCAGCGGGTGGGCCGAGTGGCGCTTCGGTGCCGCGCAGAACGAGCCCGACGTCGTCGCCATCACCCTCGGCACCGGCATCGGCGGAGCGCTCGTCATCGACGGCCAGCCGTACCGCGGCGGCCACGGGATCGCGGGGGAGTTCGGCCACATGCAGGTGGAACCGGACGGGCGCCCCTGCGAGTGCGGCAACCGTGGATGTTGGGAGCAGTACGCCTCGGGCCGGGTCCTGAGTCGGCGCGCGGCGGCCGAGGTGGGCGGAGGCAGCCCGCTGGGCCGCCGTCTCGTCGAGCTGGCGGTGGGCGAGGGCCTGGCGCCGCACCAGGTCGACGGCACGCACGTGACGCGGCTGGCCCGCGCCGGGGACGCGACCGCCCGCGAGTGGATCGCCGAGGTCGGCCAGTGGCTGGGGGTCGGCATCGCGAATCTCGCGGCCGCCCTCGACCCGGGCATCTTCGTGATCGGTGGCGGCGTCAGCGACGCGGACGACCTGCTGCTGCTGCCCGCCCGTGCGGCCTACTCCGCAGCACTGACCGGACGCGGCTACCGCGCCGAGGCGAGGGTCGTGAAGGCCCACCTGGGGGCGGACGCCGGACTGGTCGGCGCGGCCGACATGGCCCGGATCACAGCACGGCGCCGTCGTCCGGCCCATCCCGCCGCCCGGGCCCGTGTGAGGGCAGCTGCGAGATCAGGTAGATCGCCCCGGCGACGAAGATGAGCCCGGCCCCGACAACCATCGACCGGGGCAGCCAGATGCGCAGCATCGTGCACAGCACCAGCAGGGCCGGCGCTCCCAGCACCCCGCACCACGACAGCGTGGTCGGCAGGTCCCGTGGCTTCAGCTCGACCGGCGGGACCTCGCGGTAGAACGGCTCGTCGGGCAGGTCGTCGACGTCACGCAGCTCTTCGGGCACGTCGGGGCGGACCGGCTCGCGTCGAGGTGGTTCCGGCTCGCTCTCGGGGAACGTCGGCGACTCCAGCTCCAGGCCCTCGACGATCGCGTCGAACTGCGAGCGCACCCGCGCCGACTCGTCGCGGGGGTGGTCGTCGGGCTCGGGGTCGCCCGGACGCCCGTCGTCAGACATCGCGGACGACGTGCTCGGCCACGAAGGCGTCGGTGCGTTCGAAGATGAGCTCGGCATCGTGGTCGAGGGTCGCGACGTGGTAGCTGTCGGTGAGCGACACGCTCTCGACGACTCCGGAGGAGACCCCGGCGAGCACGAGGTCGCGGGTGAGGTCGTCGACGACGTGGTCCTCCTCGGACCGGAAGTACAGCAGCGGTGCCTGCACCCGGTCGAGGTTCGGTCGCACGTCCTTCCACATCTGCATCATGGAGGCCAGCGCCTTCAGCGGGGTCCGGTCGTAGCCGTACTCGTCGGTGCCGGGCTTCTTGATGTCGTTGCCGATGCCCGGCATGGACGGCAGGAGGTGCTGCAGCACCGGCACGAGCTTGACGTCGAACCGTCGCGAGGCGACCGCCGGGTTGACCAGCACGAGCGCGTCGATGTCGTCCGGCCGTTGCTGCGCCAGACGGGTCACGAGGCAGCCGCCCATCGACAGGCCGGCGACCACCACGTGGTCGCACCGCGACCGCAGGTCGGTCAGCTCGGCGTCCACCGTGGCGTACCAGTCCTGCCACCCGGTGCGGTTCAGCTGCTGCCAGGACGTGCCGTGGCCCGGCAGCCGCGGCACCCGGACGGTGTGTCCGCGCGCGGCGAGATGCTCGCCCCAGGGGCGCATCGACGCCGGAGATCCCGTGAACCCGTGGCTCAGCAGGAAGCCCAGGGACCCGCCGTCCGCGGCAAAGGCCTCGGCGCCTGGACGGACGGTCACGGCTTCGCTGCTCATGACGCCATCGTATGTCGTGACGCCCCTCACGGTCGGAGTAGAGTCTCGCTGACGCCGAAGGAGACGACGTGTTCTACTGGTTCCTCAAGTTCCTGGCCCTGGGGCCCCTGCTGCGGCTCATCTTCCGGCCGTGGGCCGAAGGGACGGAGAACGTCCCCCGCGAGGGGGCCGTGATCCTCGCGAGCAACCACCTGTCGTACAGCGACTGGCTGTTCACGCCGCTGGCCCTGCCCCGCCGGGTCACCTTCGTGGCGAAGGCCGAGTACTTCGAGGGGCCCGGGATCAAGGGATGGTTCCAGAAGACCTTCTTCTCCGGTGCCGGGCAGGTGCCGATCGACCGCACCAGCGGATCGGCCGCCGCGGGAGCGATCCGCACCCAGCTGCGACTGCTCTCCGAGGGCAGCATCTGTGGCATCTACCCCGAGGGCACCCGCTCCCACGACGGCAAGCTGTACCGGGGCCGGACCGGTGTCGCCCGGTTGGCGCTGGAGGCCGGCGTCCCGGTCATCCCCATGGCGGTCATCAACACCGACGTCGTGGCCCCGCCCGGCAAGATCTTCGGCCGCATGGCGCGACCGGGCGTGCGGTTCGGCACGCCGTTGGACTTCAGCCGCTACGAAGGCATGGAGGACGACCGCTACATCCTGCGGGCGATCACCGACGAGATCATGTACGAGATCATGCGACTGTCCGACCAGGAGTACGTCGACCTGTACGCGCAGGACGCCAAGAAGCGGGACCGGGAGGCCGAGCGTGAGGCGGCGAAGGTCGCCGCACGGACGGAGTCCGACGAGGTGTGGGACGAGATCAAGCCCGACTGAGGTCCGCCCGCCGACGGGTCCGTGTCGGCGCCGGCCGGTAGCGTCGCGACCATGAGCCCCACGCACCACACCTTCGACTACATCGAGATCGCCGCGCCGGACCTCGAGGCCGGCCGGACCTTCTACGCCGACGTGTTCGGCTGGACGTTCGTCGAGTACGGCCCCGACTACGTCGCGATCAGCTCGCCGTCGGGCGACGGCGAGGTCGGCGGTCTCGACCGTGCCGGCGTCCCCGGCCGGGGCGGTCCGCTCGTCGTGCTCTACTCCGACGACCTCGACGCGACCGTCGAGGCCGTGCGGACGGCGGGCGGCACGATCGTGCAGGAGCCGTTCGTCTTCCCGGGCGGACGGCGCTTCTCGTTCACCGACCCGGCCGGCAACGAGCTCGCGGTGTGGGGCCAGCCGTGACCGACCGGCCGGCGGAGGACGTCTGGCAGTATCCGCGCCCGCCGGCCGTCGAGCCGAGCGACGAGCTGGTGGTCGTGGAGCTGGGAGGCAGCGAGATCGTCCGCACCAGCCGCGCGTTGCGGGTGCTCGAGACCAGCCACCCGCCGACGTACTACCTGCCGCTGGCCGACGTGGCCCCGGGCGTCCTGCATCCGGTCGGCGGCACCACCTGGTGCGAGTGGAAGGGCAGCGCCGACTACTTCGACGTCGTCGCCGGGGGCCGGACGGTCCCGGCCGGTGCCTGGACCTATCCGTCGCCCACCCCGGCCTTCGCCGCGCTCACGGGTCACCTGGCGTTGTACCCCGGCCGGATGGATCGGTGCACCGTCGACGGCGAGGTCGTGCAGGCGCAGGAGGGGGACTTCTACGGCGGCTGGATCACCTCGCGGGTGCGAGGTCCGTTCAAGGGGGCGCCGGGCACGCTGGGTTGGTGACGTCGGGCCGATGAACCGGACCGGTATCGTTGCTCGGGTGAGCATCCCCAGCCTGGCCGACCTCCACGCGATCGGTGCCGTCCAGCAGCCGTCGTACGCCGATCCGGTCTCCCGCGACGCCGCGGTCGAGACCCTCCGCAGGATGCCTCCGCTGGTGTTCGCCGGCGAGTGCGACGCGCTGCGCGACCGACTGGCCCAGGTCAGCCGTGGCGAGGCGTTCCTGCTGCAGGGCGGTGACTGCGCCGAGACCTTCGAGGGCGTGACGGCCGAGAACGTCCGCAACAAGCTGCGGGTGCTGCTGTCGATGGCCGTCGTCCTGACGTACGCGGCCAGCGTGCCGGTGGTGAAGGTCGGCCGACTGGCCGGCCAGTACGCCAAGCCGCGCTCCAGCGACACCGAGACCCGGGGCGACGTGACCCTTCCGGCCTACCGCGGTGATGCCGTCAACGGCTTCGACTTCACCCCGCAGTCCCGGGCCCACGACCCGCAGCGTCTGGTCGACGTCTACAACGCCTCGGCGGCGACCCTCAACCTCGCCCGCGCCTTCACCACCGGCGGCTACGCCGACCTGCGGCAGATGCACGTGTGGAACACCGACTTCGTGCGCAACAGCCCGGTGCGCGAGCGCTACGAGAAGATCGGTCACGAGATCGACAAGGCGCTGGCCTTCATGGACGCCATCGGGGTCGATCCCGAGGAGTTCCACACCGTCGACTTCTTCAGCTCGCACGAGGCCCTGCTGCTGGAGTACGAGCACGCCATGACGCGGGTCGACTCGCGCACGTCGCTGCCGTACGACGTGTCGGCGCACTTCCTCTGGATCGGGGAGCGCACCCGCCAGGTCGACGGCGCCCATGTCGAGCTGCTCAGCCGGATCGCCAACCCGGTCGGCGTGAAGCTCGGTCCGACCTCCACGCCCGACGACGCGATCGCGCTGTACGAGAAGCTCAACCCCGACCGTGTGCCGGGCAAGGTCACCTTCGTGACCCGCTTCGGTGCGGGCAAGATCCGCGATCTGCTGCCCCATCTGGTCGAGAAGGTCACGGCCGCCGGCCTGGAGGTCGCCTGGGTGTGCGACCCGATGCACGGCAACACCTTCGAGACCGACAACGGCTACAAGACCCGCGAGTTCGACGACGTCATCGACGAGGTCCGCGGCTTCTTCGAGGTGCACCGGTCGCTGGGCACCTGGCCCGGTGGCCTGCACGTCGAGCTCACCGGCGACGACGTCACCGAGTGCCTGGGCGGCGGCAACCGGCTCTCCTCCCTCGACCTCGCCACCCGCTACGAGACGCTGTGCGACCCCAGGCTCAACCGGGCCCAGTCGCTGGAGCTGGCCTTCCTCGTCGCCGAGATGCTGGCCGAGCGCTGACCGGCCTCACCTACGCGGAGGTCGGAGCCACCGCGAGGTCGCCCCTGCCCGCGGGGTACCACCATGTCCGCGCGCACCGTGACCTCGGTGCCGTCGATCTCGATGCGGTCGCCGAGGTGCTGCTGACCTGGCAGATGCACGAGCGGGCGGGGGTCCGCCGGGTGCGCGGGGCCGAGCGGGTGGCCCACGGCGCCGAGGTCACGTTCCGGTTCCTGGGCCAGACGATCCCGTGCCGGGTGGTGGCGGTCGTCGACGAGCCGGACCGGCGCGGCTTCGCCTACGGCACCCTGCCCGGGCATCCGGAGTGCGGCGAGGAACGGTTCCTGCTCGAGCGGGATCCCGCCACCGGACATGTCAGCGCCGTCATCACCGCCTTCTCCCGCCCCGGCACCTGGCGGACCCGCATCATCGGACCGCTCGGACGAGCCCTGCAACGCCACATGACGCGCCGCTACCTCGCCGCCCTCACCCGCTGATTCCCAGGTGATCCTGGGAAACTGTCACGTGACCCCTGTTGCAACCGGGGTCAGGTGACAGTTTCCTGTGCTCGGTGTCAGTTTCCCAGGATCACCTGGGAAACGTCACCGGGGCGAGGGTTCGGGCTGGACCCGCAGGGTCAGGAGGGTCGTGGCGAGGGAGTCGTACTGGCCGCACAGCATGAGGAACTCGATCGCCTCGGCCTCGTCGAGGTGGCGCCGCAGGTCGGCCCACGTCGCGTCGTCGAGTCCGCGGTCCGTGACGAGGTGGCCGGCGGCGACGAGCAGGCTGCGCTGCCGGTCGTCCCACCCCGACCAGGTCGGGTCGTCGGCGTGGGCGATCTGCTCGGCGGTCAGGCCCACCCGACGGCCGATCCGGCGGTGGTGGTTGCTCTCGTACTCGCACCCACGGGTCGCGGCGACCCGCAGGATCACCAGCTCGGTCTCGGTGCGGGCGAGGCGGCCCCCGGGCATCAGGTGCGCGCTGTAGAACAACCAGGCCCGGAACAACCGGCGCTGGCGGCCGAGGGTGGTGAAGACGTTCGGTCGGTGACCGCCGATGGCGCGGCCGGCCACGATGCTGATGACGTGGTTCACCAGACCGAGATCGCGTCGGGTGCCAGGGGTGATGCGCGGGGTGGGGTGCTCCATGGCAGGAGGCTAGCGGATCTGGGCGCTCGTCCCAGATCTGCTACAGGCCCGTGATGCTCACGGTCGCGCCGCGCTCCTGCATGCTGCCCGCCCCGGGGAACTGGCCGAGGACCGTGAAGTTGCCCCGACCGATCACGTCGACCTCGAACCCCGCCGCCTCGAGCGCCGCCTCCGCGTCGTTGCGACGCTGACCGACCACGTTCGGCACCTCGAACAGCTCGGGGCCCTGCGAGACCACGATCGTGACCGTGTCGCCCCGCAGCACCGTCCCGCTCGCCGGACTCTGACTGATGACGACGCCCTCCGCGACGTCGTCGCTGAACTGGCGCTCGACACCGACCTCGAAGCCGATGTCCTGCAGGCCCTGCGTCGCCTCGGCCTCGGTGCTGCCGGTGAAGTCGGTCACCTCGAGCGGCTCGCGCCCCTGGCTGACCAGCACGTCGACGGTGGTCTCCTTCTTCACCAGGTCACCCACGGCCACACCCTGCAGGCTGATGATCTGACCCTCGGGCACCTCCTGGTCGAAGGTCTCGGTGACGGCACCGAGCTCGAGGTTCGCCTCCGCCAGCAGCGCCCTGGCCTCGTCGAGGGTGCGACCGGTCAGGTCGGGCACCGCGTACCGCTCGGGTCCCGACGACACCACGGCTGAGATCGTCGACTCCGGCAGGATCCGTTCGCCGGCTGCCGGGTCGGTGGAGATGACGCTGCCGAGGGGAACGGTCTCGGAGAACTCGCGGTCGGTCACCTCGAGCGTGAACCCGGCCTGCTCGGCCTCGGCGATCGCCTGCTGCTCGGTCAGGTTGACCAGGGCAGGCGTGTCGACGAACCGCCCCACGCCGTAGTAGTAGCCGAGTCCGCCCGCCAGCAGGGTCAGCACGACGACGGCCACGAGCAACCGGCGGCCCCGTCGGCGTTGCCGGTCGGCGGGGGTGCGGGGAGGGGTGTCGACTGCGGTCGCGGGAGTCGCGGGGGGAGCCGCGGCCGCCACGGCGGCTCCGCCGAGCACCGCGGTGTGTTCGGTGGACGGCGACCCGCCGGTCACGGTCACGGTCTGCTCGTCCTCGCCGGCTCCGCCGACGGCGGCGGTGATCTCGTCGGCGCCGGCGGTCAGCGGCACCCCGGGCCCGGAGGGTCGCAGGTCGGCGGCCAGCTCGGCGTCGTCGTCGACACCCTGCCGCAGGGCCAGCTGTACCCGGCGCAGCTGCTGCAGCAGCACGCGGGCGTCCGCCGAGCGCTGGTCGCGATCGCGGGCCGTGGCCCGGGCCACGAGGGCGTCGACGTAGTCGGGCAGGCCGGGTCGGAGGTCCGACGGCGGTCCGATGTCCTCGTGCACGTGCTTGTAGGCGACCTGGATCGGGCTGTCACCCTGGTGCGGCTTGACCCCGGTGAGCATCTCGTAGGTCATCGCGCCGACGGCGTAGACGTCGGAGCGGGCGTCGGTGCCGGCGTTGACCACGATCTCCGGCGCCAAGTACGACACGGTGCCGATGAGGGCGTTGCCGGTGGCGGTGGTGGCGGTGCTGACGGCCCGCGCGAGCCCGAAGTCGGCGACCTTGACCTCTCCGTCGGGAGTGATCAGCACGTTCTCGGGCTTGACGTCTCGGTGCACCAGGTGCGCCTCGTGCGCGGCGGAGAGGGCGATCAGCACCTGCTCGACCAGGTCGAGCGCACGCAGCGACGGCATCGGCGCCTCGGTGCGCATGACGTCGCGCAGCGTACGGCCGGGGACGAACTCCATCACGAGGTACGTGATGTCGCCGTCGCTGCCCTGGTCGAAGACCGCCACGACGTTGCGGTGGTTCAGCTTGGCCGCCGCCTTCGCCTCGCTGCGGAACCGCTCGGTGAAGACGGCCGCGTCGCCGAGACCCCGGTGCATTACCTTGACCGCGACCTGCCGGTCGAGTCTCTGGTCCTCGGCGAGGAACACACTGGCCATGCCGCCGCGGGCGATGCGTTCGGTGATCAGGTACCGACCGTCGAGGACGCGACCCACGAGGGCTTCGTCGCCCATCACTGTCACGTCGGCCTCCTGACCCTGTCGCTCGGCCCGCGCACGGGTGTCGTCGTCCGTCTGATTCTAGTGACCCGTCCCACCGCAGCGCGGTCATGGTGGCCGCGGCGGGTCAGCGGGTCCGGTCCGTCGCCCGCGCGAGGAGCGGTTCGAGGGTCGAACGGCCGCCTGTGGGGAGCTCGAGGAGCGCCGTCCGGGCGGCGACGACGAGGCGGTCGATCTCGTGCTCCACCGACGCCAGGGCTCCGCTGGAGGCGATCAGGTCGCGGATCCGGGGGACGCCGTCGTCGGTGCCCAGAGCGTCCCGCAGGACCGCCCGGGCCGGCTCGCCGCCGAGCTCCGCGGTCCGTGCCACCAGGAGGGTCCGTTTGCCCTCCCGCAGGTCGTCACCGCTGGGTTTGCCGGTCACGGCCGGGTCGCCGAACACTCCCAGCACGTCGTCGCGCAGCTGGAACGCCTCGCCGAGGGGGAGCGCGACGGCCGAGAGCCCGGCCATCAACGCCTGGTCGCCGCCGCCGAGGGTCGCGCCGAGGTGGAGGGGCCGCTCCACGGTGTACTTGGCCGCCTTGTACCGGACCACGAGCATCGCCTCGGCGGCCGAGGACTCCGGGCGCGTCTGGTTGACGACGTCCAGGAACTGCCCGGCGACGACCTCGGTCTTGCACACGTCGAGCACCTCGAAGGCGCGGGCCAGGCGAGCGGCCCCGTCGGCACCCGTGAACGGCCCCGGGCGGTGGCCGGCGCTGCGGAGCATCTCGTCGCACCACGAGAGCATCAGGTCGCCCATCAGCACCGCGGTGGCGGCGCCGAAGCCGGCCGGATCGCCGACCATCGCCTCGCGTCGGTGCCGTTGTTCGAAGTCACGGTGCACGCTCGGCCGTCCGCGCCGGGTGTCGGAACCGTCCATGAGGTCGTCGTGCACCAGCGCGCTGCCCTGCAGCCACTCCAGGGACCCCGCGGCGACCGCGACGGCCTCGGGCACCGGGGTGTCGTCGGGGGTGGCTGTGGCGACGCGCCACCCGGCCAGGCAGAACGCCGGCCGCAGCCGCTTGCCCCCGGACACGTAGGCGGCGGCGGCGTCGACGAGGTCGGCCAACGGCGGGCCGAGCGGGTCGAGACGCGTCCTCTGGTGCTGCACGAACGAGACCAGCGCCGCGTCGACGACCGCGAGGTCGGTCGGGGCCGTGGCGTCGGAGGTCACGGCTCGGACGATACCGTTGGTACGTGCCGCACGACGACCGCTCCCTGCTGGAGCAACTACGGGATCAGCGTCCGACCGTCTCCTTCGAGTTCTTCCCCCCGAAGGACGACGACGGCGAGCAGCTGCTCTGGACCACCATCGCCGAGCTCGAGCCCTACGACCCGACCTTCGTCTCGGTCACCTACGGGGCGGGCGGCTCCAGCCGTGAGCGCACGGTCCGCATCACGGCACGCATCGCCGAGCAGACGTCGATGCGGCCGGTCGGACACCTCACCCTGGTCCGCCAGAGCCGCGAGGAGATCGCCGAGGTGCTGCAGCAGTACGCCGACGCGGGCGTCTCCCACGTGCTGGCGCTGCGTGGCGACCCGCCGGGCGGACCGCGTGCGGACTGGGAGCCCCACCCGGGCGGCATGGACTACGCGATCGAGCTGGTCGAGCTCGCCCACGAGATCGGTGGGTTCAGCGTGGGGGTCGCGGCGTTCCCCGAGGGCCACCCCGACGCGCCCGACCTGGACGAGGACGCCCGTGTCCTGGCGCTGAAGGCCGGCGCCGGCGCCGAGTTCGCGATCACCCAGCTGTTCTTCCGCGCCTCGGACTACTTCGAGCTGGTCGACCGGGTCCGCGCCCAGGGCTCGGACATCCCGATCGTCCCGGGCATCATGCCGATCCTCAACTTCGCCCAGGTGGCCCGGATGGCCGAGCTGTCCGGCGCGGCGATGCCCGCCGAGGTGCTTGCGCAGATCGAGCCGATCGCCGACGACAAGCCGGCCGTGCGGGCCCGCGGCATCGCGCTGGCCACGCAGCTGTGCCGTGACCTGATCGCCGGGGGAGCCCCGGGTCTGCACTTCATGACGCTCAACCGGTCGAGCGCCACCCGTGAGATCTTCGAGGCGCTCCGCGGCGAGGGACTGGTCTGACCCACCGGCCGGTGTGACCGCTCAACGGGGCGCGGCACCGATGTGCGCCGCGACCGCCGCGGTGGCCATGCCGATCTGCTCCAGGCGCGGACCGGGGTGGGCGTGGGAGCCGGCGTGGTAGACGCCGCGCGCCGGCCCCACCCCGGGCCGGTCGAACATCGAGCTCCACCCGGTCCAGGTCCATCCCTCGTGGCCCAGCGGCACGAGGTCGATCGGTTTCAGGTCGTGCCGGACCACGACGAGCTCGCGCAGGTCGAGTCCGAACCGGGCGAGGGCGACGAGCACGTTCTCCCCGCTGCGGTGCGCCAGCGTCCAGCGGCGGTCGCCGCTGGAGTGCACGCGGATGGGCGGGTTCGCGTGGACGAGGGTCTCGACGGCGAGCTCGGGCGGGTCCTCCGCGAGTTCGAGGAAGGTGCGTGAGGCCGGGACGACCGGCATGTCTCGAGGGGCGTCGAGGCCATCGGGCACCGTGCGGTTGCACCACACCACGACGTCGGCCGGCCACCGTCCGTCGGCGGTCTCGACCGCCGTGACACCGCCGTCGGGCCCGTCCAGGACGACCCGGTGCACGTGCTGGCCGGTCTCGACCGTGACCTTGCGCTCGACCAGACGCTGCTCGAGGGCCGCGGCCAGCCCGGGCCATCCGCCCTCGAACCGCCAGCGGCCGAAGGTTCGCTCGACGTAGTGGCTCACGGCCAGGAACCCGGGGGTCGAGCGGCGGTCGAGCCCGTCGAGCCGGATCGGGTCGAGGATCACCTTGGCGAGCCGGGCGTCGGCGAGGTCCCGGGCCGCCAGCTTGCCCACCGGGCGACGAGGTCGCAGGACGCGTCGGGCGTCGCGGTCGAAGGCGTCGGGTCCGGTGAGGACGACGTCGAGGCTGTGGCGGCGCAGCACCTCCCACACCTGGTCCTGCCCGTCGACCCATGTCGACCAGTCGTCCTGCCCGAACGCCGCGGTGACGGCGTCGTGCTGGTCGGCCCGGCGCCCCATCGGGAGGTCGAGGACCTCGCCGTCCGCGAAGACATGGCGCCGACCGGGCGCCGGCTCCAGCCCGAGCGTGCGGTCCATGGGCCGCCCGGACTTGCGGAACAGGTCGCGGAACACGCCGGGAAGGGTCACCAGCTCGGGGTGCAGCGGCCACCGTGCGCCGTCGATCTCGATGCCGTGCAGACCGCCGCCGAGCCGGTCCGCCGCGTCGAGCAGTGTCACGTCGTGGTGCAGCTTGGCGAGTCGCGCGGCGGCCGAGAGTCCGGCGAACCCACCACCCACCACCACGACTCGAGCCATGGGCGCACCCTAGTGAGCCGTGTGACACAGTGAACACATGGGTCCCGTTCGTCTCGACGTGGTCTGGCAGGCCGTGCTCGACGTCGTCGCCGCCGGCCCGTCCGGCAGCCTCCGGGTGGTCGATCTCGGCGGCGGCACGGGTGCCGACGCCGTCCGGCTGGCCCGGCTGGGGCACCGCCTCACGGTCGTCGACTCCAGTCCCGACGCACTCGCCTCGCTGCACCGGCGTTCGGTCGAGGCCGGTGTCGAGGACCTGGTCACCGCCGTGGCGGGCGACCTCGAGGACCTCGGTGCGGCCGTCCCCGACGGTGAGGCGGACCTGGTGCTGTGCCACGGGGTGCTCGAGCACGTCGACCGGCCGGCCACCGTGCTGTCGGCCGTCCCGGCCATGCTGCGTCCCGGCGGCCTGCTCAGCGTCCTGGTCCCGGGGCGCAACGCCGCGGTGCTCACCCGGGCCATGGCCGGCGACCTCGCCGCGGCGAGCCGCCTGCACGACCGGTCGGCCGCCGACTGGGACCTGCGCCGCGACGGTCCCCGACGATTCGTGACCGCCGAGGTCGAGGCGCTGGTGGGCGGGTGCGGGTTGTCGGTCGTCCGGCACGTCGGTCGACGCGTCGTGAGTGACCTGGTGCCCAGTACCGTGGTCGACGGGGACGCCGCACAACGCGCCGCCCTGATGGACCTCGAGCGGCTGCTGGGGGCCTCGGAGGATTTCACGGCGTTCTCCGGTGGCTTGCAGACGATCGCCCGCCTAGACTTGAGCCAGAGTTCACCACCAGGAGGCAACCGTGCCGCTCTCTGACGAAGAAGCCCGCCTGCTCCAGCAGCTGGAGCAGTCCTTGGCCGAGGAGGATCCCGACTTCGCCTCGACCCTGCGCGGATCGGTCTTTGCCGCGCGCAACCGTCGCGTGGCGGTGCTCGGCGTCCTGGGCTTCCTCGGTGGGATCGGCCTGCTCTTCGGCGGTGCCGTGGCGGCACTCACCTGGCTGGGCGTCATCGGATTCCTCCTCATGCTCGGGTCGGCCTACGTCGTCGTCGGTGCGTGGAAGCGCGGAGCGCTCACCGCGGAGGACCCGCGTCCGGCCACGTCCGGCAGCTCGCCCGGCAAGCCGTCGGGATCCTTCGTCGACCGCATGGAGGAGCGTTGGCAGCGCCGTCAGGACGGCGACAACAGCTGATCCGGTGAACCGCCGGCCCTGAATCGGGCCCTCGGCCCTCCACTTCGCTCCACCCGGAGCCGAACCGCCCCCTCGGGGGCGGTTTTTTCGTGCGCCCGCAGGTGACCTCCGATGCGCCCCCGCGGTCGCCGCGCCCCGACACGCTCGAAGAAGTGGCGCTTTCGTGCACCATGGTGGAGCAAAGTGGAGTACTGTGGAGCGAAATGGAGCGACAGGTGGATCGACCGGTGGTCGGAGACGAAGGGGAGGCACGCGATGAACGTCGACGTGGCCAACTTCTTCGGCACCTTCACCCCGCGCCTGGACGAGAAGGGTCGGCTCTTCCTGCCGGCGAAGTTCCGGCCGCGGCTGGAGCACGGCGTGGTGCTGACCCGCGGCCAGGAGAACTGCATCTACGGGTGGACCCCGGAGTCGTTCAGCTCCTTCACCGACCGGGTGCGCGACACCCCCTTCACCAACAAGCAGGCACGCAACTTCTTCCGGATGCTGTTCTCCGGCGCCTCCTCGGAGGTCCCGGACAAGCAGGGCCGCATCGCGATCCCGCCGGTCCTGCGCGAGTGGGCCCAGCTCGGCCGCGAGTGCGCCGTCGTCGGGGCCATGGACCGGATCGAGATCTGGGACCTCGAGCGCTGGACCGAGTTCTCGGCCGGCCAGGAGGAGGCCTTCTCCGACATGTCCGACGAGGTGATGCCCGGGATCTTCTGACCGTGCGACCGCTCCCTGACCCTTCCAGCACCCACCAGCCCGTGTGGCGAGATCCCCGGCCGAGTGGTTCTGACGCACTTCCCCGGCGTCAGAGACACCCGGACGGGGCTCTGGCCCCACGGACCCCCACCCGCCGACGCACCGAGGAGGTCGCCGCATGACCGACAACCGCGCACCGCGCCGCATCCGCCACGAGGTGGCCGACGCGGTGGCACAGATGGCGCTGTCGCTCGCGCTGTCGGTCGTCGTCGCCGGGCTGTTCGTGCTGCTGGTCCGACTGGGCACCCGATGAACGGACACGTGGGGGACGGGCACACCCGCCCCTCCCACGTGCCGGTGGCGCTGGACCGGGTGCTGGACCTGCTCGCGCCCGCCGTCGAGGCCGCCGGGGAGGCTGCCGTCGTCGTCGACACGACGCTGGGGCTCGGCGGGCACACCGCGGCGATGCTGCAGCGGTTCCCCGACCTGCGGGTCGTGGGCATCGACCGTGACCCGGACGCCCTGCGGCTGGCGGCCGAACGGCTGGCCGACGTCGCCGGACGGGTGACCCTGGTCCACGCCGTCTACGACCGGATCGCGGACGCGCTCGACGAGGCCGGCGTCGAGCGGGTCGACGGTGTCCTGTTCGACCTCGGTGTCTCCTCGATGCAGCTCGACGTGGGGGAGCGGGGCTTCGCGTACGCCCAGGACGCGCCGCTGGACATGCGGATGGACCCGACGACCGGCATCACGGCGGCCGAGGTGCTCAACACCTACGCGGCCGGTGACCTGGCCCGGGTGCTGCGCACCTACGGCGAGGAGAAGTTCGCCCGCCGGATCGCCGACGCGGTCGTGGCCGAGCGGGACGAGCACCCCTTCGACACCAGCCCGCGACTGGTCGACCTGGTCCGCCGGTCGATCCCTGCGGCAGCGCGCCGGACCGGCGGCAACCCCGCCAAGCGGACCTTCCAGGCCCTGCGCATCGAGGTCAACGACGAGCTGGGCGCGTACGAGCGGGCGCTGCCGGCGGCGCTCTCGGCGCTGAGGCCGGGCGGGCGGGTCGTCGTGCTGGCCTACCACTCGCTGGAGGACCGCATCACGAAGCGGACCTTCGCCCGCATCACGACCACCCAGGTGCCCCGGGACCTGCCCTTCGTCCCGGCCGGTCATGCCGCCGAGTTCCGGTCCCTGACCCGGGGAGCCGAGCTCGCGTCACCCGCCGAGATCGACGAGAACCCCCGCGCGCAGTCGGTCCGGCTGCGCGCCGTCGAGAGGATCGCCGCATGAGTGGGACCGCCGCCCGCGCCGCCGCCCGGGCGA